>DATJYJ010000293.1:0-7960 GCA_035578025.1 Verrucomicrobiia bacterium
GAGAATTCGCGCTCCAGCGGGGTGGCGACCGTCGATGCCATGGTCTCCGGGCTCGCGCCGGGCAGCGCCGCGCTCACCTGGATGGTCGGGTAGTCCACGCTCGGCAGCGCCGCCACCGGCAGCGCGCGGAACGCGATGGTACCGAACAGGAGAATCGCGAAGCTGACCAGCGCCGTCATCACCGGGCGCTTGATGAAAATGGTGGAGAAGTTCATGACTTCTCCGCTTCAGCCTTGTTCGAATCCACCAGTTGCACCTGCGCCCCCGGAAACAGGCGCAGATGTCCGTCGGTCACCACGTTTTCGCCGGGTGCGACGCCATTCTCGATGACCAGCTTTTTGCCGAACGCGCGACCCACCTTGACCACGCGCGATTCCACCGTACTGTCCGGCTTGATCACGTAGACGTACTGCCCCTGCTGTCCCGCCTGAACCGCTTCGGCCGGCACCAGCGTCGCGCCTTCGATGGTGTCCAGCGTGAGCACGGCGGTGACAAACTGCCCCGGCCACAACAGCCCGTCGCTGTTTTCGAACGTGGCCTTCAGATGGATGGTGCCGGTGGCGGTATCGACGGCGTTGTCGATCACCGACAGCGCACCGGCCGCGGCGCGGTCCGGCGAGTCCTGGCTGAAGGCGCGCACCGCCAGCTTGCGATTGGCGCTCAACCGCCGGACGGCGGCCAGGTGCTGCTCCGGCACGTTGAAATTGACGAAGATCGGCGACACCTGGTGAATCACCACCAGCGGCACGTCGTTGGCCTTGACCAGGTTTCCCGGATGCACCAGAAGGTTTCCGGTGCGTCCGGCCAGCGGCGAGCGGATCTGGCAGTAGCTCAGATTGAGTTTCGCGGCTCCCACTGCCGCCACATCGCTCTCCAGCGCAGCCTTCGCGCTGTCGAGCGCGGCTTGCGTCGCTCTCGCGGATTCGCGCGCCACATCCGCCGACGTGATCGCCTGGTCGGTTTGCGATTTCGATACCACACCGGCCTTCAGCAGCTCCGAATATCGCGCGGCGTCGGTGGCGTTGAACTTCGCCTGCGCCGCATCGCGCGCCAGCGTGGCCTCCATCTGGCCGATCTGCGCGCGGTCGCGCGTCACATTGGCTTCCGCCTGCCGCAGAGCTTCTTCGTATGGCCGCGGATCGACTTCGAACAGGACCTGGTCCTTAACTACGTTCTGGCCCTCGGTGAAACCGCCGCGCAGCAACTCCCCCGCGATCTGCGATTTCACCTGGACGATGGCCGACGCCTCCACCGTCCCGACCACGCGCAGCTCCGTGGGCACGGATTCCCGGGTGGCCCGAGCCGCCGATACGGGTACCACCGGCATGCCCATGGCAGCCGGTTTGGCCTGCTGCTGCTTGCAGGCCGCCAGTCCGAACAGGGACACAGCCGACAACAAGATCGGCAGGACATGTTTTGAGAACGGCACACAAACTCCAGGACAATTAAATCTCCGCCACGCTTTCGCTATTTCTTCGCAGTTTACCAAACCGGGGACGCGAAAGGAAATGGGGTGGATACTGGAGTTAATTGCGCACGGGCGAGGCGTCCACGACGGGCTCCTGGGGCGACGTCCCATCCACCGGGTTGACCTTGGCGCCCGCCGGAGCGGCCACGGGACCGCGCAGCAGCGGATCCTCGGTGCGGCGCATCCAGGCATCCAGCCGCCCGCGCATTTCCGCCAAGGTGCGTTCCGATGACCGGTCCCCCGCCAGGTTGCACTGTTCGCCGGGGTCGAAAATCAAATCGTAAAGCGCCTCTTCGGGCACGGCACGCTGGCGCCATCCGTTCTCCAGCCAGAGCGTCTTGCTGGGCGAATCGTCGCAATTCGGGAGCACCGGCGCGGTCCGGCCGCCGAATCTGCGGATGTACTTGTAGCGCTGGGTGCGCACGGCGCGCTGCGGCTCATACGAGGCGTGGTAATTTACTTCGGCGAAGACCTCGTCGTTGACCTCGGCACGCTGCCCGCGCAGCACCGGCAGGAGCGAGCGCCCCTCCAGCCAGTCCGGCGGCCGGATGCCGAGCCAGCCGCACACCGTCGGGAAGACGTCGAGGTGCGACACCATCGCGTCGCAAGCCTCGCCGCCGCGAAACACATCCGGCCCGCGCACAATAAGCGAGACTCCGAAGCCGAAATCCGTGAGGTTGCACTTCATACGCGGAAACGCCAGGCCGTGGTCGGTCGTGCTGATCACCAGGGTGTTGGCGGCCAGGCCGTTGCGTTCCAGCGCTTCCAACACCTGTCCCACGCCGCGATCGAGATTGCGCGCGCTGGCGTGGAACCCAGCCATATCGGCACGCGTTGCCGCCGTGTCCGGAATCGGCACGGGCGGCTGGATGTAGCGCGCGTCGTCCTCGGCGGTGGGGGCCGGATACTCGCGGTGGGTTTCGAAAAAGCCCACGTCGAGGAAGAACGGCTGCTTGGGACGCCGGTCGAGAAACGCCACCGCCAGTGGCGCGACGTCGGCCGCGCGCGTGCTGCGCGGCTTCATCACTTCATCGAAGCCGATGCGCTCCGGCCGGTCGGCGATGTGCTGCAATCCCGCCAGCACCGATTGGTAGCCGGCCCCGCGGAGCGTGTACAAAATGTGGCGGCGGTAGTCCGTCATCGAAAACCCGCGATGCGCCAGCCCGAGCATTCCATTGCGGTGCGGGCATTGTCCGGTGAGCAGAGCCGCCCGGCTCGGCGAGCAGGTCGGCGCAGCACTGAAGGCGCGCCGGAAGACTACGCCCTCCGCCGCCAGCTTGCGCAGGTTCGGCGTCGGCACAGGATAGCCGTATGGCGAGAGATAACGCCCCGAATCGTGGGAGTGCAGATAGAGAATATTCAGGGGCGGACCCGCGATTGCCGGCGGCTGGTTGGCAATCGCCGCGCCTGCGGTGAGATTCGTCAGAAATGCGCGCCGCGAGGTTGGCATCGGGCAGACTCTCCAAAATTACTGCCGGCTGGCGGCACGCCATTTCAAGCGTGTTCGCAGCACGTCTCGCAGCAGACTCATCAGCTCGTTCATAGGATACGGCTTGCGGATGTAAGGACAGGGCGCCTGGTCCGCAAGAGCGCGCACCACCGTCTCCTGGCCGTAGGCACTGGTGAGAACCACAGCCACGTTGGGATTGATCCGTCTCAGTTCCGCCAGAACTTCGTTTCCGGCCATCCTGGGCAAGGTCATGTCCAGCAGAACCAGGTCGATCTCTGAATGGCTGGCCCGGTATAGATCCGTGGCAAGGCGGCCGTCGGCAGCCTCAATCACCGAATACCCGTTTCTCTCCAGCATTCTCGCGACGGCTACTCGAAGCGAATCTTCGTCCTCGACCAGCAGGACAGTATCGCCCGCACTGGCCCGCGCGACAGCCACGGGCATGTCCTGGCCGCCTTTGGGCTCCGGCCGGCTGGTACACGGCAGCAGAATCTCGAAGCGCGAACCGCGCCCGGGCGCGCTGGTAACGTGGATGCTTCCCCCATGGCCTCGTACGATGCCCTGCACCGCTGCCAGTCCGAGGCCTCGGCCCGCGAATTTCGTCGAGTAGAACGGATCGAAGATCCTGGCCTGGACCTCCGGCGTCATGCCAATCCCGGTGTCGCGCACAACCAGCCGCACCGAATCCGTGCCCGAGTCGTCCTGCGCCCCGACGGAGTTGACTGTGACGGAGATGGCCCCTCCGTCCTCCCCGATCGCCTCCGACGCATTGGTAATCAGGTTCAACACGACCTGGCGAAGCTGGGGAGCGCTGCCCAGAACCAGGGGAAGCCGCGCCGGAAGATCGACAGCCAGGGTAGCCCGCTTCGATATGGAGACCTTCAAAAGCTGGAGCATCTCGGCCACCAGCTCCGACAGGTCCACCGCCTCGAAAGCCGTGGTTTCCTGACCCGCGTACACCATCAGCTCCCGCACGATCTCGGCCGCGCGGATGGCCACGGTCTTGATCTGCTCGATTCCGCCGCGGGCGCGCTCGTCCGCGGGCAGCTCGTCCAGCAGAACCTCCGCATCGGCAAGGATACTGCCGAGCAGATTGTTGAAGTCGTGGGCGATGCCCCCGGCCAACACTCCCAGGCTCTCCAGTTTTTGAGTTGCCAGCACCTGTTCCTGGGTCCGCTTGAGGTCCGTGATGTCCAGGCTGCAGCCTACATACCCTTCAAACACGTTGTTCTGGGTGAACCGAGGCGCTCCGGTGCAGAGCAGCCACCGGTATTCCCCATCGGCGCGCCGCATCCGATGCTCGATCTGGAACGGCCGTTGCGTGTCAAAGGCTGCGGAGAACTCTCCAACGCAAGCCTTCAGGTCCCTGGGATGCACGCCCTCCAGCCAGCCGCTGCCCAGTTCCTGCTCCAGCGTTCGTCCCGTGAATTCCAGCCACCGCTTGCTGAAAAAGGTGCAGAGCCGGTTGGACCCGGTCATCCAGATCATGACCGGTGCAGTGTCGGCCAGGTACCGGAACCGTTCCTCGCTCTCCCGCAGAATGCTCCGCGCCTGTACGCTGGCGGTGATATCTTCCATCATGGCGATGAAGTAGAGCAGCCTGCCCTCGCGGTCGCGCACCGGAGCGGCAAACACGCGGACCCAGATGACGCGGCCGTCCTTCCGGACGTATCGCTTCTCCGCCAGGTAGGTCGAGAGCTGGCCGGATTGCAGCTTCCGGACCGCTTCGATACAGGTGCTGCGGTCTTCGGGATGCGTGACCTCCAGGAACGTTCTTCCGCGCAACTCAGACTTGGTATAGCCGAGGATCTCGCAGGCCCCGTCGTTCAGGCTGAGCCATTCTCCCCCGAGCCCGTTCACGGTAATCCCGATCTCCTTCTGTGCGAAAATCGCGCGGAAGCGTTCTTCGCTCTCGCGCAGCGCCGACGCCGCGACCTGGCGTTCCGCCGCGAATGTCAAGTGGCTGGCGATGGTCTGTGCCACCCGGATTTCATCGGCATGAAATTCGTGCGGCGCATCGTGGTAGATCATGAATTTCCCGATCAGGCCGTCTTTGCCCATTAGAGGAATGAAGGCCAGCGCCTGGATGCCTTCCCTGGCGAGCGCCTCGGCCAGGGGTGCGAGCGTCGGTTCCCCGCGCGCGTCCCGCACTACGACGGGCTGTGCATCCCGCGTTCCGCGGCTCCAGGGGGAGTGGCCTTCCACAGCCGCACGGTACTCCGCGGAGAGCCCGACACTTGCCTTGAACCGCATCACGCCGTCGGCATCGAAAATCAGGACACCTGCCCGATCCGCCGCGACGGCGCGCACCAGGCCTTCTACCGCGGCCTGGTAGACCTCGCCGGAGTCGTCAGCGCGGCTGACTGCTCCTGCCAGTTCGCTCAACAGCTCCAGCTGACGCAACCTGGTGTGCAGCTCCCGCTCGGCCAGCTTCTGTTCGGTGATCTCGACCGTGACTCCGAGTAACAGTTCCGCCTGCCCACGGTCGTCGCCCACTGCCTTGCCGCGCGAGTACAGGTAGTGGATCGAGCCGTCGGGCCAGACCACCCGAAACTCGTGCGCCAATACGCCGCACCACACGATCGCGTTCCTGTATGCCAGCCGGAGATTCTCGAGATCGTCCGGATGAACCAGTCTTTCAACGCTCCGATGTTTGCCATCGAACGTACCCGGCGCGAGCCCGTGAATCGCTTCCAGCTCCGGCGACCAGCGCACGACGTCCTGTCTCAGATCGTACTCCCAGACGCCCATCTTGCCGAAGGAGAGTGCCAGGCTCAGCCTCTCATCGCGATTCCGGTTCTCGATCGCCTGCCTTTTGGCGTCGGTGATCTCGCGGGCGACCACCACCAGGCCGTCGCCGGTCGGGTACGCATCGAATTCCAGCCATCGGTCTACCTGCGCATAATGTTCTTCGAAATGCCGGCGCGCGCGTTCCCCCGCGGCCCGGTGCACCTCCAGGTAGAACCTGGTCCCGACCATTTGCGGGAAAACTTCCCACACCGATTTTCCGATCAATTCCCGCGCCGGCTTCCCCGCAAGCTCCATGGCGGCGCGGTTCAGGTAGGTATGGCGCCACTCGCGATCATAGGTGGTGACTGCATCCTGAATGTAGTCGAGCGCGTAGCCCGGACCCGGCAGCCCGTCGTCGGGGGTCGGGGCGGGCGCCGGTGAACCTACGTCATGGAGTGCCATGGGGGTGAAATCCATTGTACTTGGAGCCGATGCCGCCTGCGTTGGTCTCCCTCCACGCTAATCCCTTCTCCGCGCGCCCGTCTCTCCTGTCAGAGTAAAATAGTAGTTGCGAATGTCCCCCCGTAATGAGACCTTCTCATGATTGATGCCATTCTGGCCAAAGTCTTCGGAACCAGGAACGAGCGCGAGGTCAAGGCCATGCTGCCCGTGGTCGCGGCCATCAACGACCTCGAACCCGGGCTCCGCGACCTCTCCGACATCGACCTGGCCGCCAAGACCATCGAGTTCAAAGAACGCCTGGCCCAGGGTGCGACCCTCGACGAGCTGCTGATCGAAGCCTTCGCCGTCGTTCGCGAAGCCGGACGCCGCGTGCTCAACATGCGCCATTTTGACGTGCAGTTGATCGGCGGTATGGTTCTGCACAAAGGCAAGATCTCGGAAATGAAGACCGGCGAAGGAAAAACGCTGGTCGCCACCCTGCCCTGCTACCTCAATGCGCTCGAAGGCAAGGGTGTGCATGTCATCACCGTCAACGACTACCTGGCCCGCCGCGACTCCGAATGGATGGGCCGCCTCTACAAGTTTCTCGGCCTGCGCGTGGGCGTGATTGTCCACGACCTCGACGACGAAGAGCGCCAGGAAGCCTATAACTCCGACATCACCTACGGCACCAACAACGAATTCGGCTTCGACTACCTGCGCGACAACATGAAGTTCCGCATCGAGGACTGCGTGCAGCGTGGCCATCACTTCGCCATCGTCGACGAAGTGGACTCGATCCTGATCGACGAAGCCCGCACCCCGCTGATCATCTCGGGCCCGAGTGAGGAATCCACCGACAAGTATTACAAGATCAACCGCATCATCCCCAAGCTGGTTCGTGGTGAGGTGATCGAAGGCCGCGAGCCCGGCGAGAAATACACCACAGGCGACTACACCATCGACGAGAAGCACAAAACCGCGGCGCTCACCGAAGAGGGCGTGCTCAAGGTCGAAAAGCTGCTCAATATCGGCAACCTCTACGACCCGCAGAATATCGAGTGGAACCACCATGTGCAGCAGGCGTTGCGGGCGCACGTGCTCTACCGCCGCGATACCGAGTACGTGGTCCGCGACGGCGAAGAAGGCCCCGAGGTCGTCATCGTCGACGAGTTCACCGGGCGCCTCATGCCCGGACGCCGCTGGAGCGACGGCCTGCACCAGGCGGTCGAGGCCAAGGAAGGCGTGAAGATCCAGCGCGAGAACCAGACGCTGGCCACTATCACCTTCCAGAACTACTTCCGCATGTACAAAAAGCTGGCCGGCATGACGGGTACGGCCGAAACCGAAGCCGCGGAATTCGAGAAGATCTACAAGCTGGAAGTGGTCGTGATCCCGACCAATCGTCCACTGATCCGCAAGGAACACACGGACGTGGTCTACCGCACGGAAATCGAGAAGTTCCGCAACGCGGCCAAAGAGATCAAGGAGTATTACGGCAAAGGGCAGCCGGTCCTGGTGGGTACCATCTCGGTGGAAAAGTCCGAGCATCTCTCCGGTATCCTGAAAAAGATGGGCGTCAGGCACGAGGTGCTGAACGCCAAGAATCACGAACGCGAAGCCGGCATCGTGGCTCAGGCCGGCCGCAAAGGCGCGGTCACGGTCTCCACCAACATGGCCGGCCGCGGCACGGACATTCTGCTCGGGGGCAACCCCGAGTTCATGACCAAGGACGAGTGCCTCAAACGGAAAGTCGCCGAGCGGCTATCCGAGGAAGAGGCGCAGTTCGTAGCCGACGAGCATTTCTACTACTTCACCCACAACGAGCAGTTCTATCGCGCGCGCCGCGATAAATGGGACGAGATCTACGC
>DATJYJ010000294.1:0-16531 GCA_035578025.1 Verrucomicrobiia bacterium
GCATCATGCGCAGCACGAAATAATCGTGCGGGTGCGCCGTGAGAGCCTCGGCGTACATCTTCATGCGCACGGCCTCGCCTTCTTTATAGGGGATGTTGTCGGTGTCGGCGGCCCGGATCTTCTCCAGGATCTCGCGCACCGGAAGCGAGGGCTCGCACTGGGTGTGAAGGGCGGGGATCGCGCCGGCCAGGACGAAGACCAGGCGCAGGAAGCGGCTCATACGCACCTCCAGGTACCAGGATATCTCCGCGGTCGAGGCAAAACAGGTCGGCGACGACCCAGTGTTCCTCTCGCGATTGGATCGCATCGGCGCGCAGCGCGAGTAAGTCGCCGTGGCGAAGTCCGGATCCGATCACCATGGCTCGGAAGATTACCGGTTGCCGTCTATCCGTAATTCGCGAGATATTTCATTTCAAGCGAGCGCGCCGCCGCAAGCTACAGTGTTAGTGGATGGCTTCCCGGACCTACCTGATCGTCGGCGGCGGAATCGTGGGCCTGGCCACGGCCTACCGCCTGGCGGAGCGCTTCCCCGGCGCGCGCATCCGCGTGCTCGAGAAAGAAGACGGCGTGGGCCGCCACCAGACGGGGCACAACAGCGGGGTAATGCACAGCGGCTTGTACTACAAGCCGGGCTCGACCAAGGCGCGGCTCGCCGTCACAGGCATCCGGCAAATGGTCGAGTTCTGCAGCGAAAACGCGATACCCCACGAGGTCTGCGGCAAGCTGGTCGTTGCCGCGGACGAATCTGAGGTCCCGCGGTTGCGCGCGCTCCACGAGCGCGGCACTGCCAACGGTCTCGAAGGCCTGCGCTGGCTGGGTCTCGAAGAGATGCGCGAAATCGAGCCGCACGTGGGCGGCGTGGCGGCCCTGCGCGTCCCGCAGGAAGGCATCGTCGATTACCCGCGCGTCTGCGAGGTGCTCGTGCAGAAGCTCGCCGCGCTCGGCGTCGAGGTCACCACCCGCGCCCGTCTCACCCGCGCGCGCCGCGACGGCACAGGCTGGATCGCCGAAACCACCGCCGGCGAATTCCCAGGCGACTATCTGATCACCTGCGCCGGCCTGCATTGCGACCGCGTCGCCGAGATGGCCGGCGAGCGGCGGGAGATGCGAATGGTCCCCTTCCGGGGCGAGTACTACAAAATCCGCGCCGAGCGTCAGGAACTGGTCCGGCACCTGATCTACCCGGTCCCCGACCCGCAATTCCCCTTCCTGGGCGTGCACTTCACGCGGCTCATTCATGGCGGCATCGAAGCGGGGCCCAACGCCGTGCTGGCGTTCGCGCGCGAAGGCTACCGCAAGACCGACTTCAACGCCGGCGATCTTTTCGACGCGCTCAGCTATCGCGGGCTCTGGCGCTTTCTGCGCAAGTACCCGTCGATGGCCTGGTTCGAGCTGCGCCGCTCCTTCAGCCGCGAGATCTTTTGCCGGTCGTTGCAGCGGCTGGTGCCGGAGATCCAACCCGGCGATCTGGCCGCCGGCGGCAGCGGAGTGCGGTCACAGGTCATAACACCGGGCGGCGAAATCGTGCAGGATTTCCAGCTCATCGCGCGCTCCAACGCGCTGCACGTGTTGAATGCGCCGAGCCCCGCGGCCACGGCTTCGCTGGCCATCGGCGCGGAGATCGCGGGCATGGTGGACGGATCGTGAACATCCAGGTCGAGTGCTATGCGGGATACAAGGCTGACGAGCGCCCCATCCGGTTCCGGCTTGGCCAGCGCTGGCTCGCCGTGGAAGACGTGCTCGACCGCTGGTACGATCCGCACGCCGTGTACTTCCGCGTGCGCGCGGATGACGGCGGCACCTACATCCTCAAGCACGATGAGGCGGAAGACGATTGGACGCTCGAATCCTATCGCGCCGGCTAATTTTACATGCAGAGCACTTGATTTCCTTTCTGGCAGTGATATAGTAATTCCTGATGACGATGTAGTAGATACAAATGAAACGGCAAAAGCTGACAGCGTTGGAACTTCGCATCATGGAGGCCCTTTGGAAGCAAGGGCGTCTTTCCATTCGGGAGATTCAGGAGTCATTTCCCGAGCCGGACCGTCCGGCCTACTCGACGGTTCAGACCACGGTCTACCGCCTGGAGGAGAAGGGCGTCGTGCGGCGTCTGCGGAAGATCGGCAACGCACACATCTTCGATGCGGCCATCTCCCGCAATGAGGCCGGCAGCCGCCTGGTGGACGAAGTCCTGGATCTCTTCGGCGGCGATCCGCAGTTGGTGATGGCGCAGATGGTGGAAGCGGGCAAGCTGACGCTAGAGGATATTCGGGAGGCCGAGAAGCTGATTCAGGAGCTGTCCAAGAAGCAGGAGGGGGGCAATGAGTGAACTGGGCAATCATCTCTGGCAATCCACGCTGTTCGCGGCCGCGGTGGCCGCGGCGTGCTTCGCTCTCAAGAACAACCGGGCGCGTACCCGCTACTGGCTCTGGCTGGCGGCGTCGCTGAAGTTCCTGGTGCCATTCTCCGTGCTGCTTTCGCTGGGGACGCGCGTCGAGGTCCGGTCGGTACGGGTACCGCCTGTGATGCCGGCGATGCGTGTAGAGCAGATCACGACGTCGTTCGCGCCGATGCCGGTTGCGCCCCCAACTCGTGCATGGTGGCCGCCTGTCTTCGGCGTGGTCTGGATTGCAGGGTCGCTCCTGCTAGCCGGCCGCTGGCTGCGACGCTGGAACGCGCTTGGAGAACTGCGAAGGAACGCGACTCCGCTGCCGATGGACTATCCGATTCCCGTGGCGATGTCGGCTTCCGCGATCGAGCCGGGGATATTCGGCCTGTTCCGCCCGGTCCTGCTGCTGCCGGAGGGCCTGGCGGCGAAACTCACGCCGGAACAAATGGAAACGGTGCTGGCGCACGAACTCTGCCACGTCCGGTCGCGCGACAACCTGACGGCGGCGTTGCACCTTCTGGCCGGCACTGTGTTCTGGTTTCACCCCGCGATGTGGTGGATCGGGCGGCGCCTGATCGAGGAGAGGGAGCGGGCCTGCGACGAGGCTGTCCTGGGGCAGGGAAGCCAGCCGGAGACTTACGCCCAAAGCATCCTGAACATCTGCAAGTTCTACGCGGAATCGCCGCTGGCGTGCGCGCCGGGTGTTACCGGCGCCGACCTCAAGAAGCGCATTCGGGAGATCATGGCGCAAAGGGTGACGCTGCGCTTGACGCTGATTCGCAAGGCAGCCCTTGCGGGCGCGGCGCTTGCGGCTGTGACGACCCCGCTGGTGATCGGCATGCTGCGCGCGCAAACGCTTCCGCCGCCTCCGCAATACACCTACGAAGTGGTCTCGATCAAGCCGTCCGATCCGGGATCGACGGACTCGCGGATTGGCCCGGGTCCGCAGGGTGGGATTCGAACCCAGGGCACTACGGCCATGACGCTGCTGACGGTCGCCTACGATCTCCGCTCTTACCAGATCGTGGGGGCACCGGGATGGGTGCAGTCGGAGCGCTACGACGTCAGCTTCACGCCCGACAAGCCGGAGGTAACGCCCAATCCTTCCATGCCCCGGCAGCAGGCGGAGGCGACGTTCAACCGCCAGCGGCAGCGGTTGCAGGCAGTGCTGCGCGACCGCTTTAACCTGGTGTTGCGCGCGGAGACTCGAGATCTTCCGATGTATGCCCTGGTGGTCGCGAAAAACGGCCCCAAACTCACTCCGGCGGCGGATCCGAAGGCGATGCGCATGATGACCGGCCGCGGACAAATCTCGGCGACCGCCACCGACCTGACGATGTTCGCCCACAACCTGGCTGCCCTGCTGGGACGCTACGTCGCCAACGAGACCGGGCTGACCGCGCCGTACGACCTGAAGCTGGAATGGACGCCGGATGCGCCCGTGCAGCCTCCGCAACCGGGCGAGCCCGCGGCGGCGGCCGAAGCCGGCACCTCGATCTTCACCGCCCTCACCGAACAACTCGGGTTGCGGCTCGAGTCGAAGAAAGGGCCGGTGCCGGTGTACGTGATCGAGCGGATCGAGAAACCGGGCGCGAACTAAGACAAGCCTCCGGCCTGTGGACAGGCTGAAGCCTGTCCCACGATATAATTCGTTCTGATGTCCGAAATCCGCCACTCCGTGTGTTCGCTGGACTGTCCGGACTGCTGTTCGGTGCTGGTAACCGTCGAAAACGGGCGCGCCACCAAACTGCGCGGCAATCCCGATCACCCGGTCACGCGCGGATTTCTGTGCGGGAAAGTCGCGCAATATCTCGAGCGCGAATATCATCCGGGCCGCCTGCTTTACCCGCAGCGCCGCACTGGTGCGAAGGGCGAAGGGCGCTTCGAACGCATCTCCTGGGAGGAAGCGCTCGACAGCATCGCGGGGCGCCTGAGGGACATCGCAGCCGAGTTCGGACCCGAGTCCGTTCTGCCGTACAGCTACGCTGGCACCATGGGCTTTCTGAACAACGCCGGCATGGACCGCCGCTTCTTCCACCGGCTGGGAGCATCGCGGCTGGACCGCACCATCTGCTCGTCGGCGGGCGGGGTTGGACTGACGCAGGCGCTCGGCGTGCGCTACGGCACGGAGCCCGAGCAGTTCCGCCACGCGAAGCTGATCCTGGCCTGGGGCGCGAATATTCTGGGCACCAACGTCCATCTCTGGCCGTTTGTCATGGAAGCGCGGCGCAACGGCGCAAAGCTGTACGTGATCGATCCCAACCGCAACCGCACGGGCGCCGCTGCGGACCGCCACTACTTCATCAATCCCGGCTCGGACATGGCCCTGGCGCTCGGCATGATGCATGTCATCGTCGGCGAGAATTTGTACGACCCCGATTACGTCGCGCGCTTCACCGCGGGCTTCGAGGGACTTCGCGAGCGTATCCAGGCCTGGACCCCGGCGCGCGCCGCCGCGCTCACCGGCATTGCCGCCGCAGAGATCGCCGCCCTGGCGCGCGAGTACGCCTGCACGCGCCCCGCCGCCATCCGCCTCAATTACGGTGTGCAGCGCAGTGAGCGCGGCGCCTCCGCGGTGCGCACCATCGCGTTGCTGCCGGCGCTCACCGGCTCGTGGAAGGAAGTCGGCGGCGGTTTGCAGCTTTCCACTTCGCAGGCGTTTCAGGTGAATCGTGCCGGGCTGGAGCGCGCCGATCTGCAGCAGAAGGCCCTGGGCCGCGAGGCGCGGATGATCAACATGGTGCAGCTTGGGCAGGCGCTCACCGAGCTCGATGAGCCGCCGGTGAAGGCGCTGGTGGTCTACAATTCCAATCCCGCCGCGGTGGCGCCCAACCAGAACGCGGTGATCCGCGGGCTGCGCCGCGACGACCTTTTTACGGTGGTGCTGGAGCAGTTCCAGAACGACACCGCCGACCACGCCGATATCGTGCTGCCGGTCACCACGTTCCTGGAGAACACCGACCTGTTCTTCGCCTACGGGCACTATCATCTGCAGCTTGCACGGCCGGCCGTGGCGCCGCCCGGCGAGTGCCGCAGCAACGTCGCGATTTTCCGCGAGCTTGCCCTGCGCATGGGCTTCGACGATCCGTGCTTCCGCGATAGCGAGGACGAGATGATCCGGACGCTGCTGGATTCAGGGCATCCGTTCCTCGATGGAATCACGCTGGAGCGCCTGGACCAGGAGCATTCCGTGCGTCTCAAAATTTCCCGCAATGGCGATCCGTTCCTGCCGTTCGCCGAGGGAAATTTCGGCACCGAAGACGGCAAGTGTCACCTGGATTTCGACGGGCTGGAGTATCAGCCCCCGATCGAATCGCGGCACGGCGATGCCGCATTACGCGCGCGCTTCCCGCTGGAGCTGATCTCGCCCAAGAACGACGACAGCATGAATTCCACCTTCGGGCACCGCGACGGCGTCGATCTCGACACCGCCACGCTGCACCTGAGCGCGGAGGACGCCGCGGCGCGCGGCATCCGTACCGACGACCACGTGCGTGTATTCAACGACCGCGGCTCCTGTACTCTGGTGGCCAGCGTCGACGGGCGGGTGCGCGCCGGCGTGGTGTGCGCGCCGGCGGTGCGATGGAGCAAACGCGCGCCGGGCCGGCGGAATGTGAACGCGCTCACCAGTGAGCGGCTCACCGATTACGGCGGCGGCCCGACGTTTTATAGTTGTCTGGTGGAAGTGGAGAGAATCGGAGACTGATGACATACATACGCTGGGCTGTGCCGCTCGTGGCAGCGGCATTGCTGCTCGCCCCTGCCTGCAAGCGCAAGAAGGTCAACGTGGCGATCGACGAAGAGACGCCGCGCATGCTGAGCGTTCTGAACATGGCCGATCCCAAGGCCGAACCACAACTGGTGAAGGGTTTCCACGGTGTCGAGTCCTCGGCCTGGCGCTGGACGGAGAAGCAGTTCACCGTCGCCCTGCGTCCGCCGTTCGGCGCCGCGCAGAAGGGCGCCAAGCTCACCGTGAAGCTAACCGTGCCGCAGCCGACGATCGACAAGCTGAAGACCGTCTCGCTCTCGGCCAGCGTCGGCGGGCTCACGCTCCCGCCGGAGACGTACACCACGCCGGGCGATTATCAATATGTTCGTGACATACCGGCGAGCGTGCTCGCCGGCGAATCCGTGCGGGTGGATTTCCAGTTGGACAAAGCCATGCCGCCCAGCGGCGCCGATGTCCGCGAACTGGGAATCATCGTGTTCAGTGTCGGGCTGGAAAGTAAATGACCCGCGCGCGGAGCGCCGCGTGGTGGATCGCTCCGTCTCTGCTGTGCCTGGTGCTCTACTGGCCGGGACTGACCGCGTGGTTCCGCGGCGACGATTTCGCTTGGCTGGGCGCGGGGATTGATAACCGGAACTTCCACGACCTGCTGGTGTCGATCTTCGGACCCAAGGCGCAGGGCACCATCCGGCCGCTGAGCGAGCGCATTTTCTTCATGCTGGGCTTCCGGCTGTTCGGCCTGGAGGCGCTGCCTTTTCGCATCGTGGTCTTTGCCACGCACGTTGCGAATCTCGCGCTGGCAGCTTCCATCGGCGCCCGGCTCACGGGGTCACGCAGCGCCGGACTTTGGGCCGTGCTGCTATGGCTGGTGAACTCGTCGAATATCCTGCCGCTCGGCTGGACCAGCGTCTACAACCAGGTGCTCTGCGGCTTCTTTCTGCTGCTGGCGCTGCACTTTCTCTTGCGGTATACGGAGACGGGCGAGCGCCGGTACTACTGGTGGCAGTGGCTGGCTTTTCTGGCGGGCTTCGGCGCGCAGGAATTGAACCTGGTCTACCCCGCGATCGCGGCCACCTACACGCTGCTGTGCAAGCCGCGGTTCTGGCGCGGAACACTGCCGATGTTCGCGGTCTCCGCGGCCTACGTTGCGGTTCACCAGGCCGCGGCGCCCGCTCCCAGGACCGGCGACTACGCGATGCACTTCACGGGCTCGATGCTGCGCACGCTGGGCAAGTACTGGACGTGGAGCGTGGGCCCCACTTTTCTATACAGCCCGTTGACGCTGCCGAAGTGGGTGTTGCCGGCCGGTGTCGCGCTGGTCAGCGCCGGCCTGCTCGCGTTCGTAGTGTGCAAATGGATCGGCGGCGCGCGCGTGGCCGGGTTCTTTCTCGCGTGGTACCTGATCCTGCTGGCGCCGGTACTCCCTCTGCGCGATCACCAGACCGAGTATTACGTCTTCCTGCCGGTGCTGGGCCTGGCGTGGCTCGGCGGCTGGGCCTGTAGTGCGACGGGCACACGTGGCGTGGCTTTCGCGCTGACGGCGATCTACATAGCTATGGCGCTACCCACCACCATCGCCACCTCGCGCTGGAGCCACGATATCTCGGTGCGCGTGCGCCGCCTGGTGGAGGGCGTCGAGGCCGCGCACGCCCTGCATCCGGCGCAGGCCATCCTGCTGGAAGGCGTGGATAGCGAGCTATTTTGGAACGGCGTGCTCGACCGTCCGTTCCGGCTGTTCGGTCTCGACCAGGTTTACCTTGCGCCGGGCAGCGAGCGGCGCATCGAAGCGCATCCCGACCTGGGAAACGTGGCGGATTACATCCTGCCGGCGGGCGTAGTCGCCTACGCGCTAGGTCGCGAGCAGATCGCGGTCTACGATGTCCGCGGGGCGCGGCTGCGCAACATCACGAGCATCTATGCCGCCATGCCGCTGGACACGAAGGCGCCGCTGCGGGTGGATGCCGCGAGCCCGCTGACGCAGTATCTGCTCGGCCCCGAGTGGTACGCGAGCGACGGCGACCACCGCTGGATGCCGCGCCGCGCGACGCTGCGCATGGGCGCGCCCGACGCACCCGGCCGCAAGCTCTACCTGCGCGGGGACTGTCCCGAGGAGCAGTTGCGCGCCGGCCCGCTGGAGGTGACGGTGAGTGTGGACGGTTCGACATTTCCGGCGGTCGCGATCCGCGAGAGCGCGTTTGAACTGTCGTTTCCGCTGCCGGATGCGGAGGTGGGACGAGGCGAGATGCACGTGACGATCGAAGTTTCACGCGTGATCCGGCCGGCGTCGGACCCGCGCGATCTGGGCCTGGTGTTTGGGACGTTCGAGGTGAAGTAGGTTGGCTCCTACTTCCTGACAAATCGAAACACCTCGTAGACCGTACGGCCGTAGCTGTCCGGGATAGTGGCTACTACCGCGCGCTGGAACCCAATCCCAGCGGCGTACTTCTCCAGCTTCTCTGTATTCCCCTGGAAGAACTCGAAGTCCTTGGTGTGTCCGATGAACAGATCATCCGGTGCGGCGATGGTTTTGGCTACGGCCTCGCCCTCGGCTGGATTGGTCGACGCGCGGGAGACCAGGTCGCTGCCCACGCGTAAGGGCAGCTTCCCGCGATTGAGCAGGCGCAGGCTGTCCATGATGCCCCAATCCACGCAGTAGACTTCGCGAGGCGACGTTCCCCGCATGTAATCCGACAGGCGGAAGATCGCGTCGGTCCAGTTCTGGGCGCCGCCGTTGCGGACCATCAGGAAGAAATACTCGTTGGTGACCAGCAGGCTCGAGATCACGAGCACGGCCGTCACGGCGGCAAGGACTGGCGGGCCTGCGCGCCCTATGCGCCGCGACGCGCTCGCGAAGGCGACGGCGATCACCATTTCGGGCAGGGGCCACAGCAGGATCGCGTGATGCACGCTGCCGCCGGCGTTGGCGGTTACGGCCATCTGAATCCAGGCGACCGCGATGGTAACGAGTGCGAAGAGGATGGCGCGCAGGGAGGCTCCTCGCGCCAGGGGCGTCAGGAGCAGCGCGGCAAGGAAGGCATAAAGCAGCAGGCTATGCCGCGGGCGCCCGGCAAGCGCCGACAATTGGGCAGAAGCGTCCTGCACGAACCCGTGCGGCCGATGCGGCGCCGCCGTCTGCCAGTCCTCGTCGACCAGCCACCCGAAGAGTGCCCGGCCCTCGGCGGTAGCCACGAGAAGGCGTGCTTTTCCCGGCAGCTCGCGAGTGTCATAGGACGCGTTGGAGCGGAAGGTGGCAAAACCCCGGTCCACGTTGTAGACGACCAGCGGCAGGGCGCCCAGGAGGAAGGCCAAGGCGGAAATGGCGACGCGGCGGAGGCTGATCACGGCCAAGAATTCTTTTTTGAAAACCAGGAGCACGGCCACGAACATGCCGGCTAAGACCCATGTCATCAAGGCCTTATCCCACATTCCGAGGCCCAGCAGGAAGCAGCCCGAGAAGAGCCGGCGCACTTGACACGTCTGGTAGAATCCCAGCAGTAAGAGGATCCCGCTCACCAGCAGAAGATGCTGGAGAGCGACCGGTCCCCAATCAAAACAAATGGTGAGGAGGTAGAGTGTGTCGGCGGCCAGCAAGGCGCAGCCGACGCAGGCGGCGCGGTATCCCGCGGAACGGACGAGAAACAGGAAGAACAGCCAGATGCCGGCAGCGCCCGCGAGGAGCACAGGGACGCGGATGGCCAGGGCCCCGGTGCCAGCCAGTGCAAAAACCGGCCGGTAGAGCAAGCTTTTCAGGGTCCCGAGGTAGCTCATTAGCATGAGCGGCAGCCGGGAGTGGCCGATTTTCACCACCTCAGCCGCCTTAGGCGGGAATAGGGGCGCTGCGAAGAGCGCTTCATCGTTCTGCAAGCCCAATTGGGGCAGAAAGATCCAGCCCGAGGCCAGGAAGATCAGGCAGCAGATGGCGGGAACGCAGCGGGTTATCGGAGCTGGGGCAATCCGCTTCACGTAGTATTTTCGTGTTTGCTAAAGAGAAATGGTAGCATCTGGCCGATATAGGGTAACGTATCACCTGCCCTGGAGAGTTTGCGAAAGGGCGGTAACTTCCGCTGATAAGCGGTTTGGCACGCTGATTGCTAAATCATGCCTCGTAGTCGCTGCCCGGTGACCGGGAACGGCCAGAGGGTTGGCCCCAAGGAGGGGGCCCGAACTTGAAACCTTTAGCTCGATTTTCCGTCTATATGGATACGGCTCAAGACGAGCTAAAGGAAACAAAATAAAAAGAAATACTCCGACTCGAACCAGGAGATGGATGCCATGAACCAGACCGAACTCAAGAAATACAAAACGATCTTGGAAACCAAGGCGGCGGAACTCAGCGCCGGCTTGCGGAACCGGGACGAAATCGCTATCGAAAAAACCCCGGATGCTATTGATGAAGTTCAACTTGCAGGCGAACGGGAACTCGCGATCCGCAATCTGGACCGCGAATCCAACATGCTGCGCAACGTCAAGGGCGCCTTGGCGCGCATCGCGGACGGCAGCTACGGCGTGTGCCTGCACTGCGAAGAGGACATCAAGCCCAAGCGGCTGGATGCGGTGCCCTGGACTAAGTACTGCATCACCTGCCAGGAAGCGGCGGACCGGCACGAATTCGAAACCGAATCGAGCGATTCGCCGGACGAGCTGCTGGCCAGCGCTGCCTGATCGAACACGAGATTTCAGGGCGCAGGAGAGATCCTGCGCCCTTCGTGTCTTCGGGCAGCCTGCTCGTGAGTTGGGCAATAGCGCTCATCGGGCTGCCCCAATTGCGGCAACGGTGGTGGATTTTGCCCCAATTGGACCAGTAACTCCGGTTATCCTGGGGCCATGGAGTTCTTCCGCCGGGCGACCGGGAATCCATCGACTCTGGCAGTTTTCCCCGGGACGTTCAATCCGGTCACGATCGCCCACGTGGCGCTCGCCGAAGCGGCGCTCGCAATGGTAGACGAAGTGGCGTTCATCCTGCCGCGAGTGCTTCCCCACAAAGAATATTCAGGCGTTTCCTACGAGCAGCGTGTGCAATTGTTACTCGCCGCGCTAGCGAACGAGGAGCGGTTCTCGGTGGCTTCCACGGCGAGGGGACTGTTTGTCGAGATCGCCGGCGAATGCCGCGAGCGATACGGCAGCGAGGTGAAGCTCAGTTTTCTGTGCGGCGCCGACGCAGCGGAACGTGTCGCGAGTTGGGACTATGGCGATCACGGCACGTTCTCGGGCATGATGGCGCAATTCGACCTGCTGGTCGCCGAGCGGGGCGGCAGGTTTACGCTGCCGCATCGGCCTCTCGAACTCCCGGCGGGCTACGCGTGCGTCTCGGCCACGGAAGTGCGCGAACGGATTGCCCGGGGAGATCCCTGGGAACACCTGGTGCCGGCCGCGGTACGCGAGCAGGTGCAGCGGATTTACACTACTGGCTGACGATCGGCATCGTCACGATATTGCTGACGTATATGTCCTGAGCGATGGTGAGCTGCGAGAGGGGATCGGTCGGCAGGTCCGGGTTCAGGTGGAGGAGCACCTTGTACACGCCCACCGTTCCGGGGAGCAGCGTCGCGGAAATCACGTCGGCCGTCTTGCCTCCCGCGATCGAGTTCATCGCCACCGCCGGTGAAGTCTCGGGGCCGCCCGACGGATACGGATATCCGGTCTGGATCAGGCTCTTGTTGTTATCGTCCAGCACCGGCAGGCCGACGCCGGTGGCCAGCACATAGATCATCTCGCCGGGAACGGCGGGATTGTTCTGGGTTACCAGGGTATCGGCGACGTTGGCGCAGCACAGGTTGGTGCCGATTGCGGTCATGATCACGCTGGCGCCGGAGTTGGCCGAAGCGCCATACGGAATTCCGTTGGCGTCCGGACCCTGAATGCGCGCTACGAGCAGAATGCGATCGAACACGCCGGATGCCGTGGCGGTCACCCTGGGGTCCTGATTGATCAGGTTCACCAGCGCGTCGCGGATGGTGTCCAGGGTGTCGCCCGTCTGTACCGTATAGTTGTAGCTGCGGTCTTCGATGGTGACCGTGGCGGTATCGCCTGCGTTGGCGGTTCCGTCCACCGAAATGATGCCGGTAGCGCTGCTCGAAGCGTGGTAAACGATTCCCACGGAGGGTTGGGTATTGGGCTGGGCAAAGATTCCGGGGTTAGCCGAGACGATCGATACCGCCACCGCGCTGGTCACCATCACCGAGCCGTCGGGGCGCACGCTGCGCACGAACGCGTTGATGCTGGAGGAATCGCCAACCTCCCACGGAATCTGTGCGACGACCTTATCCGGGGCGACGCTCATCAGGGGCGCGCGGATGCCGTCGAAGTAGACCTCGGTTCCGCCCAGATCGGTGGGCAGGGGATTCGCGTTGGGGGGAGCCACGGCCGTCTGATAGGAGAGCGTGGATCCAGGATTCGGGATGATGGCCACCAGCGATCCCGGCGCGATCTGTGCCGCGTCACCTCCCCCGGACAGCGTGCTGCCGCCGGTGGTCACGGTGATCTGCGGGGACGCAGTGGTGGAAGCCGCCGTCACTGTCGAGAAGTAGCTGATGTTGTTGCCGTCGGTGCCGGAGGCGCGTGCGGTCAACAACAACTCGCTTGTGGCCAAGTCGGGCGTGGCGTAAACGTTCGGGTCGCCCGCACCGCTGTTGGCAGTATTGATGGCGCTGACCAGCGCGTTGATCACATCGTTGATTGCGTCGGTCGAGGCCACCGTGTAAATATAGTCCGCTCCGCCGGTGATGGTCGTGTTTCCGTTGCTGTCGGTGCTCGAAGTGCCGCCGATGTTGATGTCGATCTTATCTCCCGCCTGGATGGTTCCGCCGACGGTCAGTGTGCCGTTGGCGAAGATGTCCAGGCTGGCCGCGTTGCGGATTCCCTGATACGGCACGATGGTCTCGGCGATCGTGTACACCGTGATGCGCCGGTTGTAGGCGTCGCTCACGTACAGGTTGGTGCCGTCCCAGGCCAGCGACATCGGCGTGCGCAGCGAGTCCGCGGCGTCCGAAGCCTGGTTCACGGTACCGCCGATCTGGCCGATGATGTAATCCGCGGAGGCTCCGCTCTGAGTGGGGATGGAGTCGAACACCAGGAGGCGATCGTTGCCGCCATCGGCGATGAACAGCCGGTTGCCGGCCGCGAGCGCGAAACGGGGAAAATTCAAGGTCGAGTTGCAGTACGCCGGATAGGTCGGGTTGCCGTTAATGTCGGTTCCGTTGGAGACGGTGCACAGGACTGCAGTCTCAATGTTGTTGTTGGTCGTATCGACGGTGTAGGCGTTGTTGGCGACCGAGCTGACCAGGTCGGGCTGTCCGACGGCCACGTCTGCCGGCTGCCCGTTGGTGTTGGAAATCGAGTTCCAGATTAGCACCCGGTTGTATCCGAGATCCGTCACGATGAGGTGAGTTCCATCGGAGGTGACCGCCACCGGATTCAATAACACGCTGGCGGTGACGTCGGTCTTCTGCTGAGTAAGGTCCGGTTGGACGAAGGTGCTGAGATTGGGCTGCCCCAGGACGAGGTCGGCGGCGGCGCCGTTTTTGGTGGGTATCTGGTTGTAGATCATCACCCGGTTGTTCTGGGTGTCGGCGACGTAGAGCTTGCCGTTCTGGATCCACACGCCCTGCGGCCCGCGCATGCTTTGGGCGTTGGGCAGATTGCCGGGAATGGACGTGCTGCTGAAGTTGGGCTGTCCGATGACCACGTCGGCGGGCTGATTATTGATGGTCGGAATGCGATTCCAGATCAGCACCCGGTTGTGATTGGTATCGGCGACCACCACGTGCACGCCATCGGAAGCCACCGCCGTCGGAAGCCGGAGATTGCTCTGGTTGGCGACCAGGTTTTCGGTGGTGGTGGTGAAGTCGGGCTGGCCGAGTACGACGGTCGCCTGCCCCACGCAGACCGGACACTTGGTGTTGTAGTTGAGCTGTGCTGTGGGTGAAGGCAGCATGCCGGAGAGATTCTGGAACAGCAGCACGCGGTGGTTGTTCGGCGTTGAACCCACGCGGTTGGAATCCGCCACGAACAGCGTGTCCGCCGCGTACGCGATGCCGCTGACCGCGCCGACGATGATGTCGCTCGAATTGGCGTCCTGCGAGGTGAATGTTTCCTGGCCGATGACCAGCCTCGCGGCCTGTCCAGTTGTAAAGTCGGCGGCGAACCCGGTCGCCGCGCACAAGAGTATGAGGGAAAAGCACTTCATGTACGATGTCGGTTTGAACTTAAAGTATACCAAGTGACTGACGCCTGTAGATCACACACGTGTGCCGGAACGTCACGCCCGCGCTGTGGAACCTCAACTGGTTGAAGCACATACGGCACTCGAAAGCAGCAATAATGCACGCCGGTTGCCGTTTGGAGTTTAGAAGCCGAGGCGTGCCGCCAGTTGCGCCGTGCGGGGCGGCCGGGCGCTGGAAACCACGCCGAAATCGCCTGCCCCCAGGGTGAATCCGGGAACATTGAAGATCGCGCGGTTCAGCAGATTGCAATACTCGGCGCGGAGGTCGAGTCTGATGCTCTCCGCGATGCGGAAGCCCCTCTCGAGCGTGGCATCGGTCGTGATCACCGGCGCTCCGCGCAGGCCCCCGCGCGGCGAATTCCCGAAGGTCAGGGGCGCCGGATTGACAAAGACCGCAGTATTGAACCACTGGCTGACCGTGCGCTGCCCGGACGGCAGATTGGGGTCGCCGATCAGGTTCGGGCGCAGCGAACCCGCGGGAAAGGCGTTGGTCGTGTTGGCGGCGGTGATCACGGTGAACGTCGGGCCCGACTCCGCCGTCTCGAGCACGCCGATCTTCCACCCGCCCAGCAGCGCATTGAGCGCGCGGCTGCCCTTGAAGGGCCGCACCTCGTACAGCGCTTCCACGATCAGCCGATGCGGCACGTCGCTGCCGCTCGGGCCCTTGTCCAGGCGCCGGTTGTAAGCATCCATGTAGCTGCCGGTGGTGCCGAACTCGTTGGCCGCCTCCACGTCGTCAAGGAACTTCGAAAACGTGTAGTGCGCCAGGAGCGACAACCCGCCGCTCATCCGTTTCTGCGCCCGCACGAATGCCGCGTGGTAGGTGGAGTTGCCGATAGATGGATTGATCCAAGTCACATTGCTGAACTGCGGAAACGGGCGCACCAGTTGCGCGTTGCCGGAGGTCATCAACTGCGGCGGCACCTGGTCGAGGCTGAGATCGTTCGCGGTCAGGTGATGGCTGACGTTGCCGATATATCCTGCTTCGAGCAGCAGGTCGCGCGCGACCTCGCGCTGCACGCTTAGGTTGTACTGATAGGAGATGGGCGCTACCTGGCCGGGATTGAAGTAGGACACAGCCGTGTTGGGCTTCTGGCCGAGCGCCACGGCTCCGAACGCCGGAGTGAGCGGCTGGCGCGCCACCGCCTGGAATCCGTCCTTCAAGTCGAACACGCTCTGTGTCTCGGCCTGCGCCACGGTGTAGCTGGCGGACGTGGAGAAGCCCAGCGACGCCACGTCGCCGATGGTGTTGCTGACCGTCGGGCCGTAAAAGACGCCCACTCCGCCCCGCATGACGGTGTCGCGCCTTCCGGGCAGGCGCCAGGCGAATCCCAGGCGCGGACCGAAGTTGTTCCAGTCGGTGCGGAACGCGCGCGTGGGCGTGCCGTTCACGCCGGCGAAGGTCACCACGCCGGGCGTTCCGGAGACCGGGTTGATGGCCAACGGATCGAACGAGTCATTTTGTTCCCGACCACATAGCGAGGGAACTCGACTTCATAGCGCAAGCCGGCGTTGATCGTGAGCCGGTCGGTCACGCGCCAGTCGTCCTGCGCATAGACCGCCAGGTACGTGGCGCGCGAGGGAATCTTGTCGGACACCTGGATGCTGGCGGCATTGACTTGGCCCAGCAGGAAACTGGCCAGCGCGTTGCCGGTGGTCGAGGACGAGCCCGGCAGGTCGGTAATCAGCGGGCTGGCGGTGAAACTGCCGGCCGAGCCGCGGTCGCGGATTTCGTCGTTGGCGCCTTTGCGGTATTCCGCGCCGAACTTCCACGAGTGCTTGCCGCGAAAGTACGAGAGCGATTCCAGCCATTGCTGGTCGACGATCGGCGTCTGGAACCGGTAGACCATCGACGGGTTGCCCAGCGCCGCGCCGGTGCTGGGAATGGTCACGTTGCCGGCCACGAATCCGGCCGGGACGCCGTAGCCGGGAATGGTGAACGCCGGAAATGCCGCGTCGGTCACACCCGTGAGACCGATCTTCGCCGCCAGGTTATCGCCATAGCCGGGCCGAGTCTCCAGGAACTTGCGCCGGAGATAGGTGTAGCGGAAGTCGTTGGTCAGCGACGGGCTGAAGATATGCGTGTAAGAGCCGAGCATGCTCTGCACGCGCACGTCGGTGATGTCCGCGAGCGGGTCTGCCGCGGGAATCCCGTAGGTGCCGCTGTTATAGGTGTTGGCGTCGTTGATGT
>DATJYJ010000295.1:0-11005 GCA_035578025.1 Verrucomicrobiia bacterium
CGGATTGTGCAATCGAAGGTCAGCCCATCCGGCGAACTGGTGGAAGGCAAAGACCTCGGCAAAATCGACTGGATCCGGTTCGAGGTGGAGATCGCGTTTCCGCGGAGATAGTATGTTCTCGCTCGAAATCGATTGCGATGCCGAAGATCGGGACGTCCTGATCGCGGAGTTGTGGGAGCAGGGGTCGGAGGGGATCGTCGAGATCGATGCGTGGAGCGTGCGCGCCTTCTTCGAGGACACGGCAGACCGGAAGCGGTTGTTGGACCTGTTCCCCGGCGCCCGTGAGCGCGACGAGGAGCAGCGGGATTGGGTGCAGCATGCGCGCGACCTGCTCCAGCCGATGGAGGTTGGTCGCCGTTTCTTTCTGGCGCCGCATTGGCGGGACGATCCGACGCCGCCCGGGCGGCTGCGGATCACGGTGAACCCGGGGATGGCCTTTGGCACGGGCCTGCACGAGACAACCCGGCTGTGCATCGAAGCCATGGAAGATTACCTGAAGCCGGGGATGACGGTGCTCGATGTGGGAACGGGGCAGGGGATTCTGGCGCGCGCAGCGCGGCTGCTCGGGGCCGGAAAAGTCATCGCCTGCGATATCGACCGCGTCGCTGTCGAGATCGCAGGCGAGGGCTTTGTCGGGAGCGTGGACGCGGTGGCGCCGGAGACCGCGGACCTGGTGCTGGCCAATATCAGCCCCGAAGCGATCACCGCGATGGCGCAGGACCTGCTGAGCGCCCGCACGCCGGGCGGAGTCTTACTCGCGAGCGGGTTCGAGGCTCACGAGGTGGAGATGGTGCGAACCGCGCTCCCCGGAGTGCGGGAGGTCAGACAAAAAGGTAACTGGTCGCTGGTCGTGATCTAACCCGCTCCGCTAGTGCACGGAGGCTTCGACAGGGGTGACTTTGCCCGCGGTGTTGGTCAATCGCGCGGCTCCGCTGGCTACGTACTGGGCGCGCTTGCGGATGGCGTCGAGCTTTTCAGGGTCGTCCAGCTTGTCGCGCGCGTAGAGCACGGATTCGGCGTTGAGCATCTGGGAAAGCGCGCTCTCGAAGGTCGCGCGAGGAAGCAAAGCCGAGGCGTGTCCCAAAACCTCTTCCGTGCGTGCGGTATCGTTGGGAGCGCCGGAAGCCGCGCAGACGGCCAGCAGCACGTTGCGCTGGA
The DNA here is from genome assembly GCA_035578025.1 of Verrucomicrobiia bacterium. Lineage (GTDB taxonomy): Bacteria > Acidobacteriota > Terriglobia > Bryobacterales > Bryobacteraceae > Solibacter. The sequence goes on from DATJYJ010000295.1 coordinate 1,159, forward strand.
TGGTCAGGGACTGTGCCGTCTCTTGGTCGCCGGCCGTCAGCGGAATGCCGCCGGCGATCTGGTGGATCAGCGCGGACTGCGCCGCCGTGCCCTTGGGGAGCGGAAAGGCTAGCTGGACACCGCCGCCCGCGACTTGAGCCATTTTTTCCACATTCTGGGCGAAGCGCAGAACCAGGGGGCTGGCCATGGTGCGGTAGTCCGCGGCCTTGCGGCGGAAGGCGAGCGCATTGGCGTTATTGACGCGGGCTCCGGCCGTGTAGGCGTCGGCGAGTTCCATGTAGCCGGCGGCCATCCCGGAGGTCAGCACCAGGGACCACGGCACGGCGCGAGCCATGTATTCGTTCTGATTGTCGATCAAGTGATCCAGATGATCGGCAGTCTTGATGTAGTCGCCGGCGGCATAAGTCTCTTTGGCGGCGTACCAGTAAAATTCAGGCGTTCCCACGCGGGCCGTATTCGGGCCCGAACAGGACGTCAATCCGATCATCGCAAGCGCGACCATAAAGGCGGCCACGCGAACCGAAGACACAGACATAGTGAACCTCCGTCCTGTAACTTACATGGGACTTATGCGGGCTACAAGTATCGACAGGTACCAGAGATAAGGTACTGCTCGGGCTAGCCTGATGTTGTCGAAGGTTATTGGGGAATGCCCGCTTTCAGCTTTCAGCCAATAGCTTTCAGCTCTCAGCCGATAGCTTTCAGCTCTCAGCCGCCCCCGTGCTGCTGTCCGGGCCTGGCACATGCCCCAGTATGAGCACAATAAAGCTGACGGCTGATGGCTGAAAGCTGAAGGCTGAAAGCTGCCGCCTAACCCTGAGCCAGCCGGTTGATACCATTGAACGCGGCCTGCTTGTAACATTCGGCCAGAGTGGGATAGTTGAAAACCGTATCGACGAAGTAATTAATGGTGCCCTTGAGCGCCATGGCTGCCTGGCCGATGTGCACCAGCTCGGCGGCCTCGTCGCCGATGATGTGCACGCCTAGTATCTCGCGCGTCTCGCGGTGAAAGATCAGCTTGAGCCGGCCGGTAGTGTCGTTGCGGATCTGGCCTCGGGCGGTTTCGCGATAGTAGGCCAAGCCTACTTCGTAGGGAACATCCTCCTGAGTGAGCTGTTCCTCGGTCTTGCCCACAAACGACATTTCGGGAATGGTGTAGATGCCGTAGGGGTAGCTGGCGGCGTGGGTGTGAACCTGAAGTCCGAAAGCCGCGGCTGCGGCCATCCGGCCCTGCTCCATGGAGACGGATGCGAGGCTGGGGAAACCGATTACGTCGCCGGCAGCGAAGATCCCGGGCACCTTGGTGCGGTATTCGGAGTCTACGGCGATGCGGCCGCGGCTGTCGGCCTCGAGTCCGGCAGCCGCCAGGTTGAGGCTTTCCACGTTGCCCTGGCGTCCGACGGCGTAAAGCAAGGCATCCGCGCTCACCACCTTGTTGCTCTTGAGGCGGGCCACCACGCCGCCGGCAGCCTGCTCTTCGACGGAAACGACCTCTTCGTTGAGCCGCATGGTGACGCGCTGGTCGCGCAGGTGATAGGAGAGCGCTTCGACCATTTCGAGGTCCGCGAATTCCAGGAGCCTGGGTCGTTTCTCGATCAGCGTGACGCGAACACCCAATACCGAGAACATGCAGGCGTACTCGACGCCGACTACGCCGCCGCCCACGACGATGAGTGTCCGGGGCATCTCCGGCATGTCGAGGATCTGGTCGCTATTGATGATATTGCTGCCGTTGATCTTAACCGTTGGAGACGCGGCGGGCCGGGTACCGGTGGCGATGATGATGTTGGGTGCCTCGAGATCGCCCTGGCCGCGGGAGTTGACCACCCTCACGTGCGTCGGATCGAGAAAGCTGGCCACGCCCGTTTCCACCATGATGCCGTTGCGGTTGAGTTGATCGCGGATCACGTCGGCTTCGGTCTTGATCACCTGGTTTATCCGGAAGCCCAGATCGGCCATGGTGATTTTTTCCTTGACGCGGTAGTTGATTCCGTAGATGCCTTGATACTGGTATCCGGACAGGTATAGAACGGCCTCGCGCATGGTCTTGCTGGGAATGGTGCCCGTGGTGATGCAAACGCCGCCGACGATCTCACGCTGCTCGACGACCACGACCCGGCGTCCCGCTTTGCCTGCCTGGATGGCGGCGCGTTGGCCCGCCGGGCCGGAACCGATCACGATGAGATCGTATTTGTGCAAGTCTGGCCTGCCTTATTTCGCGTTGAAGCGGTCTTCGATTTCCTTCCAGTTGACCACATTCCACCAGGCTCCCAGGTAGTCCGCCCGGCGGTTCTGGTACTTGAGGTAATAGGCGTGCTCCCAGACGTCGCAGCCCATGACCGCGTTCTTGCCTTCCATGATGGGATTGTCCTGGTTGGCGGTGGAAATAATTTCGAGGCCGCCGGAGGTCTTGATCAGCCACGCCCAACCGGAGCCGAAGCGTCCCATGCCGGTGGCATTGAACTTCTCCTTGAAGGTATCGAAGCTGCCGAAGGCCGCGTTGATAGCCTGGGCGACGTTGCCGACCGGAGGACCGCCGGCGCCCGGTCCCATGATTTTCCAGAACATGGAGTGATTCATGTGGCCGCCGCCGTTGTTGCGGACCGCGGTGCGAATGTTCTCGGGCACGATGGCGCAGTTGTTTGCCAGCAGCTCTTCGACGCTCTTGCCGGCCAGGGCCGGCGCCGATTCCAGGGCTTTGTTGAGATTGGTTACGTAGGCGCCGTGATGCTTGCCATGATGGATCTCCATGGTCATGGTGTCGATGGACGGCTCCAGGGCGTTGGGAGCATAGGGCAGCGGCGGTAGTGTGAATGGCATGGTCAAGTCTCTCCTTCTTCAGTTGCTCTGAGTATGTTCGTAGGCGTCGGCGAGACGGAACATGGTGGTCTCGTCGAAGTGCCTGGTGAGAATCTGCATTCCAACCGGCAGTCCCTCGCGGGTCCGGCCGCACGGAACGCTCATGCACGGAATCCCCGCCAGGTCGCCGGTGATAGTGTAGATATCCGAAAGGTACATGGCCATCGGGTCGTCTACCTTTTCGCCGAGTTTGAACGCGGGAAAAGGCGAGACGGGAGCCACGATGGCATTCACTTGCTGAAAGGCGTTGGCGAAATCGCGTGCGATCAGGGCGCGGACTTTCTGCGCTTTGAGGTAGTAGGCATCGTAATAGCCGGCACTCAGAACGTAGGTGCCCAACATGATGCGGCGCTTGCACTCCGCGCCGAAGCCCTCGCTGCGTGTGCGGCGATACATTTCGGAGAGAGTGCCCGCGCCCCTGGTACGGCAGGTGTAGCGCACGCCATCGTAGCGGGCCAGGTTGCTGCTTGCCTCGGCGGTCGCGATCACGTAGTAGCATGCGATGGCGTAGTCGGTAGCCGGCAGGCTGATCTCGCAGACCTCGCAGCCGAGGGATTTCAGTGTCTCCACGGCGCGGGCGATCAGCTCCCCGGTTTCGCTCGTCAACCCTTTTAGATACTCGCGCGGGATACCAAGCTTCAAACCTTTTACGTTGCGGTCGAGAAGCGCCGTGTAATCGGGCACGGGCGCGGCGGCGGAGGTGGAATCGCGAGGATCGCGGCCGGCAATCACCCTCAGCACGGCCGCGGCATCGCGGACAGATCGGCCGAACGGTCCGATGTGATCCAGCGAACTGGCGAAGGCGGTGAGGCCGTAGCGCGAAACGCGGCCATACGTAGGAGTGACGCCGGTAACGCCGCAGAAGGAGGCGGGCTGACGGATGGAGCCGCCGGTGTCGCTGCCGAGCGCCACGACGGCCGTGCCTTGTGCGACGGCGGCGGCGGACCCGCCACTGGAGCCGCCGGGGACGCGGTCGAGGGCCGCGGGGTTGCGGACCGGCCCGAACGCCGAGTTTTCGTTGGACGAACCCATGGCGAACTCGTCGCAGTTGGTCTTGCCGAGAATGACGCCGCCGGCGGCTTCGATACGCTCCACGGCGGTGGCGTCATACGGCGGGATGTAGTTGGCGAGCAGTCGCGATCCGCAGGTGGTGCGCACGCCGCGGGTGACAATCACGTCCTTGACGGCGATCGGGACGCCGGCTAGCGGGCCGGGAGTTTCGCCGCGCGCGATCTGTGCGTCGACGCGCGCAGCGGCGGCCAAGGCGCGCTCGGGGCAGAAGTGGAGGTAGGCGTTGGTCTTGGGATTTTCGGCTTCGGCGAAGCGCAGGGCCTCGGCGGCCAGCTCGGCGGCGCTGAACCGGCGGGCCAGCAGGCCGTCTCTCACGCTTGCTATGGTCAGCGAGGGAATGTGCATGGGTCAGCGTTCGATGACCTGGGGAACTTTGAAATATCCGGCGCCGGGTTCCGGGGCGTTGGCGAGGGCTGCCTGGTTGCCGATCGGGGGAACGGGCACGTCCTCACGGAGAGTGGCGGCGGGGTCGGCGTCGAACAGGACCTGCGCCATCGGCTCAACCCCGCTGGTTTCGATCTCGTTGAGGCGGTCCATATGTTCGAGGATGCCGTCAAGATCGGAGCGCAGGCGAGCAGCCTCGGCATCGCTGAGTTCGAGGTTGGCCAGCGCGGCCACATAGCGAACTTCCTGTTCGGTGATCTTCACGCCTGGGCCTTTCGGCGCGATATTTTGTAGAGGTCGCGCAAGACCGGGTCGGCGATGGTGTCGGCGTCGTCGGAGATGCCGGGCGTGCTCACGCGCGCCACCAGCGGCTCGCGCCGGCGGGGCACGACACGGAATTCGAGGTCGTCGACGAGGCCGGGGCCGAGAGCTTTTTCGAGATTATGCAAGATGTGCCGCGACAGGGCGAAGAGCTGGCGCTGCCAGGTCGAGTCCTCGACCTCGACCACAAGGCGGGTGCGAACCAGCTTGGCGATGCGGGTGTGGGAGGCGATGCGCTTGCCGACGGCGTCCGGCCATGCAGAACGCGCCATTTCCTCGGGAGTGATGATTTCGCCCGAGAGTCTCAATCTGCGAATGAGGCTGCTGGCGCGTTGCATTGGCGGCGGAATTCGATTTTACCATGGGCGCCACGAAGCGACAGGTACGGGGTATCGATCAGGAGTTCCATGTATTAAAATGAGCGTCAATTGGGGTGATAGATTATGCTGCGACGCTTTTTCTTCGTGATGCTTTCATGCGCCTGTGGTTTGTTTGCGCAGGAATACCGTTCTACCCTAACCGGCCACATCACCGATCCCTCCGGATCGGGGGTGCCGAACGTAAGAGTGACGGCGGTCAAAGTCGACACCAACAGCAAGTTCCCGACCGTAACCGGTCCGGAAGGCTTCTACACGATTCCCCAACTGCCGCCGGGCGTTTACCAGGTGACAGCGGAAGTGGCCGGGTTCAAAACTTACGTCCAATCGGGGATCGAGCTGGCCAGCGATGTGCGGATAGCGGTGGACATCCAACTCGCCATCGGCAATACCAGCGACAGCGTGACCGTGACGGCGGACGCGCCACCACTCAATACCGTGAGCGCCTCGGCCGGACAGTCCATCACCACGCGCGAAGTGGAGAACCTGCCGATCAACGGACGAGCCCCGATGGACCTGGCGGTAATGGCGTACGGCGTGGTCAACACGGGCGTGCGGGATCAGAATCGGCCTTACGAGAATTCTGGGTTCTCGAACATGGGGATGGGCGGCGCGGCCGCCGGAGCCAACGAGGTCCTGCTGGACGGCGTGCCGAACCTCGGTACGCTGGGCAACGCCACCACGCAGAATGACCGGCGCGCCGGATTCAGCCCGCCGGTGGACGCTGTCAGCGAAGTGAAAGTCGACGTGCTCAACGTGGATGCCGCGTACGGCGGGTCCGGGGGAGGCACGGTGCAGGTGATTACCAAGGGCGGCGGCAACGGACTGCACGGGTCGCTGTCGGAGTTCAACCAGGTTTCCAACTTCACCGCCACCCCGTTCTTCACCAACGCTGCCGGAGGGCACAAGACCAATTTCCGGCAGAACCAGTGGGGCGTGACCGCGGGCGGTCCGGTGGTAATACCCAAGGTCTACAACGGTAAGGACAAGCTCTTCTGGTTCTTCACCTATGAAGGCCACAAGAACAGCGAGCCGGCGCCCACCTACACTACCGTGCCCACGGCCGCCGAGAGGAAGGGCGACTTCTCCGAGCTGCTGAAGATCAATTCCAGCTATGCCCTTTACGATCCGAACACGGCCGTGCTCTCGGGCAGCACCGTCACCCGCCAGGTGTTTCCAAGCAACATCATTCCCAGCAACCGGCTGAATCCGATCGCGCAGAATTACCTGACCTATATCGGCCTGCCGAACATTCAGGGCAAGGCGGACGGCACTAACAACTACTTCGCCGGCCTGACCACCAACAACAGCTACTCGGCGTTCTCCGGCCGCATGGACGCCAACCTGAGCAACGTGAACAAACTTACGCTGAGCGGCCGGGAAAGCTTCTGGATCCAGAAATCCGGGAATATCTTCAACAACATCGCGCTGGGTGAAAACGGCATGCGCAGCATCTACGGCGCCATGGTGGACGACGTCCACACGTTCTCGCCCACGACCGTCGCCAACCTGCGCGTCGGATTCAACCGCTATCGCGCCTACTACGAACAGAACAGTTTCGGGTACGATCCCACGCAGCTCGGCTTCCCGTCCTATATCTCCTCCAACGCCACCCAGCTTCTGATGCCGCAGTTCTCGTTTTCGGACGGTTTTCTGGTAGCCAACCCGGCGACCAACCTTCACATGTCCGACCAGCCCTATAACACCTATCAGTTGTTCGGCAGCGTGACACGCATCGCGGGGCGGCACTCGCTGAAGTTCGGAGGCGAGTACCGCATCCTGGATTTCTCCAACTTCGCCTGGTCCGGCTCCACCGGCAGCTACACGTTCGACAACACCTGGGTGAGAGCCAACTCGACGGCCGCCGGCGCTCCATTGGGCGGAGCGATGGCAGCCTTTCTTCTGGGTTTGCCCACCAGCGGCAACTATACGATCAACACCGCTTCCAAGAGCGATTCGAAATACGAGGTACTCTTCGTGCAAGACGACTGGCACCTCCGCCCGAACCTGGTGATCAACGCCGGACTACGCTGGGAATATAACAGTCCCACAACCGAGCGATGGAACCGGCAGATCGTCGGTTTCGACTCCGCCGCGTCCAACCAGGTAACGGCACCGGCACGCGCGGCATACGCCAAAGCGCCGATTTCGCAACTACCCGTCAGCCAGTTCAATCCCGTCGGGGGAGTGATTTTCGCGACGCCGGACAACCGGCAGCCCACCTCCACACCGAAGACCGCATTCAGTCCGCGGTTCGGCATCAGTTGGACGCCGGCAGCGCTGCACAACCGAACCGTCTTCCGCGCCGGAGTGGGCATCTTCGACTACGTGTACGGCGTGATCCAGCCGCAGCAGCCCGGCTTCAGCTACACCAATACCTTTGTGGCGACCAACAACAGCTATGTCTCGCCCGCCGCCACCCTGAGCAATCCGTTCCCCAGCGGACTACAGCAGCCGCCGGGTTCGTCGCAGGGGATCAACACCAACCTCGGGCAGAGCATCACCTACCTGAATCCCGACTTGGGCAGGCAGTACAGCCTGCGCTGGACGTTCGACGTCCAGCACCAGTTGACCCGCGACACCACGGTGGAAGTGGGCTACATCGGCAACCACTCGGTCCATCTGGCCACCAACTACAACTTCGGGTCGCTGCCGGCACAATACCTCAGCACGTCGCTGGTGCGCGACAACAATACCATCAATGCTCTCGGCGCGGTGGTCACCAACCCGTTCTCGGGCCTGCTGCCCGGCACCAGCCTCAACGGTTCCACGATCGCAACCTCGAACCTGCTGCGCCCGTATCCCGAATTCACCGGGGTGACGATGCAGAACATGAGCAACGGCGGGAGCTACTTCCATCAGCTGGCCGCGAAGATCTCGCGGCGCATGTCGCAGGGCCTGCTGCTGACGGTCGACTACAGTCACTCCCGGCTGATGGAGGCGGTCAGCTACCTGAACGGCGGCGACTTCACGCTCGAAAAGCGAGCCTCCACCTACGACCGTCCCAATAACTTCGCGGTCAGCGGGCTGTACCAGTTGCCGTTTGGGCGGGGCAGGCACTTCGGGAGCGGCGCTTCGGGCTTCGTGAATGTTCTGATCGGAGATTGGTCGGTCTCCAGCGGCTATACATTCCACTCCGGCGCTCCCGTCGCCTGGGGCAACATGCTCTACTACGGCGGAGACCTGCAATATGACGCGCGAAACGTCAATCACGCATTCGACACCACCCGCTTCAATACCGTGTCGGCCCAGCAGCTCTCGCAGAATTACCGCTATTTCCCATCGCAGTTCAACAACATTCGGGTGGATACCACGAACAACCTGAACCTGACGGTGCTCAAGGATTTCGTGCTGCGGGAGAAGATCAAACTGCAGTTCCGCGCGGATTCGTTTAACTTGTGCAACCACGCGCTTTTCGCCGCGCCCAGCGTGACGCCGACCAGCACCGCGTTCGGGGTCATTTCGAGCACGACCAACACGCCGAGGATTATTCAGTTCGCGCTGCGGCTGACATTTTGAGGCCCGTCGAGCCGGGTATGCTGGTGCCGTGAAGGTCCGTGACGTCTTGAGGCGCCTCCACGATGATGGATGGACGATCAAGGCTCAGGAAGGCAGCCATCGGCAATTTGTGCACGCGAAGAAACCTGGAAAGGTGACAGTTGCCGGACACCCATCTGACGAGGTGCCGCCGAAGACCCTCAAGTCTATACTGAGACAGGCGGGCTTATCATGAGCAAGTACCTGGTGCTTTACGAGAAATCCAAGACTGGTTATGGGGCATACGTTCCCGACCTCCCCGGTTGTGTCGCTACGGGACGAACCCTGGCGCAGACCAGAAGGCGGATGGCCAAGGCGATCGAGATGCACCTGGCCGCGATGCGCGAGGACGGCGACGACATTCCGCAGCCCTCGCGGTTCGAGCTGGTGGAAGTTGCCTGAAGTCATCCAGCGCCGAGTTGCACGCGGCGTTGCAACCTTGTAGACTTGTAGTTTCCCCGTCATCTCGATCTCGCTTTGGGTGGGGTCAGTGCGGGTGGACAGTCTGGACGGGTGGCCGAGCGGCTAATGGCAACAGACTGTAAATCTGTCGCTCCTTGCGAGCTACGGAGGTTCGAATCCTCCCCCGTCCACCAGAGAATTTCGTAGACTGTGTTAAGGGACCGACGATTTGACCGGTCTCAAGTGGTAGAAACGGGCCGTTGTAGCTCAGTTGGTAGAGCGCGTCCTTGGTAAGGACGAGGTCACCAGTTCAATCCTGGTCAACGGCTCCACGTTCTTAGCGCCCTCCTGTAGGAAATCCGTACAGAGCCGGCTGAGAGAAGTGAAGTATGGCAAAGGAAAAATTCGACCGCAGCAAGCCGCACGTGAATATCGGGACGATCGGCCATATCGATCACGGCAAGACGACCCTGACCGCGGCCATCACCAAGGTCCTCGGAAAAAATAACCCGAAAGTGAAGTTCCGCAGTTTCGACTCCATCGACAACGCGCCGGAAGAAAAAGCCCGCGGAATCACGATCGCGGTGGCGCATATCGAGTACGAGACCAAGAACCGCCATTACGCCCACGTCGATTGCCCCGGCCACGCCGACTACATCAAGAACATGATCACGGGCGCGGCGCAGATGGACGGCGCCATCCTGGTCGTCGCCGGTACCGACGGCCCCATGCCGCAAACCCGCGAGCACGTGCTGCTGGCGCGCCAGGTGGGTGTTCCCTATATCGTGGTTTGCCTGAATAAGGTGGACATGGTGGACGATCCGGAACTGCTCGACCTGGTGGAGCTGGAAGTGCGCGAGCTGCTGAAGAGCTATCAGTTTCCCGGCGACGATCTG
>DATJYJ010000296.1:0-6742 GCA_035578025.1 Verrucomicrobiia bacterium
CGCAGATTACCCGCGCATGATCGGCGAGGCCTTCCTGGATTCGCTGGTGGACCTGCACCGAATCGGCATCTCGGCGCCCGGCCTTCGCGAACTGGGCAAGCCCGAAGGCTATGTCGAACGCCAGGTGAGCGGGTGGGCGGACCGGTGGGAGCGCGCCAAGACGGAAGAGGTGTCGGAGCTCGACGCCGTGGTCCGATGGCTCGCCGGCCACATTCCGCCGCCGCTCGCGCCGTCCCTGATTCACAACGACTACAAGCTGGACAACGTCATGCTGGCCGCTGGCTCTCCCGATCGCGTCGAGGCCGTCCTCGATTGGGAGATGGCCACGGTCGGCGATCCGCTCTCCGATCTCGGCCTGACCCTGTGCTACTGGGTTTGGGCCACGGCTCCCGAAGTCCGCACGGCGGGGTTTCCGGCGCTGACCGCGCGCCCCGGCTGGTTCACCAGGGATCAATTGGTGGAACGCTATGCACGGCGGACCGGACGCGACGTGAGCCACATCGGCTACTACGAAGTGCTCGGCGTGTTCAAGCTGGCGGTGATTGTCCAACAGATTTACAGCCGGTTTCATCGCGGCCAGACACAGGACGATCGCTTCCGCGATTTCGGAGTCCGGGCAGCGGCCCTGGGCAGGCTGGCGGCACGCCTTGCCGAGCGATACAGTTAACAGGAACCGCAATGGACTTCGAATACTCCGCCAGGGTCAAGGACCTGCAAGAGCGATTGAGCGGCTTCATGGAAGAGCACGTCTATCCCAACGAAGCGCTCTATCACCGGCACACGCTCGGGCCTGACCGGTGGCAGCCCGTGCCCGTCATCGAGGAGCTCAAGCCCAAAGCTCGCGCCGCCGGACTCTGGAACCTGTTCCTGCCCGCGAGCGAACACGGCGCCGGCCTCACCAACCTGGAATACGCGCCGCTTTGCGAAATCATGGGGCGCTCCGCCATGGCCCCGGAAGTGTTCAACTGCTCCGCTCCGGATACCGGCAACATGGAGGTACTGGAACGCTACGGCTCGCCTGAATTGAAGGAGCGATGGCTCAAGCCGCTGCTGGCCGGCGAGATCCGCTCCTGCTACGCCATGACGGAGCCGCAGGTGGCCTCGTCGGATGCCACCAACATCGAAGCCTCCATCCGGCGCGAAGGCGGTGACTACATTTTGAACGGGCGCAAGTGGTGGATTTCCGGCGCAGGCGACCCGCGATGCAAGGTCGCAATCTTCATGGGCAAGACCGATCCCGCAGCCCCCAGGCACAAGCAGCAGTCCATGATCGTGGTTCCCATGGACGCGCCCGGGGTGACCGTGAAGCGCATGCTCACCGTGTTCGGTTACGATCACGCGCCGCACGGGCACGCGGAGATGGTCTTTGAGAACGTGCGCGTGCCCGCGGCCAACCTGCTGCTCGGAGAAGGCCGCGGATTCGAGATCGCGCAGGGGCGCCTCGGCCCCGGCCGCATTCATCACTGCATGCGGCTGATCGGGGTCGCCGAGCGCGCCCTGGAAGGAATGTGCCGCCGCGTGCAGTCGCGCGTGGCGTTCGGAAAGACGCTCGCCGAGCAGGGGACCATCCGCGCGGATATCGCCAACTCGCGCATGGAAATCGAACAGGCGCGGCTGCTGGTATTGAAGGCGGCGTACATGATGGACACGGTGGGCAACAAGGCCGCGCGCGCCGAGATCGCGATGATCAAAGTGGTGGCGCCGAACGTAGCGCTTCGAGTGCTCGACCGCGCCATGCAGGCGCACGGCGGAGGCGGCATCTCCCAGGATTTCGAGTGGGCCGCCGCGTGGGCCAACTCAAGGACGCTGCGCTTTGCCGATGGGCCGGACGAAGTGCATCGGGAAGCGATCGCGAAATACGAGCTGAACAAGCATCAGGGCAGCAGCCGCCCGCCGTCGACGACCATCGTCTGACCCGTGATGTACGACCCGCGATCGCTGGCCAGAAGCACCGCCATCTCCGCGATCTCCTCCGGCTGGCCGAGATGCTTGATCGGCTGCTCCTCCAGGAGTTTTTCGCGGCGGGCGTCGTCCTTCCAGTAATACTCGCTCAGCACGGTTTGCACCATCCCGGGCGCAATCGCGTTCACCCGCACGCCGCAGGGCCCGAGCTCGATTGCATACGATTGCGTCATCATGATGAGCGCTGCCTTGGTCATGCTGTACAGCATTCCCTGGTATTGCGGGCGAATGCCGGAGATCGAGGCGATGTTGATGATCGATCCCGAGCCGCGGCTGCACATTCCCGGCGCGATGGCCTGCGTCAGTCGAAACGCGCTCTTCAGGTTGATCTCGATCATCTTGTCGAACTTGGCTTCATCGATCTGCAACACCGGTTCCTGCGCGATGTTGGTGGCGGCATTGTTCACCAGGATGTCGATTCTTCCGAAGTCGCGGTGAGCGGTGTCGACCAGGTTCTGAATCTGCTCAACGCGCCCGACATGGCACGCCAACGGGTACACTCTACCGAGGCTGCCGGCCATGTCGGCGGCCACTCGATCGAGCACTTCCTGCTTTCGTCCGCAGATGACCACGGCGGCGCCTTCGCGCGCGAAGGCCTCGGCAATGGCACGGCCGATCCCGCGGCTCGCGCCGGTCACCACCGCAATTTTCTCCTTGAGCACCGGGCTGGACATCGTCATCGTCAACACCTCCAGGACGTCACTTCAACGGTAGGTCCACAGGGAAGCCTCGTCGAGATGTGGAATGGAATTGAAACTATCCAGGGTGAGGCGGCTCCGGTCGAACAGAAGGTTCGTGACCGAAGTGTTTCGAACCCGCCAGTTCATGTCGAGAAAACTCCTGGCAGGGGCCTGAACCGCGTGGTGCACGGCAAAACCGATCGGGCCGCCCGAAGTGAAAACCGCAATCCGGCGGCCGGGTGGACCCGCCATCAGCCCCTGAATCGCGCCGGAGACGCGGCTTCGGAATGCCCGCCACGACTCCACCCCGTCGATCTCGGCGTCGCCCTCCAGCCAACAGGTCATCGCGGCCTCAAACATGCGCTGGAAGGCGCGACCTTCCTCCGGCGATCCGCGTGCCTGCTCGTAGGCCTCGGCGAGCGCGCTCAGGCGGGTATCGCCCGCGACGAGGTGCTGCATCACGCCTGTCGCGTCGTATTCGTTCCAGGCCCGATCGCGGGTGGCCGCGGGCCAAGGCTCACCCGCCGCCCGAAAGCACCCGGCGACCACTTCTTCGGTGCGCACCTGCCGCGCCAGAGTGCCGGACTGTACCTCATCGAACCGGACTCCGCTGCGCAGCCAGAATTGAGCCAGCTTCGCGGCCTGCGCTTCGCCGGTACGCGTCAAAGCGGCGCTTTCCCGCCGGAACGGGTGAGCCTGGCCGTGCCTCACTAGCGTCAGGGTACTCACGGTGATGGAACGAGCAAACCAGTATAGCTCAGGTTGACAGACTTACCTGCCGGTCGGTAGACTAGCGGGCGTCCATGAGCGACCTTGTCCGCACTAGCACCCACGACGGCGTGGCGGTCATCACGATCTCCAATCCACCGGTGAACGCGCTCAGCCCCGGCGTTCCGGAGGGCATCCGGTCGGCCATCGAAAGTGCCGCGAATGATCCGGCGGTCGGCGCCATCGTGGTGATCGGCGCAGGGCGCACCTTCATCGCCGGCGCCGACATTCGCGAGTTCGGCAAGGTGGTGAGCGGGGAAAAACCGCGGCGCAGCCTTCTGCCGATGCTGCACGAGATCGAGGACTGCCCCAAGCCCGTCGTCATGGCAATTCACGGGACGGCGCTCGGCGGGGGACTCGAGGTCGCCATGGCGGGACACTATCGCGTGCTTGCCGCCTCGGCCCAGATCGGTCAACCGGAGGTAAAGCTGGGCATCATCCCCGGGGCCGGAGGGACACAGCGCTTGCCCCGTCTCGCAGGTGTGGCGAAGGCAGTGGAAATGTGCGCTTTCGGCGAGCCCATCGGTGCGCGCGAGGCGCACGCTCTCGGCATCGCTGACGCCGTGATCGACGGCGACCTTCTTCCCGCCGCGATCGAGTTCGCGCGTGACGCCGCCGCCCGCCCGTGCCCCAAGACGCGCGAGCGCGAGGAGAAGCTTGGCGCCGCGGACCCGGCAATTTTTGAGAAGGCACGCCAGCAGGCCGCCAAGGCCCGGCGCGGCCAGACCGCGCCTCTCGCCGCGATCGAGGCGGTGGAAGCCGCCACGCAGCTTGCGTTCGACGATGGCTGCGCGCGCGAAGCGCAGCTCTTCGATCAATGTCTCTACTCCACGCAATCCAAGGCTCTCATCCACGCCTTCTTTGCCGAGCGCGCCGTCTCCAAAATCCCCGGCGTGACGCAGGAGACACCGGTGTACGAGATCCGCCGGGCCGCCGTGATCGGCGCGGGAACCATGGGCGGCGGCATCACCATGAACTATGCCAACGCCGGAATTCCGGTGATTGTGAAAGAGGCCGGTCAGGAAGCGCTCGATCGCGGCATGGCGACCATTCGCAAGAACTATTCCAGCAGCGTGAAGAAAGGCAAACTGTCCCAGGCCGAAATGGACCGCCGCCTCTCGCTGATCACGCCGCAGCTTACCTACGATGGCTTTGCAGAGGCGGACATCATTGCCGAGGCGGTCTTCGAAGGGATGGCGCTCAAGAAGCAGGTCTTCGCGGAGATCGATCGCATCGCTAAACCGGGCTGCATTTTCGCTTCGAACACCTCCTATCTGAACATTGACGAAATCGCTTCCGTCACGCAACGTCCCGAGCTGGTGGTCGGCCACCACTACTTCAGCCCCGCGAATGTCATGCGCCTGCTCGAAATCGTGCGCGGGCGCGCCACCAGCCCCGCTGTTCTCGCCACCTCGATGGCGCTGGCCAGGCGAATGAACAAAATCGGCGTGCTCGCCGGAAATGCGCGGGGCTTCATCGGAAACCGCATGCTGACTCCCTACCTCCGCGAAGCGCAGTTTCTGGTGGAGGAGGGTGCCTCTGTCGAGGACGTCAACGGCGCACTCTACGACTTCGGCATGGCCATGGGACCGCTTGCCATGAGCGACCTCGCGGGCCTCGACGTCGGTTGGCGCGTGAGAAAGGAATTCAAGCATCTCGAAAAACCGGGCGTACGCGTGCCCCTCGTGTCGGACCAGTTGTGCGAGATGGGCCGCTTCGGCCAGAAGACCGGCCGTGGATGGTCGAAGTACGATGAAAACCGGCAGCCCTCTCCCGATCCCGAAACCGCGGCCCTCATCGAACAGACCGCGCGCGCGGCTGGCATCGAGCGCCGCGCCGTTGCGCGCGAGGAGATTGTCGATCGCTGCATCCTCGCGCTCGCCAACGAAGGCGCGCACCTGCTGGGCGAAGGCATCGCCCTGCGGGCGGCCGACATCGACGTCGTCTATCTCAACGGCTACGGATTCCCTTCCTGGCGCGGCGGCCCGATGTTTTACGCGGACACGGTGGGGCTGAAGCCGGTGCTGGCCCGGATCGAAGAATTTCGCCGGCGCCATGGCGACGACCTCTGGCATCCCGCGCCCTTGCTTTGCCGCTTCGCGGAAAGCGGCAGTTCCTTCGCAGAGCTCGACCGCCAGAAACAAGCGGCAGCGCGAGTTTAAGACATCATGGCCACCGCGACTGCTCTGCTGCCCATCACCAGCGGAGGAGCATTTCTCATCGGGAAACGCGCTCCGTCGGAGATCTTCACCGCCGAGGACTTGAGCGAAGAGCACCTCGCAATCGCCCGCACCGTGAGCGAGTTCTGGTCGCACGAGGTCGAACCGAATCTCGAGGCGATCCAACACCACGAGCCCGGCGTCGCGCGCGGCCTCGTGCAAAAGGCCGCGGCGCTGGGTCTCACCGCCATCGTGATTCCGGAGAAATTCGGCGGCATGGAACTCGGCCTCACCGCCATGATGGTGGCCGCGGAACACTTCTCCGGAGACGCGTCGTTTTCGGGCTGGCAGGGCGCCCACGTCGGAATCGGTACACTGCCGGTGCTGTTCTTCGGCAACGAACAGCAAAAAGCCAAGTACCTTCCCAAACTGGCGAGCGCGGAACTGCTGGCCGCATACGCGCTCACCGAACCCCACGCCGGCAGCGACGCGCTTGCCGCCCGCACCCGCGCCGATCTTTCCGCCGACGGCACGCACTACATTCTGAACGGCCAGAAGATGTGGATCACCAACGGCGGCGCGGCCGACCTGTTCACGGTGTTCGCCAAAGTCGGCGGCGAGAAATTCACGGCTTTCCTGGTGGAGCGTAACTTCGGAGTGAAGAGCGGGGCCGAAGAACGCAAAATGGGCATCAAGGGAAGCTCTACCACGGCGCTGTACTTCGATAACGTGCCGGTGCCGGTGGAGAACGTGCTCGGCGAGATCGGCCGCGGGCACGTTATTGCCTTCAACATTCTGAATATCGGCCGCCTGAAGATCGGACCGGCGACCATCGGCGGCGCCAAGCGGGTGCTCGCCACGTGCCTCGCATACGCCAGGGAGCGAAAGGCATTCGGCTCTGCGATTGCTGAGTTCGGTGCCATCCAGCACAAGCTCGCCGAGATGGCTATCCACATCTATGCCGCCGAATCGATTGTCTGGCGGTCGGTCGGGCTGGTCGAGAGCAGGCTGCGCGATTTCTCCTGGGAGAACCCGGGCGCGTCGCAGACCTTGCTCCAGGCGGTCGAGGAGTTCGCACCCGAATGCTCGATCGTCAAGGTATTCACCTCGGAAATGCTGGACTACGTGGTCGACGAGGGCGTCCAGATCCACGGTGGCTACGGATTCCACCAG
>DATJYJ010000297.1:0-6127 GCA_035578025.1 Verrucomicrobiia bacterium
CGCGAGTACGGCTTCAAATCGTGGAACGAGCTGCGCGAGCACGTGGAGGAGCAGTCGCTGTCGTTCGCGGCGGCGGTGGAGGAATTCGTTCGCTGCGCAACCGGCGGCGCGCAGGCGCGCGCGCTGCGCTTGCTGGCGCGATATCCCGCCATCGCCAACGCCAACCTGTACACCGAGCTGGTGCTGGGCGACGCGGCGGCAGTGGAAGCGCGACTCGAGAAGCATCCCGAAGCGGCACTCCAGGCGGGTGGAGCTCAGAATTGGGAGCCGCTGCTCTACGTGTGCCACACCTCGATGAGCCAGGATGCTCCGGAGCGCGCGGACGGACTGGTCGCGATCGCGCGCGGGTTGCTGCGGCGAGGCGCGAATCCCAACGCCGAATACCATTGGAACTGGCATCGCGAGCTGCCGCGGACGGCACTTTGGGGCGCGCTGTGCGACGTCCGCCACCTGCCGCTCGCCGAGCTGCTGCTGGAAGGCGGGGCGAATCCGACGGACGGTGTCTCGATGCACATCAATGCCGGAGGCGGAAATCTCGCTGCCCTGGAACTGCTGCATCGTTTTGGCGTAAACGTCAACGGGATTCCCGGGGGAGTCCCACCGCTCCGATACATCCTGGGCTGGGCCAGGAACGCGGCTGGAGTCCGCTGGCTGCTGGAGCACGGCGCCGACCCCAATCTTTCCTGGGGCGAGGCCGGCGACGCTCCGCTGCATGTCGCGGCCGAACGGTGGGACGTCCCGATGGTGGAGCTGCTGGTGGAGCACGGCGCCGATATCCAACAGCGGCGCGCGGACGGCCGCACGGCGCACACGGTGGCGGAGCTGCACGGCAATCATGAAATCGCAGCGTGGCTGCTGGCGCGCGGCGCGAAGGATGAACGCTCGCTGCTGGAGCGTTTCGTGTCGGCCTGTGCGCGCGGCGACCGCCCGCTCGCCGAGTCCATGCTGCACGAACACCCCGCGCTGCGCGGCGAGCTTGGCAGGGAGCATCATCTCATGATGCACGTGCCGGCCGAGCGCGGGGATGCGGCCATCCTGGAAGCCATGCTGGTGTGCGGATTCGACCCGAATGCCAAGGATGCCGAGGGAGTCACCGCCCTGCATCGGGCAGCGATGGGCGGGCACGTCGAAGCCGTGCGTGTGCTTCTCGCCTACGGCGCGTCAGTCAACGCGGTGGACGGCATGTTTTCCGCCACGCCGCTGGTCTGGGCGACCGAGGGATGGAGCCACAGGCCCAATCAGGGCGACCACATCGGCGTGGCGCGGCTGCTCATCGCGGCAGGGTCGCCGCTCGAGTGGATCCCTCCGGAAAAGGCGCCCAGTCCCGAGGGAACACAGGAAACGCTGGCCGAGCTTTGCCGTGCCGCGGGCTCGGCTGATTCCTGAATCAGCGGGGCCGGTTGGCTGAGACTACGGGGTGCCGGACTGAAAGTCCGGCGCCGGCTGAAGCCGGCCCCACAGGGGTTGGCACCTGTGGCGGCAAGTTTGTGACACGGGGCGTCTTCCAGATGGCGTACAGCACCGGATACACGATCAATTCCATGAGGAACGACGTCGCGAGTCCGCCAACCAGCGGCGCCGCGATGCGTTTCATGATGCCCGAACCGGTCGCGTCCGACAAGAGAATCGGGATCAGGCCGATAAACATGGCCGCCACGGTCATGAACTTCGGCCGGATGCGCCGCGCCGCACCTTGTACGATGGCCTCCACGGAATCGCCGTCATTTCGCAGACGGCCTTCGCGGGCCGCGGCCGACCAGGCAAGGTCGAGATAGAGCAGCATGAATACGCCAGTCTGCGCATCGACACCGACCAGCGCGATCAAACCGATCCACACCGGAAGACTCATCTGGTATCCGGCAAGGTACAGCATCCAGACGGCGCCGATGCAGGAAAACGGCACGGCGAGCAGCACGATCCCGGACGACACCAGCGAGCGCGTGTTGGCGTAGATCAGCCCGCAGACCAGCAGGACTGTGAACGGCACGACCCATTGCAGGCGCTGCCGCGTGCGCTCGGATTCCTCGTACTCGCCGCTCCAGGAGATGTTGTAACCCGCGGGCACTGCCACGCGTTCGGCGAGCAGCCGTTGCGCGCGTCCGATGAAGGATCGCGTATCGTTTCCGCGCACGTCCAGGTAGACATACGACGTGAGCAGGCCATTCTCATCGCGAATCATCGAAGGGCCGTCGGCGAAACGCACGGAAGCGGCCTGGCCCAGCGGAAACTGCCTCGATCCGTCCGCCGACGCGACCACGACGGAACGCAGCGCCGCGAGGTCTGAGCGGAAATCGCGCGCGTAGCGCACGTTCACGGAATAGCGGGCGCGGCCGTCGACCACGGTGGTTACCACGTCCCCGCCGATGGCGCGCTCCACGCTCTGCTGCGCCTCTTCGATGCTGACACCCTGACGCGCCAGCTCGCCGCGGTCCCAGTCGATGTCGATGTAGCGGCCGCTGTTGTTTCGTTCGGCGAAGGCCGACTGCGTCTCCGGCATTCCGCGCAACGCGGAAGCGACACGGGCGCCGAGCTCCTCGATGCCCGCGGAATCCGGGCCCGACACCTTCAAGCCGATGGCGCTGCGCAGTCCGGTCGATAGCATGTCGATCCGGCCGCGCACGGGCATGGTCCAGGAATTCGAGACGCCCGGCAGGTGCAGCGCAGCGTCCATTTTGGCCGCCAGTGCGGCTTCGCTCATCCGGTCGGGCCAGACATGCCGCAGCGGCGCTGCAAGCCACGCCGGAGACCATCCCGAGTACCACCGCGGAACCACCGGCCACTGGCCGCGCGGCTTCAGCACCACGATGGTCTCGAGCATCGACAGCGGCGCGGGGTCGGTAGCGGTGGACGAGCTGCCCGCCTTGCCGAGCACGGCCTCGACTTCGGGAAACGACTTGAGGATCCGGTCCGTCGCGCGCAAGAGCCGCGTCGCCTCGCCGATGGAAATGCCCGGCGCGGTCGTAGGCATGTAGAGCAGCGTGCCCTCCTCGATGGCAGGGATCAGCTCGCTCCCCATCTGCAATGCGGCAGGAACGGTCAAGACGAGCAGCACCACGGGAATGGCGAGAATGGCGCGGCGATGGCGCAGGCAGAATCGCACTACCGGCTCATAGCACCGGATGAGCAGTCCGCTGAGCAGATGATGGCGTTCCGGTTTTACGCTGCGCTTGCCATCCAGGGGAGCCAGCCAGAGCCGCAGGGCAGGATCCAGCGTGATTGCCAGAAGCGCGCCGGCCGCCATGGTCAGGCTCTTGGCCCATGCGAGGGGATGAAACAGCCGGCCGTCGCGGCCCTCCAGAGCCAGCACCGGGAGGAACGCCACCGCCGTCACCATGAGCGCAAAAAAGGCCGGGCGCGCCACCTCCAGGACGGCGCCGGCGATCGCGTGGCGGCGGCTTCCCCGCCCCGCCTGCTGCCACTCCTCGATCCGCTTTTGTGCCTGCTCCACGACGACGATGGAGGCGTCCACGAGAGCGCCCGCGCCGATCGCCAGGCCTCCGAGCGACATCAAATTCAGGCTGATTCCGAGCGGCCCCAAGACAGCCACGACCAGCAGCAGGGCTGCCGGAAGGGTCACGACCGGAATCAGCGCCGCCGGCGAGAAGCCCAGGAACAGCACGATCACCAACACGACCGTCAGGACCACCTGGATCAGAGTTGTTTGCGCTCCGGAGACCGCCCGCTCCACCAGCGCGGAGCGGTCGTAGACGGCGCGCACCTCTACACCATCCGGCATCCCTGGCCTGATTTCCGCGAGCTTGCGTTTGACCTGGCGAATCGTCTCCAGAGCATTGGCGCGCTCGCGCATCACCACGATTCCCGAAACCACCTCGCCCGAACCGTTCCAGTCCGCGGCTCCGCGCCGGAGCTCCGGGCCCAGCGCAACCGTTGCCAGGTCACGAACGCGGAGCGTGCTCCCGGGAATCGCGATGCCGGCGATGTCTTCGGCGGTTTGCGCGTAGCCGTGTCCCCGGATCATGTATTCCGCGCCGGCCGCTGCGAGCACGCGGCCACCGGTTTCCTGGTTGCCGGCGCGCACGGCTTCCGACACCTGCTGGATGGAAATGCCGGCCGCGCGCAGGCGCACGGGATCGAGAGCAACCTGATATTGGCGTTCGAATCCTCCTACGGTCGCGACTTCGGCCACGCCTTGGACGGCGCGAAGGTGGAAGCGGATGTACCAATCCTGCACGGAGCGCAGCTCGGCGAGGCTATGGCGACCGGACGGATCGATCACGACATATTGGAAAACCCAACCGAGGCCGGTCGCGTCCGGCCCGATCTTCGTTTTCACTCCGGAAGGAAGCTCGGAAGCGACCTCGGCCAGGTACTGTTGCACGGTGTTGCGAGCCCAATAGAGGTCGGTGCCGTCCTGAAAGACCGCGTAAACGAACGAGCGGCCGAAATCGCTGATGCCGCGGACGGCCTTGATATGCGGCACGGACATCAGCCGCGTGACGATGGGATACGTGACCTGGTTCTCGAGCAGCGCCGGATCGCGGTCCCATTCCGAATAGACGATGACCTGTGTTTCGCCGATCTCCGGCAGTGCATCCTTGGGCAGTTGAAAGGCCGCTGAAATGCCCAATAAACACAGGGTAAGCGCGATCCCGGCCACCAGCGCCGGCCGTTCCATCGAGAAACGGACGATCCGCGGGATCACTGAACGACCCCGCCGCTCCTGATCCGGGTCTCGGAATCCAGAAGAAAGACGCCGGAGCTGGCCACCGGCTCACCGGGCCGCAGACCCTCCAGCACCTGCACGAGTTCGGGCGTGCGCCATCCGGTGGCTACCCGGCGAATTTCGAAGGCCCCGTCGCTTCGACGGACGAAGACGTGGGAAGCCGTGCCGCTGTCGATGACCGACTCGGATGGCACGGCCAGCCCCTTCGGTGTGCGCACCTCGAAAACCACCGTCACGTACATGCCAGGCAGGAGGCTCCGGGCGCCGTTGGCGGCTTCCAGGCGGACCTGCGAAGTGAGACCGCCGGCACGCGAATCCTCCGTATCGAACTGCGCCACGGCCGGAAGACGGCGGGCCTCGATGCGCCGGCCATCGGGTGTCTGGACATGCGCGGAGGGAACGCCGGCGAGCGCGCCAGCATCGGCGGCGAACACCGATGCTTCGATCCACACCGGATCGAGCGCGGCGATCTCGAACAGGTCGCCGCCCTTGGAGAAGCGCGTGCCGGAGGCGGCATTGCGCGCCGTGACCACGCCGTCGACGGGCGCCGCCAGGCTGAACTCGCGCGTCTCGGTGCGGGTTCGGGCCAATTCGGCGATCTGGGCTTCGTCCATGCCGAGTTGAAGCAACGTCTCGTGAGCCAGGTCGAGTTGACGCACCGCCGAAGCGAGCTGGTCTTGCGTGTAGCCGGCGGTTTTCTTCACCCGATCCACGGCATCCAGCGCATAGATGTAGCCTTGCTGCGGGGTGGAAACGTCGCGGCTGATGTAGCTGGCCAGCACCTGACCCTGGCGCACCACGGCGCCGGTTTCGGCAAAGACTTTCTGCACCAGTCCATCGGCCCCGCCGGAGACCTTGTACCGGCGCGATTCGGGAACCGCCACTTTGGCCGGCACCCGGATTTCGCGCTGTCCATCCCGTTCGGTGGCGTTCACGGTTTCGATACCGGCGGCGCGCTCTTCCGCGGGCGTGAGGCGAATCGCGCCGTCGTGTACCTCGCCGGCGTACTTTGCGACCAGCTCCATCTTGCAGTCCGGCGCGATTCCCGGCTTGTCCGAGCGGTACGCCGGATGCATCGGGTCGTAGTAGTAGAGAATGCGCCGCTCGGGCAGGGGGACGCGAGAACAACCCCCAGCCAGCAGCAGCAAAACCAAGAGGCCGACGGAAACCCGTTTCAATTGGCAACCCTACTTGCTGGCCAATCCGTGCGGACGCGCAGGGCCTGTCGCGAATGCCGTGTTGAAATCGAGTTTGAACCGCGGGTCGTCGGTCAGGGTCGTCGCGCCGACTTTGATGACGTGCACCTTGTGATCGCCTTCCGCATGAACCTTCCCGAAATTATCTTCATTGAGGAAGTAATCCCCCACGATCAGCCGGTCCTCGTTGTTGCTGAGCACAAGGTTGTGCGGGCCGGTGTCTTTCCCGTAACTGACCACCGAAAGC
>DATJYJ010000298.1:0-8723 GCA_035578025.1 Verrucomicrobiia bacterium
CCACACCACTCAGTGGGCCCCCTACTTCTACTTCCAGGACTCGTGGCGCGTGAGCCCCTCGCTCACCCTGAGCCTGGGACTCTCCTACGGCTGGCAGACCTCGCCCACCGAAGCGCACAACCTGCAAACCGTCATGATCAACGCCGAGAGCGGCCAGCTCCTGAACGCGGAGCAGTACATGGCGTCCCGGCTGCAAGGGGCGCTGGCGGGGCAGAATTACAATCCCACGCTCGGCTTTGCCACCGTCGGACAGGCGAAGGTGCCGGTCTATAACGTCGATTGGGGCGACCTCGCGCCGCGCGCCAGCTTCGCGTGGAAGCCCGGCGGGAAGCTCTTCGCCAACAAGACGGTGCTGCGCGGCGGCTTCGCCATGGTCTACGACCGCTCCAATACCGTGCAGAGCGTCGAGATTCCCATGCTCGGCATCGGGTTCGATCAGAACATCATCGTGCAGGCGCCGCTATGCAATGCCACCGGCGCGGGTGGCGCCGGCTGCAACGCCAGCGCTGGCGCGGCGGCCAATCCCGGACTGGCCAGCTTCCGCGTCGGCGTCGATGGCACCCTGCCCACTCCGGTAGCCACCGCCGTTACCTCGCCCGTGATTCCTCCCCCGGGCTACACCGAGACCCTCTCGTTCCAGGTCGACCCCGCTACCAAAGTGGGCCGCAGCTATAACGTCGATCTCAGCCTGCAGCGGGAGCTGCCCGGCGGCATCATCGTCGAAGCCGCGTACCTTGGACGGTTCTCGCGCCGGCTTCCGCAGGCCGTGAATCTCGCGTCGGCGCCCTACATGATGGTCGATTCCGCCTCCGGCCAGTCCTTCGCGCAGGCCTATGACGCGATTGCGAATGCGCTTCGCGCCGGCCAGGCGGCGGGCTCGATTCCGGCACAGCCGTTCTTCGAAAATCAGTTCCCCGGCCTGGCCAAGCTGAACGGTACCGCCTCCGCCACGGCGTTCATCGTCGGACGCAACAGCTCCAGCTTCGTGCAGGGTAACCTGGGCACGCTGTTCATCAACCTGGCCGGGTATCGCCGCTCCGTCGGCCTGATCCCGCTGTCCAACGACCAGTCGCAGGTGGAGTTCATGCGCACCTACATCGGCCAGTCGAACTACAACGCAGGGATCCTGACCGTTCAAAAGCGAACCGGCCACGGGTTGAGCGTGGGCGCAAACTACACCTACTCGCACGCGCTCGACGACAATCTGTCGAACCAGAACAACGCCGGGTACTACGGCAACAGCTTCCATCCCGGCGTCGACTACGGCCCGTCGTCTTACGACCGGCATCACGTGTTCAACGCATACTACACCTACGATCTGCCGGTCGGACGCGGCCGCACGTTCCACACCAACGCCATTCTCGACCAGATCGTCGGCGGCTGGTACACCTCCGGAATCGTGACCATGTTCAGCGGCCTGCCATTGACCGTGACCGAAAGTTCGCAGGTCTTCGGCGGCGGAACGGCCACCATCGGCGTGAACAGCGCCATGATCCCCACCGGCTCGATCTCTTCGACCGCGGTCAACAGCGGTTCGGCCGGATGCACGCTGAGCGGCGTGGGCAGCGTCGGATCGACTGCGGCCACCGGCAGCGGTCTCAATCTCTTTTCGAATCCCTGCGCTGTATACAGCAACTTGCGCTACATCCAGCTCAGTAGCGATACGCGGACGGGCCGGGCCAACCCCATGCGTGGACTCCCAGTCCGCAACATGGACATGCGCTTCGGGAAGGACTTCCCGCTGCGCAGCGAACACCGTCGCCTGGGCTTCTCGGCGGACTTCTTCAACGTCTTCAACCACCACAATTTCACAACGCCTGCGTTGAACTACACCAGCCCGACATCGTTCGGCGTAATCACCGGAACTTACACGCCGGCCAACCGCACCAACAGCGCTCGCTGGATCGAACTCGGCCTGCGCCTGGATTTCTGAAGCAGCCCGGGGCGGACGATCGTCTTCGGTCGTCCGCCGCTCCCGAACCGCCGTACCGACTCCCCGGTGCCCCCTCTACCGATCGGTCCGGCGGGAATCCCCCCTCCCCGCGATTGACAACTCTTCCCCGCCCTTCATATCATGAAAGTTCAAGTCAACCAGTTGGCGCTAAAACACTTGCGCCACGTTTCGCTGCCCAATGCACATTGACACGTCTGTCTGGTCTGGGATATCAATATGATCAAAGTTGAAGGTCTGACCAAGCGATACGCCCGCACAATCGCGGTCGACGATATTTCCTTTGAGGTCGAAAAAGGACAAATCGTCGGATTCCTGGGGCCCAATGGCGCCGGAAAGACCACTACCATGCGGGTGCTCACCTGCTTCCTGCCGCCCACCTCCGGCAAGGCCAATATCGCCGGGTTCGATGTTCAGGAAAATCCGCAGGAAGTCAAGAAACGCATCGGCTACCTGCCCGAAACCCCTCCTCTCTACCCCGAAATGGAGGTCATCGAGTACCTCGATTTCGTCGGCCAGTTGAAGGGCATCGCCCGCAGCGACATCAAGACCCGCGTCGATGACGTGGTCGGGCGCTGCGCCCTCGGCGACGTCCGCACCAGGCTCATCGGCAAGCTCTCCAAGGGCTACCGGCAGCGTGTCGGCATCGCCCAGGCCATCATCCACAACCCCGACGTGCTCATCCTCGACGAGCCTACCAGCGGCCTCGACCCCAAACAGATCATCGAAATCCGCGAGTTGCTCAAACACCTCTCCGGCGAGCACACCATCATCCTCAGCACCCACATCCTGAGCGAGGTGGAGCACTCCTGCGAGCGCGTCATCATCATCAGCCACGGCAAGCTGGTGGCGCAGGATTCGGTAGCCAATCTGACCAACCGCCTGCGCGGAAGCGAAGCCATCTGCGTCGAGGTCGAAGCCGGACCTAACGCCACCGATGTGCAGCGCCGCCTCGAGCAGGTTTCCGGCGTGAGCCGCGTGGTGGCCAAGGATCCCCGCGACAGCCACCTCGTGTTCGAATGTGAAAGCCTGCAGGGACGGCACATCCGCGCCGACCTGGCGCGCAGCGTGGTCAACGCGGGTTGGAATCTGAATGAGCTGCGCGCGGTCGGACTGAGCCTGGAAGAGATCTTCCTGCAGCTCACCGCCGCCGAAAAGAAGGATACCGCCGCGCAAGACGGAGGACAGAAGTGAGAAACGTCATCCTCATTTGCAACAAAGAACTCAAGAGCTATTTCGCCTCGCCGATCGCCTACTGCGTCATGGCGCTGTTCGCCCTCATCTTCGGGTTCGGCTTTTACACCGCCACCCGCGATTTCGTGAGGTTCAGCTTCCAGGCCCAGATGATGGGGCAGATGCAGCCCATGAACGTCAACGAGCAGATCATTCGTCCGCTGCTCGGCTTCGCGTCCACCGTGGCGCTGTTCCTGATCCCGATGATCGCCATGCGGCTCTTCGCCGAAGAGAAACGCTCCGGCACCATCGAGCTGCTGCTCACCTCGCCGGTAACCGACCTGCAGATCATCCTCGGCAAATGGATCGGCTCCCTGCTGCTGTATCTCTGCGTGCTCTTCATGAGCATCGTCAATATCGCGATGCTGTTCATGTGGGGCAAGCCCGACCTCAAGCCGGTGCTGATCGCCTACCTGGGCCTGATTTTGCAAGGCGCCTGCCTGCTGGCCATCGGCACCTTCATCTCGACCACCACCAAGAACCAGATCGTGGCCGGCGGCGTCACCTTTTTCGTGTGCCTGCTATTGTGGCTGCTAAGCTGGTTCACGGCTTTCGATTCCAGCGGCTTCTCCCAGGTCATCAACTATCTCTCGATCGTGACCCACTTCGAAAACTTCGCCAAGGGCCTCTTGTCCATCAAGGACGTGGTCTTCTATTTATCCATGATTTTCTTTTCTCTCTTCATAACTACGCGGGCGATGGAATCGCTGCGCTGGAGGGCATAACGTGGCATCCGGCTTTCTGAAATCCCGCCAGACCAGGTACGGCGCTTACATGGGCGCCTACATTCTCGTCATTCTGGGCGTGCTGGGCGCGGTCAACTTCCTCGCCAACCGCTACGACAAGTCCTACGACTCCACCTCCAACAAGCAGTTCAGCCTCTCCGACCAAACCGACAAAGTCGCCAGAAACCTGAAAAACGACGTCAACATCTATTACTTCGACGACCAGTCCCGCTTTCCCACCGGCCACGATCTGCTCGACCGGTACTCGGCCCTCTCGCCGAAGATCCACGTCCAGTACATCGATCCCGTCCGCAAAAAGCAGCAGGCGCAGGCCGCGGGATACCGCCGCGATGTCAACGTGCTGGTCAGCAGCAACGGGCGGCAGGAAGAAGCCAAGAGCCTCACCGAAGAGGAAGTCACCGGCGCCCTGATCCGCTCGCAAAAATCGGGCGAGCGCAATATCTGCTACCTGACCGGCGCGGGCGAACATTCTCTCGACGATGAGCAGTCCTCCGGCTTCTCCGTGCAGAAGCAATTGCTCGAGCGCGACAACTACAAGTCGAAGTCCATCAGTCTGAAGCCGGCCGCCCCCGAAGCCGGCAAGCAGGTAACCATCGGCCAGGCGCCGGCAGCGGGCGCGGTCGAAGTCCCCAAAGACTGCCTCTGCATGGTCGTGGGCGGACCGCAGGCGGACTATCCCAAGCCCGTGGTCGACGCCATTCAAAAGTACGTGGAAGGCGGCGGGCATGCCCTGTTCATGCTGGACACGCCGCTCCGCCTGGGCCGCGAGCAGGCCGCCTCGGAAAACAAAGACCTGGTCGATGTGCTCTCGGGCTGGGGCGTCACGCCCAACAAGGACCTGGTTCTCGACCTCAGCGGCATCGGCGGCATGTTCGGCGCCGGCCCCGAAATTCCCATCGTGCTCCAATATGAGTCGCACGCCATCGTGCGCCCCTTGCAGCGCGTTCCCACGGCCTTCCCGGTTCCGCGTTCCCTCGACGTGAAATCCGCCGGCAAGAGCACCGCGGAAAAGCTCTTCGGCACCACCGAGGACAGCATCTCCGTCGATACCGTCGGCCCCGGCGGCGCCATCGATCCCAAGAAGGGCAAGAAAGGTCCATTCACCCTGGGAGCGGCCGGAACCATCTCCGGATCGCCATCCGGGCGCTTCGTCGTCGTGGGAACCTCCGGCTGGGCCGAAAATCGCGCCATGGGCTCACGCACCCTCGGCAACCGCGATCTCTTCATGAACATGATCAACTGGCTCACCGCCGACGAGGATCTGATCAGCATTCGTCCCAAGTCCACGGAAGACCGTCCCCTGACCATGACCGCCCAGAAGCTCAACACGGCCTTCTGGCTCAGCGTGATCATCTTCCCGCTGGCCGTGGTCGGATTCGGCCTGGCCACGTGGTGGAAGCGGAGGTAGCCGTGAAACCCAAGGGCCTCCTCATTGGCGTCGCCCTTCTCGCGGTCCTCGGCGGCCTGGTTTTCTGGAGTAACAAGAGCCAGGCGGCCAAGGAGAAGGCGCCTACCGACACCAGCACCAAGCTGCTCAACATCCCCGACGATCAGTTCCAGCAGATCCAGGTCAAGAAGTTGACCGGCGAGACGATCACGCTCAAAAGGGACAACGGCAAGTGGCGCATGACCGAGCCCAAGGACCTGCCCGCCGATCAGGATTCCGTCAGCTCCATGACCAGCTCCCTCGGCAGCCTCACCGCCGACAAGGTGATCGAGGACAAGGCCGGCGACCTTCAGCAGTACGGGCTCGCAACG
The DNA here is from genome assembly GCA_035578025.1 of Verrucomicrobiia bacterium. GTDB lineage: Bacteria > Acidobacteriota > Terriglobia > Bryobacterales > Bryobacteraceae > Solibacter. The sequence goes on from DATJYJ010000298.1 coordinate 5,689, forward strand.
CCCACCCTCGACGTCCAGGTGCTTCGCAAGGACGGCAAGACCGATCACCTGCTGATCGGCGACGACACCCTCACCGGCAGCGGCGCCTACGCCAAGCTGGCTGGCGATTCCAAGGTGGTCACCATCAGCTCGTTCACCAAGACCAGCCTCGACAAGCGCCCCGACGATCTGCGCGACAAGCGACTCATGAGCTTCGACTCCGACAAGCTGACGCGTGTGGAGCTCACCGCCAAAGGAGCGCCCATGGAGTTCGGCAAGAACGCGCAGAACGAGTGGGCCATCGTCAAACCTCGACCGCTGCGCGCCGACGGCTCGGCCGTCGACGGCCTGATCACCAAGCTCAAAGACGTCAAGATGGATCTCACCGAGACCGATGCCCTGAAGAAATACGCGGAGGCGCCCAAGGTCGCCACGGCGACGGTGACGGACGCCTCCGGCACCCAGACCATCGAGGTGCACAAGGACAAGGACAAGAACGTCTTCGCCAAGAGTTCGGCGGTGGAGGGCATCTACAAGGTGAATGCCGACGTCGCCGACGCCATGGACAAAGGCCTTGACGATTTCCGCAATAAGAAGCTCTTCGATTTCGGATTCAGCGACCCGGGTAAGATCGATCTCAAAGGCGTCAGCTACACCAAGGACGGTGACAAGTGGAAGTCGGGCTCCAAGACCATGGACAACACCACCGTGCAGACACTGATCGACAAGCTGCGCGACCTCGCCGCCACCAAATTCGCGGACAAGGGCGGCGGCGACCCGGTTTTCGAGGCCACCGTCACCTCCAATAGCGGCAAGCGTGTGGAAAAGGTCCTGATTTCCAAGCAGGGAAACCAGTATTTCGCGCAACGTGAAGGCGAGCCGAGCATCTATGAACTAGACGGCAAGGCCGTCGACGATCTCACCAAAGCCGCCGCCGATGTCAAAGAAGCAGCTCCTGAGCCGCCCAAGAAGAAGTAACGCGTTTTTGTGGGGTAGGCCTCCCGGCCTGCCCCGCGCCGCAGGCGCGACACTCACCTCATGAACGCGCTCCTCACCGACCTTTACGAACTCACCATGGCGGCCGGTTTCTTCGACTCCGGCCGGGCTGGCCAAAAGGCCACCTTCGAGCTTTCCATCCGCCGTCTTCCCGCTCACCGCAACTATGTCGTGGCCGCGGGTCTCCCCCAGGTGGTCGATTACCTTCTCAACCTCCGCTTCACCTCCGAAGAAATCGACTACCTCCGCGGCCTGCCGCAATTCGCCGGCGTCTCGCCCGCGTTCTTCGAATACCTGCGCACCTTCCGCTTCACCGGCGATCTCTTCGCCGTGCCGGAAGGCACTGTGCTCTTCGCCGGTGAGCCGATGCTCACCATCCGCGCTCCCATTATCGAGGCGCAGCTCCCCGAAACTTACCTGCTCTCCGCCGTAACCTTCCCGACTCTGATCGCCAGCAAGGCGGCGCGCTGCGCCGAGGCCGCACAGGGCCGCGACGTGATCGAGTTCGGCACCCGCCGCGCCCACACTCCGGAAACGGGCGTGCTCGGCGCGCGGGCCGCCTACCTGGGAGGATGTACCGGCACCAGCAACACGCTCGCGGGTTTCCGTTTCGGCATTCCGGTCATGGGCACCGCCGCCCATTCCTGGGTGATGAGCTTCGGATGCGAAATGGATGCCTTCCGCAAGCTCCAGCGCGTGCTGGGCGCCGCTACCGTCCAGGTGCTGGACACTTACGACACCCTGGAAGGAGCGCGGCGCGCAGCGCAGCTCGGCGGCCCCTTGTGGGGCGTGCGCCTCGACAGCGGCGATTTCGCGTCGCTCAGCCGCGAGGTGCGCGGAATCCTCGACGAGGCCGGTCTCCGCGAAGCCAAAATCATGGCCAGCGGCGATCTCGACGAGTACCGCATTCGCGGCCTCGTCGCGGGCGGTGCTCCGATCGATGCCTACGGAGTCGGCACTCAGCTTTCCACCAGCGCCGACGCACCCAACATGGGCAGTATCTACAAGCTGGTCGAGGTCGAAATCTGCGGCATCAAGCGCTTCACGGCAAAATACAGTGACGACAAAGGCTCTCTCCCCGGCGCCAAGCAGGTCTTCCGCGAAAAATCGCGTGACGTCCTGGCCCGCTCCGGCGAGTGCGGCAGCGGCGAAGCGCTGATGCGTCCCATCATTCTCGGCGGCAACCTGATCGAGCCGCTGCCTGCCCTCGCGGACTCCCGCCAGCGTGCCGCGGAGTCCATCTCTCGCCTCCCAGAGCCGTGGCGGGCACTGGAGCCCTGCAACCCCTGGCCGGTCATCCACAGCCGCGAGCTTCGCGAGCTGATCGGCCGGACGCAGGCCAACATCAAAGCCTAGACTCCCGCCTTTCTGCTTGACTTCCTGCCCGGAAAGCCTTATAAATCTTCCCAGTAGCTTTAGTGTCTGTGTAAACAATTTGGGGGGGTAATGTATCAAAAATTACGACGGTTGAGGAGTCTGTTTGTTCCGGGCACGGCAGGGATTGCGCTTCTCTTGCTGTTGGGACCGAGTGTTCGGCCCACACCGGCACAAGTTCTCTATGGGTCGGTAGTCGGCACGGTTACCGACCAGAGCGATGCGGTGGTCCCGAATGCCACTGTCACCCTGACCAGCAAGGACACCGGGCTCGGCAAAGAAGCACAGACCGATACCGGCGGCCGCTATTCGCTGGTCAATGTTCTGCCCGGCCGGTACGATATCAAGGTTAGCGCCAAGGGCTTTCGCGCTTTCAGCGTCACCGACTTCGAGGTCAGTCCGAATGTGATCGGCCGCATGGACGTCAAGCTTGAGGTGGGCCAGTTGACTGAGACCATCTCGGTCGAGGCAACCGCTGCACTTCTGCAAACCGACAAGTCCGACACACACGCCGAAATCCACACGGACCAGGTCGTCGGACTGCCCGTAGGCGGATATCGGAATTACGAGAACCTGGTGAACCTGGTACCCGGCGCGATGCCAACGGCCTTGCAGAATTCGATCACCGACACGCCGGGGCGCGCGCTGGCCATCAACATCAACGGTGGCAATGCGCAGACCAATAT
>DATJYJ010000299.1:0-5865 GCA_035578025.1 Verrucomicrobiia bacterium
AATCTGGTTCTGCAGTCAGATGTCCCGAGCGAGTGCGAGCGATCGCGGCGGCCCGGCGATGAGGGCCTTCGGCAGTGGGTGAGAACCGAGCACCACCGATTGCATTGTGTGGAGGGCTGGCCAGACAGCCCTTACAAGGAAGCAGTGCTCGCCGCGATCCGTTCCACGTTGGAGCGCCTGGAAATGGCGGCGTTTGAGCCATTTGAGTCATTGGCCTGCATGGTTTGTGCAACGAGGAGAAATCAGGCGAGAAAGGTCCTCGTCTTCCCGTCCAGACCAAAAGGTTCTCCTGTGATTGTGAAGCCCGCCGCCTAGAAACTGGCTCGCCGCACCGGTGTTGTTGAGCCATTCTGGGCAGCCGTCGAGGACTCGGTATTCACGGGAGTTGGACGCCTCGGACTGATGGAGCTTGCGCTGATTGACCGCTCTTAGTGGGCTGAGCCCGGGGAAGTAATGGTTCCGCTGTACGAGCCGCAGGTGCCATGCGTACGCAGGTTATGGTAGATGGTCAGGGTAAAGCTCCCGAGAGCTCCGGCGAAACGTCCCATCCCGCCAGTAATGGTGTGAATTTCGGTGGCCTTAGCGTAACTGTCGTCAGGCTGCGCACCCACAACCTGGCAAGTGGGAGTCTGCGGCGGGGGTTCGGACGAGCCCACTACTGTCGTTTCAACGCTGGAGTGCCGTTGGAATTGAGCAGAACGGGCTTAGCATGTGCTCCAACGGCTCGCAAGCTTCACATTCGGGAATCCTTTCTCGCTCCGGCAGTCTGGCTAGCGTCTCGGCACATCGAAGCGATACCGTGACAGGCCGCGTGCCGAATCTCGGCAGAAGAGTGTCGGCATTTGCCACACAGATCTGGAGACGCTCTTCTTTGAGCGGCGATCCTCGGCGGGAACGGGAGCCTCGGTGCTCGTGATTAGCAGTTGGAGCGGCGGGTATAATCTAGGTTGTTGATCGATATCTGAACGATCCCGGGCTTCGGTTCAGTGCGTATTTCGCCCGGCTATTTAAGAACACCTCTTGAGACCAGACGCAGCCCTGAACCGCAAGCTGCTGCCGCGGCGGCGTTACTGGCGGCGTGAGTGGCGGGAGACGGCGTCGATGGCTGCGCAGACAAAAACAGGTGACGCACTGAAGATTCGAGTGCATCACACCGCTCTCGCCTTTTTGTTGTGGATACTGCCGGCCGGCATGTTTCTTGCTCCTGCATGCGCCCAAACGGCCATGGTGCAGTATGTCGCCACGGTTTGGCAGACCGAGCAGGGATTGCCGCAGAACTCCGTTCACTCCATCGCGCAGGATCGCGAGGGGTATCTCTGGGTGGGGACAGGCGGCGGTCTCGCGCGCTTCGACGGGGTCAGGTTCAAAGTCTTCGGAGCCGACGACATCCCTGGTTTCCGAGCCACCTTGTTTCTATCTCTACATGCCAGCGCCTTAGGAGACCTGTGGATCGGTGGCAATAATGGCGTCACGCGCTTTCATGACGGTGTGTTCACGACAGTCGCCACCAGCACCGTAACGGCTCTGCGCGAGGATCGGGCGGGCAAGATCTGGATCAGCAGCCTGAAGGGAGTTGCCTGCTGCGCGGGCGAAGAAGCGAAACCCTACACGACTTATCGTGGAAAGGCTGTCCGCGAGTTCCTTTTGCAGGCGAGGGACGGAAGCATGTGGTTCCGTTCGGAGAATGAGGTGGTGCGTTTCGGCGCGGATGGGTCGGTCTCCAGCCTTCCGGGCGGCACGATGGCGGGCGAAGGTCGCGACGGCACCATCTGGATCGCCGCAGCGTCACGATTGGTTCGCTATTACCGGGGCGCGTTTTCCGATGTGCCGCTTCCAGCCGCCTCATCACGCAAGTGGATTAGCACAGGGCCGTGGGAGAGCCAACTCGGCAGGGCCGCCGATTCGGGCCAGGTAGTGCTGGCGATGGCCCCGGACCTGGACGGCGAGTTGCTTCTCCTCACCCCGAACGGACTGGTCCGGGCCGCGGACGGCAAGCTCGGGGACCCCGAGTTTCTGCCGCTCCCCGCCGGCGTGAGCGGCACGGTAAAAGTGCATAGCCTTTTCGTGGATCATGAAGGCAATCGGTGGGTGGGAACGCTCGGGCAAGGGCTGTTCCGCTTCCGGCGCGCTCCGCTGACCTCCTACGCAAAGGCGGAAGGCCTGTCCGATTCGCCTTTTCGCACCGTCTTTGAGGACCGGCAGGGGCGCATCTGGCTCGGCGGCGATGATTCCGTGTATTGGTTCGATGGACGCTTTCACCTCCTTCCCGGGCTCTCCCAGGTCAATGCAATCGCACAGACGAGGGATGGCGATCTGTGGTTCGGCGGCTCCGGCGCGGTGCACCGCTGGCGCTCCGGCGCGCTGACCCGATATCCCCTCGATACACCTGCAGTAAATCAGCTTCTCGTCGACCGCGAGGGCACCTTGTGGGTGGATGCCCTCAACCGCATCCTCTGGCGTGATCTCTTCCGTTTTCGCGAAGCGAGATTCGAGAAGACCGACAGCGACGTCCTTCAGATTGCGGAAGACGCCAAGGGCGGGCTGTGGCTGGCGAGCCATAGTCCGCCGCGCCTTCTCTACCGGCGCGCCGGGAAAACCATCGAGTACGGCCGCGGGCAAGGCGTCCCGCAAGCCGGGGTCACGGCAATGTGCCCGGATTCCAATGGCGACTTGTGGTTTGCAACCGCAAGCGGGCTTCATCGTCTGCGAAATGGGAGGGTGGCGAGCATTACTGCCAGGAACGGTCTGACCACCGACGTGGTCGGCATCTTCGTGGATGCCCAAAACGTCCTCTGGGCGCCGTCCAACCGGGGCATCATGCGCCTCACTCTCGACGAGGCGAACGACCTGGCCGACGGAAAGCTTTCTGCCATTCCCCCGTTGGCCTACGGGCTGTCCGAGGGAATGAAGATCAGTGAGTGCAATAGCGGGAGTCCGGGCGCGGTGAGAGCCCGCGATGGCCGGTTGTGGTTTCCCACCATGCGCGGCGTGGTCGCCATCGACCCGAGTGCCGTCGCTCCACCGCCGCCCGTCATCGTGGAGGAGGCTTGGGCAGGTCGAGCCGCGCTGGTTACCGGCGGCCACACTCGCGCACCTGCCGGTAAGGATGCCTTTGAGTTCCGCTTCACGGCCCTGGATCTCTCGGCCCCCGAACGGCAACGATTCAAGTACCGGCTCGATCCCTATGACAAGGATTGGGTGGAAGCCGGAACCGTTCGTACTGCTCGCTACACGAATATGGCGCCTGGTGAATACTCGTTCCACGTGATCGCGGCGAATAGCTTCGGCATCTGGAACGGGCGCGGCGCTACTGTAAGCTTCGCGTTGCAGCCCCACTATTACCAGACGAATTGGTTTCGGTTCGCGTGCGTTGCCGCTTTTGGCCTGCTGCTCTGGCTCGCGTACCAATTCCGGATCCGGCAGTTGCAACAACTATTCAATATGCGCCTGGAGGAGCGCGTGCGAGAACGGACCCGCATCGCCCGCGAGCTTCACGATACCTTGCTACAAACGTCTCAGGCCGCGCTGATACACATGCAGGCTGCTTACAACCTGTTGGCGCGCCGCCGCGAGGAGGCAGCCGAGGTTCTCCAGCAGGCGATCAATGTATCGGAGACCGGCATCGCCGAAGGCCGGCAAGCGATCCAGAATATGCGCTTGTCCACCGTCATCAAGAACGATCTCGCGCGAGCGGTTCGCTTAGCCGGAGACCAGATTGCCGCCCAAGGTTCCGCAACATTCGAAGTCAGTGTGGAAGGATCTTCCCGGAATCTCCACCCGATTCTGCGCGATGAAATATATAACATTGCGCTTGAAGCCATGCGTAACGCCTTCAGGCATTCCGAGGCCCACGCCATAGAAGCGCGGATCTTTTATGGGGACAGCTTCCGGTTACGCATCCGCGATGACGGTAAAGGCATGGACCCGGCCATTGTCTCGCAGGGACGTTCCGGTCATTACGGTCTCGCTGGAATGCGTGAGCGCGCCGCTCGCATCGGCGGGAAATTGGACGTGTGCAGCCGTCCTGGGGGCGGCACGGAAATCGACCTGAGCATTCCCGGTGCGATCGCGTTCGGCGTGCCCGCTGCTGGCTCCCTTTTCCGCCGCTTCCGGCGAAATAATAAGAGCAAGTCCGCAGCACAGAGCTGATTCATGCCCATCGCGCGACGATTGCGGTTTCATACTGAAGTCGGACACATTGCTCGTATCACGCTGCGCGATTCGGGACCTGGAGTTCGAACGACTCGATCAGTCCGGTGTTGAAGGCCATCCACAACGGTACCCGCTGGAGTTTGTGGTGTGAGACGTTTGTCGCGGCATAATGCTCGGCCCATCCGTCGAGTTTGGCGGGGAAACGAAACCAGCCATCGTCCGTCCAGACGAGCCAGTGGAACGGTTCGTCAGGACTACGGTAGAGGCGCGGCAGCGTCGCTTTATCCGGCACACCCCGCATAGGCATCGGAGCGCGCTTGGGCATGGGTTTAGCGAACCGGCAGTGGCCTATGCACCCTTTGTTCTTGCAGGTAAGGCATTGCCGTGTTTGAGTCCTTTGTCCCAGATCAGCTCCCCTCATAACGACAACCTTTCATCCGCCAAACGATGCTCGTCGCGAGCCAAGCAGGCTCACATTGATCATCAGTCGCCCGCCGGAACGCGGATTGCATCGGCAGGCTCCTTTGCCTCTGAGACTGCCGTTCGCCGGCCAATGAATACGAAGGCCACCAGCACCAGCGCGGCGATGGCGAAGATCATGTCGCCGGGAACCCGCATCCAGCGAAGAGTCTGCATGAACGGCAGGCCCAGAAACTCCGTGCTCCGGGCGTACCAGTATCCCTTCTCCACGGAAGCCCAGGTCTGAGCCAGCCCGACCGGTAGCAGGCTGCCTACGCACATGATGAGCAACCCGGCGTTGATACCCCAGAACGAGAACTTGAGCCAGCTTTCTTTCCACTCCGCACGTGTGTCCATGGCTCGCAGACATACCAGCATGAGCCCGATTCCCAGCATGCCGTAAACACCGAACAGCGCGGCGTGGCCATGCAGAGGAGTCGTGTTGAGGCCCTGCATGTAATAGAGCGCGATCGGCGGATTGATCATGAATCCGAACAGTCCGGCTCCTACCATGTTCCAGAAAGCGACTGCAACGAAGTAGTAGATGGGCCATCGATAGCGTTGCACCCAAGGTGCGAGCCGCCCGTTGCGAAGGTCGTCGATGGCGGAGTACGCCACCATCGTCAGCGGGACCACCTCGAGCGCGCTGAATACGGAGCCGAACGCCAACGCTACCGCGGGCGTGCCCGAGAAGTACAGGTGATGGCAGGTGCCGATGATCCCACCGGAGAGGAAAATGGTGGTCGAAAGCAGCGCCGACCTGGCCGCAAATGCGGGACGGATCAGCCCCAGGCGGGTGAAGAAAAATGCGATGACGGTAGTCGCAAAGACTTCAAAGAAGCCTTCGACCCAGAGGTGCACAACCCACCAGCGCCAATATTCCACGATGGAAAGGTGCGTGTGCTGGCCCCAGGTCAGGCCGGCACCGTAGAAGAGGGCGATTGCTCCGGCGGCGAGTAGGAAGAGGGAGAGCAATCCGCGATGCTCAGGTGCGACCTTAAGAGCCGGGCGGACAGCTCGAACTACCAAAAACAGCCAGATCAACAAGCCCGCGAATAGCAGTACCTGCCATGCCCGCCCGAGATCGACATATTCGTAACCCTGGTGTCCCCACAGGAACGCGTTTGCGTCAGAGAGTTTATGCTGGATGCTCAGCCATTCTCCCGCGAGGGAGCCAACCACGATCGCGAGCAGGGCTGCGAACAGAACGTGCACACCGAGGGCCTGAAACTTCGGTTCCTTCCCGCTGATCAG
>DATJYJ010000300.1:0-19330 GCA_035578025.1 Verrucomicrobiia bacterium
GAGTATGGCGGAGACATCCTGGTCGAGCATGACGTAACGTTCGATCTGTTCACACAGATCGCCCGGCGCGAGCGCACCCTCTCCGCGGCGTGGGACCTCTTCCGCTGGCGCCGGTTCGAAAAACGGGCCGTAAGCCGGTACCGCCACGTGGTGGTGATGAGCGAGAAAGACGCGGAGTTGCTGGGCACCGGCGAGATCGTCCCCAACGGCGTGGATCTCGAACGCTTTCGAGCCGAACCGGAGACGCCCGGCGAGCGGCTGCTCTTCATCGGATCCTTCCGGCACTTTCCGAACATCGCCGCATTCCGCTTCTTTACGGAACGAGTGTGGCCGCTGCTGGAGCACAAGTTCCCGCGCATGACCCTGGCCGTGGTCTGCGGGCCCGACTACCTCACCTACTGGCGCGCCTTCGCCGATTCGCCGGAGCCGTTGGGGCAGGTTTCCGACCTGCCCCGCATCCGCCTTCTGGGATTCGTCTCCGACGTCCGCACGTTATATGTCGAGTCAAACCTCGTGCTGGTCCCCACCACGGTCTCCGCGGGCACCAACGTGAAGGTCCTGGAAGCCATGGCGATGCGCCGCGCCGTTGTCTCCACCACCTCGGGATGCGCCGGCCTCGGCCTGCTGCACGGGCACAGCGTCTGGATCGGCGATACCCCAGAGGCCTTCGCCGCCGGCATCGCCACCCTGATTGCCGATCCCGAGCGCCGCGCACAGATCGCGGAAGCCGCCCATGCCCACGCTGTGCGCAAGTTCGACTGGTCGGCGATCGGGGAAAAGCAGCGCGCGCTACTTCGCGTCCCGCCAGTTGTCGCCGACCCCGACGTCCGCGACTAGCGGCACCTTCAGTTCGCGGACGCCTTCCATCTCCCGCTTCACCAGCGCCGTGAGCGCGCCGGTCTCCCCGGGCGGGCACTCGAAGACCAGCTCATCGTGCACCTGGAGCAGCATCTTGCTCTGCATCGCTGCGAGCTCGCGGTCGATGCGCACCATGGCGAGCTTGATCAGGTCGGCCGCGGTCCCCTGGAGCGGCGAGTTCACGGCGGTACGCTCGGCGAAGCCGCGCGAGTTCGGGTTCCGGCTGTTGATATCGGGAATGGGCCGCTCGCGCCCGAACAAGGTGCGGGTCACACCCGTCTTCCGCACTTCCGCGATCGTCTCCTCGATGAACTTTTTCACGCCGGTATAGCGCGCGAAGTAGTTCCTGATATACTTTTCCGCCTCGGCGCGCGGAATCCCCAATTGCTGCGCGAGACCGAATCCGCTGATTCCGTACACGATCCCGAAGTTCACCGCCTTAGCGCTGCGGCGCGCATCCGGGGTGATCATCAGGGGCGGTACACCCAGGACTTCAGACGCCGTCCTGGTGTGGATGTCCTCACCGCTGCGGAACGCGTCCACCAGCAGTTGGTCTTCGGACATGTGGGCCAGCAGGCGCAGCTCGATCTGCGAGTAGTCGGCCACCAGCAGCTTCCATCCCGGCCGGGGCACGAATGCCGCACGGATCTCGCGGCCGAGTTCGGTGCGGATGGGAATGTTCTGCAGGTTGGGGTTCGACGACGAGAGCCGGCCCGTGGCCGCACCCGCCTGGTTGAAGCTGGTGTGCAGGCGCTGCGTTCCGGGATCGAGCAGCAGGGGCAGAGCGTCCACATAGGTCCCCTTGAGCTTGGTGAGTTGCCGGTATTCCAGCACCTTGCGCACGATCTCGTGGTCCGCCGCCATCTCGTCCAGAACATCGGCCGCCGTCGACCGGCTCTTGCCGAACGTGCGCGTCTGCGGCGCCTTCAGCTTCAACTCGTCGAACAGCACTACCGCCAATTGCTGCGGCGAGCTGATGTTGAACGGCCGTCCCGCGAGCGCGTGGATCTCCTCGGCGAGCCGGCCGATCTCGCTCTCCATCATGACCGAAAGACGCTTCAGCTCCCCGCCATCGATGCGGATGCCGGTGCGCTCCATACGCGCCAACACGCCCGTCAAAGGCAGCTCGATCTCTTCGTAGAGCTTGCGCAGGCCCCGCTGGTCCACCGCCGGGCATATCTGCTGCCAGATCTCCAACGTGAGGTCTGCGTGCTGCTCCGGCCCCGCGCCGAGCTTCAGATCCATCCGGCGCTGCGCCTGCGCTTCCAGGGAGCATCCCCCAGGTTCCGCGTCGAGCAAGAATCCGTAGAGCATCACGTCGTGGGCAAAGCCGCGCGCTTCGATCCCCAGCCGTCCGAGCGCCAGCAGTGCGTCCTTCACGTCGCAGGCGATCTTGATGGCGGCTGCATCCTCCAGCCACGGCTTCAATGCCGGCAGCAGATCCGAAGCAACCGCGCGCGCCTCGCCCGGCCGCCAGGCGAGCCCGACGGTATCCAGCGCGAACTCTCCTTCCCCGGATTTGGCAATCGCCACCGAAACCGGCACGCCATTCGCCGCGGCCAGCCAGCCCTTCAGCTCCTCCGCGGTCGCGATCACGGCGTAGTCCCGCGTCCGCGTGTCCTCGCTCGGGCCGAGTTCCTTGAGCAGGCTGTGGAACTCCATCTCCTTGTAGACGGCCTTCAGTGAGGGAACGTCCGCCGGCTGCGCCTTCAGGGTGTCGAAGGCGACTTCGATCGGCACGTCGGTAGCGATGGTCGCCAGCCGCTTGCTCATGCGGATGCGCTCGACGTTGTTCTGGAGACTCTCGCGGTACATCTTGCGCTCCACTTCGGCCGCGCGCTCCAGCGCCGCCTCCACCGAGCCGAACTTCGCGATGAGATCGCACGCCCCTTTGTCGCCGATGCCGGGCGCGCCCGGGATGTTGTCCACGGCGTCGCCTTTGAGGGCGAAGAGGTCGGCCACCTGGCGCGGCTCCACGCCTAGAAACTCCTTAACCTTGGGCGGGTCATACCACTCGTCGTCCTTCGCGGGATTGAGCATCGAAACGCGGTCGCTGACCAGCTGCAGCATGTCCTTGTCGCTGGAGACGATGACGACGTCGAGACCGGCGGCCTCGCCGCGGCGCGCCAGCGTGCCGATCACGTCGTCGGCTTCGTAGCCGTCGAACTCGAGGATCGGGATGTGCATGGCGTCCAGCACGCGCCGCACGTACGGGATCTGCTCCAGCAGGTCTGGCGGCGTTTCCACGCGGTTGGCTTTGTAGTCCGCAAACTCCTGCAGGCGAATGACCGGCTTCGCGCTTTCGAAGATCGCGGCGATGTAAGGCGGTGCAAACTGCTTGGAGAGCTTGCGCAGCATGTTGTTGAAGATGTACACCGCCTCGGTCGGGATTCCCGTGCTAGTGCGCATGGGAGGCGCGCTGCTGCGCGCGCGGGCATGGTAGGCGCGGAAGATGAACCCGAACGAGTCGATAAGAAACAGACGGTCTTTGGCCACTGCTCTAGAGACCCTGCCAGATGCCGGTCAGCTCGAGACGAAATCCCTCGACCGGTCCCTCGCCATCCACGTGGTCGACACCGGTCAATCGCTCGGGCTCCCGACCCGGCCGATAGACGTACACGGTCCGCTCGTCGGCATCGATGAGCCAGGCCAAGGCGGCACCGTTGGCGATCCACTGAACCATCTTGGCTTGCACTTTGCTCAGGCGGTCGCTGGGCGACATTAGCTCGGCAACAAAATCAGGGCACAGATAAAGGAAACGCCTTTTCTCTTCCTTAGTAAATCGGGCCAGGCGGCTCTTATAAACCCAGCACGCATCGGGAGAAAATGCTGCTCCACTGGGAAGGAAGAATTCCGTGTTGGAATCGAACGCCTGACCGCGCCCATCACCTTTAGCCCACACCCAGAGCTGTGCGCTTAGGTCGTTGTTTCGGTTGCCGGTCTCGGCACCCGCTGGCGGCATGATGACAATTTCCCCCGTTGCCTCTCGCTCGATCCGCACCTTCCGGTTCTGCGCACAGAACTCAAAGTACTGGTCATCATCCATCGGCCGCTCGAAGCGAATCTCGAACGGAGCCCACGTTTCGACGTCAGGCAGCTCGACCTGCATACTCTCAGAATACTCTAGACCAAAACGGTGAACGTGGCTTCGGTGCGCTGCACCGGGCGGTAGAGCGTGTCGCGCTCCACCGGTTCGCGGCCGGCCTTGTGGATCAGCGTCAGCAATTCCTGCCGCCGCAGACCCTGTGCCGTCGTCGCGCCCGCATCGTGGTAAATGCGCTCCTCGACAATCGTGCCGTCGATGTCGTCGGCCCCGAAGCGCAGCGCGATCTGCGCCGTGCGCGGCGTCATCATCACCCAGTACGCCTTGACGTGTGGGATGTTGTCCAGCATCAGCCGCGCCACCGCGATGTTCTTGACATCCGCGAACCCGGTGGTCTTCGGAATGTGTTGCAGAGGAGTATGGTCCGGATGAAATGCCAGCGGGATGTAGGTCACGAAGCCGTGGGTTTCGTCCTGCAATTCGCGTAGCCGGACCAGGTGATCCACCCGGTCTTCGTCGTTTTCCAGGTGCCCGTAGAGCATCGTGCAGTTGGAGCGCAGCCCCAACTGATGCGCGATGCGCGCGGTCTCGATCCACTCGTTGCCGTCGATCTTGTGGTCGCAGATGATGCGGCGCACGCGCTCGTTGAAGATCTCCGCCCCGCCGCCCGGCAGCGAGTCCATACCGGCGTCGCGCAGGCGTTCCAGCGTCTCTCGCACGCCGATCTTGCTCCGCCGCGCCAGGTAAGCGATCTCCACCATGGTGAACGCTTTCAGATGAACCTGCGGGAAGCGCTGTTTGAGGCCGCGCAGCATCTCGCAGTACCAGTCCAGCGTCAGCTCGGGATGCAGGCCGCCGACGATGTGGAACTCCGTCACCGCCTCGCTCCATCCTTCGCCGGCCCGGTGCCACACTTCCTCCAGCGACATGGTGTACGCCTTCGGATCGCGCACTCGCTTGCCGAATGCGCACAGGCGGCAACTGGCCACGCAGACATCCGTCGGATTGATGTGGCGGTTGACGTTGAAGTAGGTCCGGTTGCCGTGCAGTCGCTCGCGCACGATATTCGCGAGATAACCCACGCCCAGAATGTCGTTGGTGCGAAACAGGGTCAGGCCGTCTTCGAACGACAGGCGTTCGCCCGCCTCGACCTTGGCGCGGACAGGAATCAGGCGGGAATCATCGAATACGGCTTGCATGCAGGAAAATATCAGCGGCCCAGAATACAAAGAATAGCACGCTCACGTAGCCGTTCATGGTGAAGAAGGCCGCGTTGACCTTCGAAAGGTCCGCCGGTTTCACCAGGCTGTGCTCGTAGATCAGCAGAACCGCGATCGCGGCCACCCCGACGAGTGCCAGCGGGCCAAGCCGCAGCAGGTAGACCAGTGCGAGCAGGCAGCCGATCATCAGGACATGCAGGCCCTGTGCCACCCGCAGCGCCCCCGCGATCCCGATCACGCGCGGCACACTGAACAGACCTTCGGCCTTGTCGAATTCGTAGTCCTGGCAGGAGTAGATCACGTCAAAGCCCGCCGTCCAGAATGTGACCGCGGCGGTCAGCCACAGAATCCGCGGATCGAGCTCGCCGCGCACGGCAATCCACGCCGCCGCCGGGGCGATGCCCAGCGAAAACCCCAGCACCAGGTGCGAAAACGAAGTGAATCGCTTGGTAAACGAGTAAAAGAAGACGATGGCCAGCGCCAGCGGCGCCAGTTTCAGACACAGCGCATTCAGCGCCGCGGCGGCCGCGAAGAACACTCCCGAAGCCACCCCCACAAATGCCCAGCCGAAGCCTCGCGAGAGCAGCCCAGCCGGCAGGTGCCGCATGCTGGTGCGGGGATTGCGTGCATCGATCCGCTCGTCCACCAGCCGGTTAAAGGCCATGGCGGCCGATCGCGCCGCCACCATCGCCACGACGATCCACATGACTTTCCAGGCGATTTCGCCGGCGCGGATTCCCCCCTCGCGAACCGCCAGCAGCGCCCCGGTAAGCGCAAACGGCAGCGCAAACACGGAGTGCTCGAACTTGATCATGTCCAGGGTGAGACGCAAACGCTTCCACATGATGGGATCTATATCATTATGCGCCAACAAGTAACGCTCAAACTGAAGCCTGACGCCTGATAGCTGAAGCTTCGTATGTGTTACAGTTTTCGTACGGACGCGCGCGCATGCTCGAAGCTTTCGCTCTCACCGACAAGGGATGCGTCAGAACCAACAACGAAGACTATTGCCTGGTAGATGCGGAGCGTGGTCTGTATGTCCTCGCCGATGGGATGGGCGGCGCACGGGCGGGTGAATGTGCTTCCCGCATGGCCGTCGAAACCGTGGCGGAAACGGTCCGCGGCGCCTGCCAGCGCGACTCGCAAGTGCTCATCCGCGCCACCGAGGAAGCCAATCGCCGCGTCCTGGAGGCGGCCCATCGCGATCCCTCCCTGGAAGGCATGGGCACGACCCTGGTCGCCGCTCTCGACCTGGAATCCGAGCTTGCCATCGCCAGCGTGGGCGATTCGCGCGCCTATGTCCTGGATCAACAGGGCTTGAAGGTGATCACCGACGACCAGACCTGGGTCAACGAAGTCGGGCGCCCGCTGGGCCTGGACGAGGACAGCCTCAAGCATCATCCGATGCGTCACGTGCTCACCATGGCAATCGGCGCCAGCGCGCCCCTGGCTATCAATTACTACCGCGTGCCCCTTTACTCCGGAACCATGGTGCTGATCTGCAGCGACGGTCTGCACGGAGTCGTCGAAGCCCCCCAGATCGAGGGGATTCTGGCCGCCGGCCGCAGAACCTCCCTCGAGGACTGCTGCCGTCGTCTGATCCAGGCGGCCAAGGACGCCGGCGGACCCGACAACGTCACTACCGTCCTGATGAGAAAAAGCTGATAATTCGGGTGGCTCCGCCCTACTAGTGGGTTACGGTGCGGAAACTCGGGTCTATCTGGCTCGCCTGGGCCCTGGCTGCCCCGGCTCAGGTGGCCATCCTGCAAATCCAGGTTGTGGAAGGCGAAGGCGCCGTTCACCAGCCCGGCTCGCACTCCTCCCGGCCGCTGACCGTGGACGTCACGGACGAGACCGGCAAGCCGGTCGCCGGCGCGGCCGTCAGCTTTCATCTGCCCGAGGAAGGCCCGGGCGGGACGTTCGCCAGCGGCCTCCGCACCGACGTGGCCACCACCGATTCCCGCGGCCGCGCCACCATCCACACCTTCCAGGCGAACCGGAACCCTGGCCGCTTCCAAATCCGCATCGTGGCTTCGAAAGAGCAGGCGCGTGCCGGCACCGTCTCCTTCCAGTACATTGCCGAACCTAAGCCAGGCTCGGTCGCGTCGGCCTCGACCTCCCACAGCAAGCGCTGGCTGGTCATCGGAGCCGCCGCCGGCGGAGGGGCGCTGGCAGCCCTGCTCGCCGGCCACGCCAGTTCCTCGCCCACACCGGTTGCGCCCCCGCCTGCCCCGCCCGCTTTCAATATCGGCAGTCCGGCGATCACGGTGGTCAAGCCATGAAGACCCTGCTCGTGCTCTTTTTCGCCGCTCCGGCATGGGGACAACTTCAGCTTTACGTTGTAGATAGCAATTCGGAGCATGTCGCACCGTCCCTCTACGACTTCGGTTCGGTGTACGCCAACCAGCCTTCGGCCACGCAATTCAGGCTCCGCAACACTTCGAACTCGCCGGCCGCGGTGACCACCCTGACCATCAGCGGCGCCGGCTTCAGTCTGTCCGCCACCAACCTGCCCGTGACACTCGCGCCTCAGGCGGCCTTGGATTTCACGGTTTCGTTCCGGTCTCCCGATACCGGGACCTACAGTGCGGCGCTGCGCTCCGACGGAGTCTCGATCCTGCTGACCGCCACCGTCCTGCCCAGCCTCACCCTATCCGGCACGTTCGATTTCGGGAGCGTGGTCCGCGGCACTTCGGTGCAACAGCGCTTCACCCTCACCAACCAGACCCCGCAGGTGCTCATCGTGCCTGCCATCGCCATTAAAGGCACGGATTTCTCCTTCGCCGGGACCCTGCCCTCGGGGCAAGCCTACCAGCCGCAACAGTCGGGAGAGTTCCTCGTTAATTACTCGCCAGCGGCGAGCGGACCCAGCCAGGCAACCCTGAGCGTCGGCGGCCGCAGCTATACCCTTACGGGGCTTGGAATCGACCCGCCCCTGCCTAAGCCGTTCCTCACCGTGGACCTCAAACAGGTGGCCAGCGCACAGCAGGGATTGGTGATCATTCGTTTCGATGCACCGGCCAAGAGCAGTGCAACGGGCGCTCTGAACCTGGATTTTCGCGGCCCCAGCGATCCAACCGTGGTGTTCGCCTCCGGGCAGCGCATCGCCACCTACCCGGTCGCGCCCGGCGATACCCAGGTGAGTATTCCTTTTCAGACCGGCACCACGGCGGGAACTATAATATTCACGACTCAACTCGGGTCGTCGAGCGACCAGCTCAGCGTGGCCATACCAGCATCGCCTGCCGGCATCGCCACGGCGCAAGGCACTCGCTCGGCATCGTCGGTGGATGTCGCGGTGAGCGGCTTTGACAATACGCGCACTCTGGGTGCGCTCTCGTTCACTTTTTATGATGCGGCAGGCAACGCACTAGCACCCGGAACCATTCGTGTAGACGCCACGGCACAGTTCAGCACCTATTTTTCCACCTCCCAAGTGGGCGGAGGCTTCCTCTTCCACGCGGTTTTCCCAGTGACCGGCGACACAGCACGTATCGCCGCCTGCGATGTCACTCTTTCAAACTCCGCGGGGAGTTCGAAAGCCCCTCGGATCGCCTTCTGAGGCCTTTACGCTCCCTGGCGCAGCCAGTCCTTGAACGCGTCGCGGTAGAGCACGATGCCCTTCCGCGAGTAGCGCAGGTACCCCTGGCGCCGGAACTGATTCATATAGTGGGTCACGATTTCCCGGGACGTGCCCACGTACTGCGAAAGCAGCTCATGCGTGAACGGCGCCATGCGCACCGATCCGTCCTGCTCCTGGACACCCAGTCTTTCCGAGAACCGGATCAGGGACCGCGCCAGCCTCCGTGCGATGTTGTCCAGGCTGAAGCTCTCGATGCGATGCGTGAAATCCACGGTCCGCTGAACCAGGATCTGCAGCAGCGCCACCGCGAGCCGGGGCCGCTTCGTCACAATGTCTTCAATCTCCGCCGTGGTCCAGGTCATCAGCTTCGAGTTCTCCAGCGCCGTCGCCTGCTCGCAGCGGTGGGGTAGATTGAGAAACGCCGACTCCCCGAAAAACTCATCCGCCTGGTAGATGTCGACTACGACCTGATGGCCGTCATCCGCCACGCGGGAGACCTTGACCTTCCCATCGATGACCAGGTAGAGCGTCGTCGAAGGCTGGTCCTGACTGTAGATAATCTGCCCCTTGCGGTACTCCACGATGGTCGAGCACGGCAAATGAGCCAATGGATCCTCTAGCGGTTTAGGTGTTGCGAATGTACCGGATGCCATAATGTCTCCTCCTAAGACTGAGTCACTTCTTCTCCCCGGCAGCGGATTGCGGCGCACACGTCTCGCTTACGATCTCAATATGACGCACTTTGAAGACCGGGCGGGCCCCTCCCGGGTTCTGCGTTCCCTGGACGGTTACCTTTTCACCCATGTGCTTGGCAAAGCCCTCTGTCGGAAAACCCTCAGCTTCCAGGTTGGCGATCACTTTGAGGTCGTGATCGTCCACCAGAACGTACTGCCCTTCCTGTTGATCCACGCAACCCGACAAGGAAACTCCCGGTTTCTTCTGCTCTGTCTTCTTGGCGTTGCTCTTGCCGGCCTGCGCTGCTGCTGCTGAGTGCGAAATCCCCGTGGCGAGGATGGTAACAATTGCGACTGCCCTGACCGAGTACCACATTGGGGATTCCCGTTCACTGGATTTCAGCAGGTATCGTACCAATTGGTACACCCCCTCGTCATGTACCCCTACGACGGCGGGTTTTGTAATACATAGCACTGTCAATAAGGGTACAGACCCTCTGGTTCTGATATACGCAGAGAATTGGCATAGGTTACGGTTGAAATATTTACCTTGTCTCGGCGGGGCCCTTGTAAAGCCTGCATACCTGGCGAGGAAGAGGCGAGGAACGGGCTCAACGGCTTATCATGAAAAAAGTGCGGACGAACTGCTGTCTTTGCCTGCTCATTCTTGTCTTTCGGGAGCCCGGCTTGCAGGCTCAGTCGTTTGCCAGTCCGGCGGGCATCCGGCCGGCCCACCAGCATCCGACCGGCTCAGTTCTTCCCGGCGGACGTGTCATTCGGCCACTGGGTGAGACATTTATCACAGGAGCTGGCCCCTTTGGGCTGGCGCTTGCCCCATCCGGGAAAACCCTGGTCACGGCGGATACCGGTCCCGGCCAGAACTCCCTCACGATTCTGGAACGTGAGAGGTCCGGCCAATGGACTCCGCGCCGTCTGCTGGCCCGTACTCGCGACGACGACCGCGCGAGCCCCGCGGATGACGACCAAGGGACTTTCGGATGGCGTGGAGTGTTCATGGGGATCGCTTTTGCCTCTGAACACACGGCGTTCGTCTCCGAGGGTAACTCCGGCCGCATCTCCTGGTTCGATTTCAACGGCGACCGCCGCCGGACCATCGATCTGAACCAGAACGGTTACCAGGACTCCTACAGCGGCGACCTGGCCCTGGATTCGGACCGCAACCTCCTCTACGCGGTGGACCAGGCCAACTTCCGGGTGGTGGTCATCGATACCCGCTCGCGCAACATCGTTTCCACCGTCAAGACCGGCCGGCTCCCCTTTGCCCTGGCGCTTTCACCCGACCGGCGCCGGCTCTTCGTCACCAACATCGGAATGTTCGAGTACCAGGTGATTCCGGGCGCTGATCCCAAGAACGTACGCGACACGGGAATTCCCTTCCCCGCCTTCGGTTTTCCGAGCGCTGAGTCGGTGGCCGGCGCCGAACGCGCCACCGCCCGCGGCAGCGTACGCATCCCCGGACTCGGCGAGCCCACCGTTCGGGAGGCCAACTCGGTCTGCGTCATTGACGTTTCCAAACCCGCCTCGCCGGCGGTGATTACCTTCATTCCAACGGGACTTCCCTTCTCGGCCTCTACCCTCGCCGGCAGCAGCCCCTCGGGCATCGCCGCCGCCGGCGACCGGGTCTTTGTCTCCAACGCCAATCTCGATACGATCACCGTGATCGATGCCAAGACACTCAAGGTCGCCTCCGAGATCCCCATCCGCATTCCCGGCCTGGAACAATATCGCGGGATCATGCCGATCGGGCTTGCGCTTCATCCCCAAACCGGGTGGCTGTTGGTGGCCGAAGCCGGCATCAACGCAGTAGGGGTGATCGACCCGGCACAAGGGCACGTCCTCGGACACTTGCCCGCCGCGTGGTTTCCGACGCGCGTCGCACTGGACCACGATACCGTTTTCGTTGCCGCCGGCCGCGGCTTCGGAGAAGGTCCGAATGCCATCATGGGCGATTCCTCTTATCGCACGATCCACAAGCGCCACGGGACTGTCTCGATCTTCCGCTTGCCGGGCGCGGCCGAGCTAGCCGGACACACGCGCTTGGTTTACCAGTCGTGCGGATTTCTGGCGCAGCCCGCCCCCGATCCCCCGCTGCCGCCCGCGATCCAGCACGTAGTCCTGATCGTCAAGGAAAATCGCACCTACGACGAAGTCTTCGGCGATATTCCGGGCTCCATGGGCGCGCCCGAGTTGGCCCGGTTCGGCACGCGCGGGTTCGCCGACGGACGCCGCCAGCGCCTCTCGCTCAAGGACATCAATATCACTCCGAACCACCACGCCCTGGCCCGCCAGTTCGCCATTTCCGACAATTTCTACACCGACAGCGACGTGAGCGTGGATGGCCACCACTGGCTGGCCGGGTCTCCGCCCAATGCCTGGACGGAAAGCTCGCTCGCCGCCTCGTACGGCGAGCAGAAGAAGGACTTCCGGCTCGGGCCGGCTCCGGGGCGCCTGCTCTTCGCCGGCTCCGCTTCCTCCGTGCATCCCGAGGAGCAGATCGAAGGCGGCACGCTGTGGCACCACCTCGAGCGCCATCACATTCCCTTCCGCAATTTCGGCGAGGGTTTTGAGCTGGCCGGTGTCGACGAGGGCAAGGATCTGGCACCCACCGGTGCCCGCTTCCTCACCAACGTCCCCATGCCCGATCCCCTCTACCGCAATACCTCGCGCAACTATCCCGGCTTCAACATGAACATCACGGACCAGTTCCGCGCCACGCAGTTCATCGGCGAAATCCGCGAGCGGGGCCTGGCGCGCTTCACCTTCATTCATCTGCCCAACGACCACATGACGGGCGCGCGGCCGGACGACGGTTATCCTTACGGCGAAAGCTTCGTCTCGGACAACGACTACGCCCTGGGGCGCATCCTCGAATTCCTCTCGGCGCTACCCGCCTGGAAGGACACGGTGGTGTTCATTACCGAGGACGATGCGCAGAGCGGCGTGGATCACATCGACGCGCACCGCACCGTGCTGATCGCGGCCGGTCCGTGGATCAGGCACGGATACGTCTCGCACCGCAATTCCAGCTTTCCCGGCCTGCTGAAGACGATTTTCCGCCTGCTCGGAGTGCCGCCGCTTAATCTGTACGATGCCGTCGCGACGGACCTAAGCGACATGTTTGCCGCACAGCCCGATCTCGAACCCTACAAGCTGCTGCCCGTGGACGCGCGCGTCTTCGACCCGGCGAAGGCCCGAAACTCGACCAGCGGCAAACCCAGCCCGCCTATGGACCGGTAAGTGGGGCAGGTTCCCGACCTGCCCCGCGCCGAGGCGCGCTACGCGCGCGGGCAGGCCAGGAGGCCTACCCCCACTAGGAAACGTTCCGCCGCCCGCTTCGCTCGATCCAATCCGCGAACATCGCCGTGTACCCGCGCCCTTCTCCCTGCCGCAGTGCCTCCACGCCCAGGCGCATTTTGCGGCACCAGTTGGGATACTGCCAGGTGCTGCCCGGCAGATTCTGCTGGTGCACTTCCTTGGTCAGATCCTCCTGATTGATCGCCAGCAGCGCCGAGGGTGTCAGCGCCAGGAACCCGACCACCGCATGGTGCAGTTCGCCGGTCATCTCCGGGTAGGCCTCGGCCTCCCGTGGCAGGTCCGGCCGCATCATGCCCTCCTGGAACAGAGCGTCCAGCATTTGTTGTTTGTCGCGCCTGCGCTCGTCCTGCTGCGCGCGAAACGCATCGTCATCGATCAGGCCCGCGCTGCGCCGCGCGTCGATGTCCGCCCCGACCCAGAAGCCGGCCAGGGTCGGCAGGTCGTGCGTCGTGGAAGAAACCAGCGCCTGCGACGGATACGCTTTGTACGGATGAAAGCCGCCCCCGTTATCCTTCTCGAAGTAGAACAGGCGGTAGCTGAGGATGCCGAAACGCGCCAGCGTCTCGCGGATCGACGGCTCGACGGTCCCCAGATCCTCGCCTACAATCGTCACCTGGTTGCGCACACTCTCCAGGGCCAGAATGCGCACGAAGTCTTCGTTGAGCTCGCGCACATAGGTACCCTCGGTGGCCTCCATGCCGTCGGGAATCCAGAACAGCCGAAATAGCCGCATCACATGATCGATGCGCAGAGCGCCGCCGTGCCGGCAGTTCTTGCGGATGGATTCCGCGTACAAATGGTACCCGTCCTCTCGGTGCCGCATGGCATTGGGCGGCGGAAATGCCCAATCCTGGCCCTTCGGCGAGAAAACGTCCGGCGGCGACCCGACCCGGCAGCCGTTCACGAAGAACTCCCGATGACCCCACAGGTCGCTTCCGAAACGGTCGGTGGCCAGCGCCAGGTCATGGTACAACCCGATGGACAGCCCACGCTCCCGGGCCCGCATTTGAGCCGCGTGCAATTGGCGGTCAATCTGCCATTGCAGGTACTGGTAAAACATCACGCGCCGCCAGTGTTTGTGCTGGAAGGCGCGCACGGCATCCGATTGCGGGTCCTGGTACTCCTCGGGCCACTGCGTCCAGACCCAGACGTCGGGATTGCGCCGGTGCATGACCTCGTCCAAGGCACAGTAGGTCGCAAAACGCTCCAGCAGCAGCCCCTCGCGCGCACAATAGGCCGCGAACTCCCGCTCGCGCGGTCCCCTCCGGCGGCGCTCGCGCAGAAACTGCACGAACATCAGCTTCAGGAACCGCAGCTTGAGCGCGCTCACGCGCTCGTATTCGACGAAAGGCGTCTGGCGCAGCTCCTCGATCTCGCGCGCCGTCTCGGGCCGGAGTCTCAGCGCACGTGCGTGCGCCGAGCGCGCGAAATCCTCCATCGCTTCCACGTCCAGGTACAGGAAGTTCTGGTAGTAGATCGAGTTCGGCAGGTAGGGGCTGTTGTTGTAGGGGCGGCGGTTGTGGATGGCGTGCAGCGGGTTCAGCCCCACGAAACCAGCTCCCAGGTCGCGCGCGGCCCAATCGGTCACGGCGTTCAGGTCCCCAAAGTCGCCGCAGCCCCAGTTCCGCCCCGAGCGTACACCGTAAAGACTGACGCAAATGCCCGCCCCGCGCCCGCCGTGCCCCAGATGAGGATCCGTCCAGGCGCGCTCCGGTGTCACGATGTAACGCGTCGCGCCGCTGGCCAGGCCCGCGTCCACGAGAATCTCGTGGTAGCCGAGCGGCAGATCCACCGGGAGCCGGGCCTTCACACGCACCCACGTCTGCCCGTCCATTTCCCGCGATGCCACCGCGGGCAATTCCCACAGGTGAAGGTTACATCGGGCGATGCCACCGTCTTCGCGCCGCACCTCGAAATGCGCCGTCTGGCCCAGCGCCTCAGCCGGCACATTGAGCGTGAGTTCCGGCGCCGCGCCATGCACCGCGACCACGGAGGGAGGCAGCAGACGCTCCCACTCGCGGCGCGCCAGTTCCGCCAGCGAGCGCTCCAGCCCCTCGAAGGAGTCCGCGTCCACGCCGAGCGCCCGCAGAAGGGCCTGCTTGGTCTCGACCGAAGTCGTATGGTACTGGCCCCAGACGTCCCAATACCCGGCGTCGATTCCATGCAAGGAGGCGGCGCGCTCGAGAAGCTGCTCGAATGAAGACAAACCTTTAGTGTACAAGCCGGGGCGTGCGAAGATAAGAGTATGCAGAAACCGATCGCCAGCAGCCAGCCTGAGCTTTTCACCCGGGTTGACGACTACTCCGTGGCCAACGCAGCCGCGGCCGCCGGCGAAGGCGTCATCTTCACTACGCTCGATGCCGCCGTCAACTGGGCGCGCAAAAACTCCATCTGGCCCATGACCTTCGGCCTCGCCTGCTGCGCCATCGAAATGATGTCCATGAGCGCCTCGCGCTTCGACATCGCCCGCTTCGGCGCCGAGGTCTTCCGCGGATCTCCACGCCAGAGCGATCTGATGATCATCGCCGGCCGTGTATCGCAAAAAATGGCCCCGGTCATCCGCCACCTCTACCAGCAGATGCCCGAGCCCAAATGGGCGATCTCGATGGGAGCGTGTGCCACCTCGACCGGAGTCTTCAATAATTACGCGCTGGTGCCGGTGAACCAGGTGATCCCGATCGATGTCTTCGTGCCGGGCTGCCCGCCGCGTCCGGAGCAGCTTATCTACGCGCTCATGCTGTTGCAAAAAAAGATCGCCCGGCAGAGCGGCACCGTCAAGCAGGTTTTGAATCTGGCCTAGGGGGCAGATTTTC
This sequence comes from Verrucomicrobiia bacterium, assembly GCA_035578025.1. Taxonomy (GTDB): domain Bacteria; phylum Acidobacteriota; class Terriglobia; order Bryobacterales; family Bryobacteraceae; genus Solibacter. Next base: position 15,531 of record DATJYJ010000300.1, read on the forward strand.
TATCTGCCCCGCGCAGCGCGAAGCGCGAGCGGCGCGCGAATGCCCGGCTCCCACGTTGGATACGTCCTCCTACGAATACATCAGCGATACCTTGCCGGTGGGGCCGGGGTGATTCAGACGCAGCCGCGCAATGTAGTGGCGGCCCTCAAATAGCCTGTAGCTGATGCTCGCGGTTCGCTCTTGTCCGCTGTCATCGTCGCCGCTGAGATAACGCGGCGTGCCGTTGACGTCCTCGAACAACACCAGCGTCGCGTCCGACCCGCCTTTCGTCTCAACGGTGTACTTCCGCGATTCCGTCGGCTTGATTGAGTAATCGGCCTGTTTGCCGGCAGCCAGGCTGAGCACCGCAGGCTTGAAGGCATGAAGCGCCGGAAGCGCCTTTGGCATCGCCGGGTACCACTTCAGGGCCCACTCTTTGTCCGGCGCCGAAAGCGTTCCGGGCGGAGTGAGGCCGTTCTTGTCGTATTGCTCCGGTTCGTCGATCAGTCCCGGTTCGAACTCGTATTCCATGATGGAATCCGGGTCCCATTTGGAACCCTGAACCTGCTTCGGATCGAGCTTTTCCAGGATGTTGTGAAACGTCGTGTCGTGATCCCAATTGTTGGGGGGCGCCCCGAGCGAATCGTAAACCGCCTGCTCGTGCCATTTGATTCCCGCAAACGGATTCTGGTGTTCGTGCTCCATGCCGAGCACATGTCCAAGTTCGTGGAGCGCGGTGCCGCTGCCGTAGGGCGTGGTAAGGTCCCACCCGTACACCGTCGTCGGCTCGGTCGTCGGCACCTTCAATACATCACGGCCCACTGAGGAGGCCGAGCTGCCGTCCGGGACCGAGTAACCGACCCGGACCTCCGCCTCGCTCAGTTTCGTTACCTCTTTGAACTCGAGGCCGATTCCCACCGCTTTCCATTTTCGAAATGCGCCGCGGACTGCGTCTGCCTGCTTTTTCGGCACCGAGAAATGTCCTTTGGTGAAGAAGCAATAGTGGAGAACCGTTCCGTTGACCCACTTCGAGTTCGTAGCAATGATAGCCGAGAGGCGGCGTGGATCCCCCATCACGGTCGGCCCAAACTGGGGAACCGTCCGGGCCAGCATCCGGCAAAAGGGCTTGTTCTGCTTGGATGGGTTCGTTTCAGATGACTGACTGCTCTTAGCGCGTGCCATGTGAGCTCCTTCGATCGAAGTTGACGTGCGTTCCTCTGGTCAGTCGTTCAAGCGCGGTCCCTTGTCCGATCTGTTCACCCCCAGATCAGACGGGATTTCTTATCTCAGATGATTCTATTCCATCCTAGCCGTTCGTGAGCATGCTTCGGCCAAAACCACCCACATTGCGTGATTTACCCCAACTGTAGATGGCTGAGGGAAGTTCTTGTTGAAATCTTCCACAGCAAATCCTATATTCCAGATCATCAGACCGTTTGGTACTAATATTGCTCACCCTACCGCCAAATGGGCAAGATCTTTCGCGATTCCGGGCACCTGATCCGCCCCGCACTCGTTCTATTGGCAGGACTTGCACTGTTCCTGGTGGTGCGGCAGGCGGTCATCCCCAAAGCCTTCGGCCAGTACGGGCACTACCGCCCCGGAGCCCTCGATCTGGTGCGCCAGCACCCGATCGCGTACGCCGGCCAGCAGCAGTGCGCACTTTGCCACGAGGATCAGGCGAAGGTCCGGGCCGAAGGCAGGCACGCCCATGTGGCCTGCGAAACCTGCCACGGGCCGCAGGCCAAACACGCCGAGGATGGCAGCAACCCGCCCAAACTTCCCGACGTAGCCACGCTGTGCGTCCGCTGCCACGAGAAGGACGCCGCCAAGCCCGCGAAGTTCCCGCAGGTGGTCTCCGCCGAGCACTCCGGCGGGATGGCCTGCAACGATTGCCACAAGCCGCACAATCCGCACCTCTGAGGGGAGACCATGGAAATCACCCGCCGCGACATGTTCCAGATGGGAGGCAAGCTGCTGGTACTTGCCAGCGTGGGCGCCACGCTCGAGCAGATCACCGGCGCCGAAGAACCCCCCGAAGCCTACCGCATGGCCGACCACTGGTGGGGCATGATCATCGACATCGACAAGTGCATCGGCTGCGGAAATTGCGTGCGCGCCTGCGCCAACGAAAACGGCGTCCCTAAAGGCTATTACCGGACCTGGGTCGAGCGCTACGAGGTCCCGGAAGGCTACGCCAATCCCAAGGTCAGCTCCCCCGACGGCGCCATTAACGGCTTCCCGCCGTCAAAGGAAACCAGCCTCAAGAGCTTCTATGTTCCCAAACTCTGCAACCACTGCGCGGATTCGCCCTGCGTGCAGGTCTGCCCGGTGGGGGCCACCTTCGTCAGTCCCGATGGAGTCGTGCTGGTGGACAAGGACTACTGCCTGGGCTGCCGTTACTGCGTGCAGGCGTGCCCGTACGGCTGCCGCTACCTGCACCCCGACACCGAGACGGTCGACAAGTGCACCCTTTGCTATCACCGCATCACCAAGGGCCTGACCACGGCCTGCTGCGAGAATTGTCCTACCGGCGCGCGGCAACTGGCCGATTTCAAGAATCCCAAGGACCCGGTACACGAGTTCCTGCGCAACAACAAAGTCACCGTGCTGAAACCGCAGATGGCAACCCAGGCAAAGGTCTACTACAAAGACCTGGACGGGTCGGTGAGATAGGAGCGAATGATGATTCCCGGCGTTGACGGTTTCATGTACCCGAACGAAGTGGAACTGCAGTGGAGCGTGCTAATCGTTCTCTACCCGTTCATCACCGGCCTGGTGGCAGGCGCATTCATTCTGGCCTCGCTGGAACGCGTGTTCCAGGTCCAGGCGGTACGGCCTACTTACCGGCTCGCGCTGCTCACCGCGCTGGCCTTCCTGCTGGTCGCTCCCCTGCCCCTGCAACTGCACCTCGGCCATCCCGAGCGCTCGCTGGAAATGTACCTCACCCCGCACCGTTCGTCGGCGATGGCGATGTTCGGGTTCGTCTACCTCTGGTACCTCACCGTAGTGCTGCTGGTCGAAATCTGGCTCGAATACCGCGCCGATATCGTGCGCATGGCACAGTCCACCAGGGGTTTCACCCGCATCATCTATAAGGCGCTCACGCTTGGCTCCGAAAACGTGAGCCCCGCGGCGCGCGCCATCGACGACAGGGTCGGCTACATCGTGACCGTCATCGGCATCCCGTCGGCCTTCATGCTCCACGGCTATGTCGGATTCATTTTCGGCTCCATCAAGGCGAATCCCTGGTGGTCCACGCCGCTCATGCCGGTTGTTTTCCTTTTTTCGGCGATGGTCTCCGGCATCGCCGCGGTGATGCTCCTCTACATGGTCGCGATGAAAGTGAAAGGGCGCCCGATCGACATGCCTTGCGTGGACACGATCGCGACCTACCTCTTCTACACGTTCGTCATCGACTTCACGCTCGAAATGCTCGACCTGATCCACCGCACCTACGAAGCCGATGAAAGCTTTCGCAGCCTGGACTTTATGGTCCACACGCGGCTGTGGACGTCGCAGGTAGTCCTGCAGATCGTTCTGGGCACGCTGCTTCCGCTCGCGCTGCTCGCCGCCAACCAGTTGTGGCGGTTCGCGGCCGAGCGCCGCCGGGCCATGTACACCGCGGCCGGCTGCCTCACCCTGGTGGGAATCTTTGCCATGCGCTGGAACGTGGTCATCGGCGGACAGCTCTTCTCCAAGAGCTTTCTGGGATACACAAGCTACAAGATGGAACTGGTGACCCGCGAGGGCCTGGTGCCGGCGATCGCGCTCATGCTCCTGCCCTTCGCAATCTTCTTCGTGCTGATCAAACTCTTGCC
>DATJYJ010000301.1:0-8908 GCA_035578025.1 Verrucomicrobiia bacterium
TCGACCTGGCGGGCAACTTACTGGGCAACCTGATCTCCAAGGGTCCGCTGAATTCGCCCTGGGGTATGGCGATGGCGCCGTCATCGTTCGGCGATTTCGCGGGTGCACTGCTGGTTTCCAACTTCGGCGACGGGAAGATCAGCGCGTTCAACCCTGCTACGGGCGCGCAGATGGGGACGTTGAACGACGTCAACGGACGGCCGATCTCGATTCCCGGCCTTTGGTCGATCAACTTCGGCAATGGCGGCCGCGGGGGCGATACGGCCACGCTGTACTTTACGGCGGGAATTTCCGGAGCGGGCGACCCGGTGGAATCGCACGGACTGATGGGGAGCATCCAGCCGGCGCCGTTCGTGCAGACCAGCGGGATTTTGAACGGCGCCAGCTTGTCGGCGACGCTTGCGCCCAACACGTGGGTGACGATCAAGGGCGGGGCGCTGGCGGCCACCACGCGGAGCTGGCAGAGCAGCGATTTCACTGGCAACAAGCTGCCGACACAGTTGGACGGGGTGGGCGTGACGGTGAACGGGGAGGCGGCTCCGGTGTATTTTGTCAGCCCGGCGCAGATCAATTTCCTGATGCCGGCGGATATGGTATCGGGGCCGGCGCAGATTCAGACGACGAACAACGGGCTGACCAGCGCCACGGTATCGGCGACGCTGGCGAGCGTGGCACCGGCGTTCTTCACGCTGGGCACGGCGGACGCGCAGGGGAATCTGAATATCGCGGCGGAGCACGCGGACGGGTCGGTGGGCGGGCCGGCAAACCTGATCGCGGGACTGACCACGACTCCGTTCAAAGCGGGCGAGACGATCGTGCTGTTCGCGACGGGATTGGGGACTACGAATCCGGGAGTACCCAACGGGCTGGCGATCAGCGCGCCGTTGCCGCTGCTGGTCACGCCGACGGTGATGATGGGCGGGGTCAGCGCGCAGGTGACGTTCGCCGGATTGGTGGGCGCGGGGTTGTACCAGGTGAACGCGACGATTCCGAGCGGGATCAAGCCGGGGACGGGGGCCACGACGAGCGTGCCGGTGGTGCTGCAGATGGGGGCGGCACAGTCGCAGAACGGGGCGGTGATCGCGGTGGTGAATTCGGGGCAGTAGGAACGAAGACCCGTGGGGCGGGCCTCCGGCCCACCCGCACGGGGACCGGCTCAAGCCGGTCCCACAGGAGCAGGTGAAATCCAAAAGGGCGGACGTTTCGTAAGAGCCTGTGTAGGGCGATTTCGAAAAGGAGGGTTTCACATGCGATTTCCTGCACGCGGGACACTTGTGTCTCTCGTTGCCATGACGGCGTCGTTCGCGGCCAGCCACCGCAACGGTCCGCTGCTGCTGGAGGACCAGACGGCGAATCTCAACGACTTCTATGTCTTCCGCAGCTACGAGCAGGGCCGGAGCGACCGGCTCGTGATGAGCATGAGCGTCCAGGGGTTCCAGATCCCGGACAACGGGCCGAGCTATTACAAGTTCTCGCCCAGCGTCCTGTACCGGTTCAACATCAACAACTCGCGGGGGCTCGACGGGGCGCCGGATCTACAGATCGATTTCCAGTTCACGGACACCTACCGCACCAACCCGACGTTTGTTTCGTACTTCGGGAAGATCGACTCGATCGACAGCGCGGGGATTTTTCTCTACGAGACGTACAGCATCGTGATCCGCGATCTGAAACAGAACAAGATCATCGCGGTTTACGACAAAGACGTGAATGGACACGCGCTTTCGGTGGCGCCGCCCAATCTGGGGCCGAATTCGACCCCCAACTACGAGGCCAAGCTGGGCGCGCCGAGCGTGTTCACGCTGGCCAACGGGATGCGGGTGTTCGCCGGGCCGCGCGACGACGCCTTCTACTTCGACAGCGGCGCCACGTTCGACACGCTGAATTTCCGGACGCCGGCGCCGGTGCTCTCGGGCAGCGCCGACACGGGGCAGGGGGCGGCCGCGCCCGCCGCGGTGGACGGATTCGCGGGATACAACATCAGCCTGATCGCGGTGGAAATGCCGATCACGATGGTCACCGCCAACGGGTCGATGCCGGCCAGTGCGAGCGATCCGAACGCCAAAGTCGGCGCGTGGGCGACCACGCTGCGCCAGCTTGTGACGGTGCGGCCGAGTCCAGACGATCCGCTGAACTTCGGCGACTGGCGGCAGGTGGATCGCGTGGGGAACCCGCTCACGGTGGAGGCACTGATTCCACTGCCCATGAAGGATCGCTGGAACCGCAGCCAGCCGGTGGACGACCAGCAATGGGCGGCATACATCGGCGACCCGTTCTTTGCGACCGGGATTCTGAAGGGCGTGTACAACCTGCCGGTGCCGCCGGCGCCGCGGAATGACCTGCTGGGCGTGTTCGTGCCGGACATCACGAGAGTGGACCTGACGATCGCGCCGACTCCGATAGCGAGCCAGAACCGTCTGGGACCGCTGGGCGGCGACAATGCGGGCTGGCCTTTCGGCGGGCGGCGTCCGGTGGACGACGTCGTGGACATCGGGTTCCGCGCGCTGGCCGGCGTGCTGGTGCCGGGGTTCACGAACGCGCCGCCATTGGGCGATGGCGTGAACTCGAACGACGTTCCGCTGCTGGACCACTTCCCGTTCCATGCGCCGCCTCACGCGGGGTATGCGCATAGTCAGATCGACGGGACGAACGGGAGGGGGAAGGCGACGGGGAATTAGAAGGCCAGAAGCCAGAATTCAGAAGTCAGAAGTCAGAATTCAGAATGAAGGGGCGAGGAGGTACGGGGCGGGCTTGGGCTCGCCCCGTAGCGAAGACGATGAAGACAGTGATTCTTTTGTTGGTTGCGGGGACGGGCTGGGGTCAGTCCGGCAATGGGAAGTTGGGCGATTTGCTGACGGAGCGGGGGCTGTATGAGGCCACGGCGCGGATGAAGACGGACGAGCGGATCGCTATGTTCGAGGCGCTGGGGAAAGCCAAGCCGGACGATCTTCATTACCAGTGCCAAATGGCGGCCACCTATTTGCAAAAGATGCGCGAGACGATGGACCCGGAATATCTGAACCGGGCGGCCAAGATCGTCGAGAATGTGCTGGCGGCGGATCGGAAGAATTATGAGGCACTGCGGCTGCGAAGCGCGATCGGGCTGGAGCGGCACGATTTTCCGAAGGTGGCGGCGGAGTCGCGCGAACTGATCGAGGCGGCGCCGGACGATCCCTGGAATTGGGGGACGCTGGGCGACGCGCTGATGGAGCTGGGCGAGTACAGCGCCGCGGCGGACGCTTACCAGACCATGGTGCGGCTGCGGCCTGACATGGCGAGCTACAATCGCGCGGCGTATTACCGGTTTGTCGCGGGTGACGCGGCCGGGGCGCGGGAGATCATGAAACGCGCGATCGAGAGCGGCAGCCGATCGCCGGAGAACATCGCGTGGTGCCTGGTGGACCTGGGCAACATGGATCTCAAGACCGGCAACGAGGACGAAGCGTTGCGGTCGTTCGAAGCGGCGCTCAAGCTGTTTCCCGGATATCATCCGGCGTACGGCGGACTGGGCAAGTGGTATGCGCAGCGCGGAGAGACGGCACGCGCGATCGAGAATTACCTGAAGGCGCAGCAGGCGGTGCCGCTGCCGGAATACGCGGCGGCGCTGGAGGATTTATACCGCGCGTCGGGCAAGGCGGAAGAGGCGCGCAGGCAGGCGGCGCGGCTGGAGGTGATTGAACGCGTGGATCGCGCGGCGGGATTTCCCGCGAACCGTAACCTGGCCATGGCATATGCCGATCACGGGCGGAATCTGGACCGGGCGCTGGCCATGATTCGCGAAGAGATGAAGACGCGGCACGACGTGTACGAGTACGATGCGCTGGCGTGGGTGTTGTACCAGAAGCAGCAGTACGCGGAGGCGAAGGAGGCCAGCGATAAGGCGCTCGAGCTGGGGACGCCGGAGCCGGGGTTCCGGCGGCACGCGGCGATGATCGCGCAGGCGCTGGAGGAGGCGAAAAAATGACCGCCGCCACGGTGACATTATTGATCGCGACCCTGTTGGACGATAAGGGAACTGTGGCGCAGCGCAACGACGCGTGCTACGGGCTTCGCGGTAGTCGATCGCCGGAGGTCGTGGCAGCGCTGCGCCATGCCATGACCGATCCGGCAGTCCGCACGTGCGCGGCGCGGGACTTGCGCGAGGCGGGCGCGGTGGACGAATTGGTGGATGCGCTGGGCAGCGCGGATGCCGAGACGCGGATCGCGGCGGCGCACGAGCTGGGAGAGTTGCGGGAGCCCAAGGCGCTGGAGGCGCTGGGTGCAGCGGCGCTGGATGCGAATCCGCTGGTGCGCGCGGCCGCGGCTGGGGCGCTGGGCGGCTACGAGGGCAGGGCGGCGCTGACTCTCCTGTTGCGCGCGGGAGCGCTGGAGCAGGCGGCCCGGTTCCGGGATCCGGCGGTGCTGCCGCTGGCGCGAAGCACGCTGGCGACGGGCGACGCCGCGGGCAAGCTGATCGCCATGAGCGTGCTCATGGATCTCGGCGATGCTACCGACCTGCCGAAGCTGCGCGAGATCGCGGCCAAACCGGAGGTGTTGGAGTCGCGAGGGCGTGGATTCGGGTTCATGCCGGCAATCGATTTGGCGCGCGTGGCGAAAAACACGATGGCGGCGATCGAGGCCAGGTAATCAGGAGCGGGTCCGCCGGTAACGGTACCCGGCGAGGATCAACGCTCCGCCGACCAATAAATAGGTGGCGGGCTCAGGCGCGGCCGGCGGAGCCGCTCCGGCGGGAAGATCCACCGCGGCGACCACGGCGCTGAGAGCGTCGCCGAAGCCGGCGTCGAGCGTGATGTGCAGGGTATTCGATCCGGGCGTGAGGAACGAAGTGATGTCAAACGTCACGATATCGGTGAGGCTGCCGTTGGAGACGCCCGCGCCCGGCGCCCTCGGCGAGAGGCCTTGGAAAATGCCGCCGGTTGCCAGGGTGGTGCCGTTGATCCGCAGTGTACCGTCGTCGCTGGAGCTGAAGTTCTGACCGTCGGATACGTAGAGCACCAGATTCGCGGTACCGCTGGTGTAGTTGATTCCGGGGAGCGTGAAGTCCCAGCCGGCGGGGTCGTAGCTGTTGGCGAAGTTCGTATTGAATACCGTTTGTGAGTAAGTAATTACATTCGCATGTATGGGAGTGCACGCCAGGACTGTAAGCAACGCCGCAGCAGATCCCGATTTCATCATGAATATCATGAATCTCCTCCGTGATCGACGGCGATATCATCGACATTACCGGCTCCGAATAACCGGCGTCCAGAGGTAATCAAAAGGATTCGTCGCGCAGGGTACAGGACCGAAAGGCGAGGTGTGAAGTTCAGGTGATGGGTGCGTGCCGACAGTAAGCAGGATCACGCGCCGGCTTGGGCACGGACCCTGCGCGACAGGGCAGCGATGGCGTCCATCATGGCCTTGCGGGCTTCGCCGAAAGCCTTGACATCGGGCGGCCCGCTCTTGAGATAGTTCAGAACGATGGCTTCGGCGGCCACGAACTCTTCGGCTATGTCGGCGACCTGAGCGGCGATGGAAGCTGGAATGGCGCAGACGCCGTTGGCGTCGGCGTGGATGAGGTCGCCGGCACGGATGGTAAGACCGCCCACGCGAACGGTGCAATGCAGGTCGACGATGTGGCTGGAGCCATGCGAGCAGATGGCGCCATTGGAGAAGGCCGGGAAGCCGAGGCGCCGCACCTGGTCGAGGTCGCGCGCGGCGCCGCTGGTGATCAGGCCTGCCGCGCCGAAGGATTGGTAAGTGGTGCACATGATCTCACCAAAAGTGGCGGCGACGGGCGGGTCGTCGAGATCTTCGAAGACGACGATCGCCGGGCCGGGCAATTCGGCGAAACGGGCCACTTGTTGATCGAGCGAACCGTAGACATCGCCCGCGGCGGGGGGTTCGGCGCAGCGCATGGTGGCGGTGGAGGCATATCCGACCATGGGGGGCATCTCGGGAAAGCAGGCACGGATGCGCGCGTCCATGTAGCCGGCTGAGCGGGGGCGGACGTTGAAGACCTCGATGGCGTTGGAGATGGTGGGCGTATCGAACTGCGCCAGGCGCTGGAGATCAATGGACATTACGGGCAGATTGTAGCAGGGGGCTGGTGGGAAGGACCACTCCAAGCAGAAGGTCTGAGAAGGTCTGGAGCCGGCTTGCCGTTGGCCGAGACGCGAATCGGCGGCCGGGGCACGGTCGGGAACCTGCCTCGCGCGCTAAAATCGAATCCATAATTTCATGCTGATCATCCCGACGTATAACGAGCGGGAGAATGTTGCCCCTCTGGTGTGCCGCGTACGCAAGGCTGCAGCCAATGAGCCGATTCTGTTCGCCGACGACAATTCTCCTGACGGCACGGCCGACGAGATCCGGCGGGTTCAGGCAGGCGATCCGCTGGTGCATCTTCTGGCACGTCCCGGGAAGGACGGCTACGGGTCGGCGTGCCGGGCGGCCATGAAGAGAGCGCTGAACGAGAAACTCGACGACCACGTGATTCAGTTCGACGCCGATCTCTCCCACCCGCCGGAAATGCTGCCGCGCATGATCGAGATGCTGAAGACTCACGACGTGGTGATTGGATCGCGGTACATTCCGGGAGGCGGCAGCCTGAACTGGAGCCTGGCGCGGAGGACGCTCAGCTTCGGAGCGAACGTGTACGCGCGCCTGCTGACCGGAGTGCCGGTACACGACATGACGGCCGGGTTTGTCGGCTATCGGGCGGAAGTGCTGCGCAAGGTCGATTTGGACGCAATCGCCTCGAACGGGTACGCGTTTCTGATGGAGATGAAGTTCACGCTGCATCGGATGGGCGCAAGGTTCGGCGAGTTTCCGATTATCTTCGCGGAACGCGAGGCGGGCAAATCCAAGTTCAACCGGCGGGTGATGGCGGAAGGAGCCAGGTTTCCGCCGAAGGCGCTGCTGCGGAGAATGGCTACTTAAGCGGAGTTACCGCAGGGCGGCGCTGGGGGACGCCTGCTCGAGCGGGTTCGGCAGATGGCGTTCGGCGTAGTAGCCGGGGCGGACGCGCTCGACGATCTGCGCGACGGGGCGCTCCAGCACGCGGAAGTAGGGCTGCGGATAGATGCCGATCCAAAGGGACCAGGCCATCAGCGGGGCGAAGATGGCGATCTCGCGGAAGGAGAGATCCTTCAGGAGCTGGTTCTTTTCCTTGAGGTCGCCGAACATGGTGCGCTGGAAGAGCCACAGCAGATACGCAGCGCCGAGCGCGATTCCCACGGCCGCCCAGAACGCCCAGTTGAAGCTCCACTGGTAGGCGCCGCCGAGGATGGTGACTTCGCCGATGAAGCCGTTCAAGGGCGGCATGCCCATCGAGCTCAGGGCGGCGAAGAGAAAGACGATGGTAAAGACGGGCATGACCTTCAAGAGGCCGCCGTATTCGCTGATCTCGCGCGTGTGGCGCCGCTCGTAGACGATGCCGACGATCAGGAAGAGCATGCCGGTGGAAATGCCGTGGTTGATCTGCTGGATGATCGAGCCGGCGATACCCGCCGGGTTCATGGCGAAGATGCCCAGCGTGCAGAATCCGAGGTGGCTGACGCTGGAGTAGGCAACGAGCTTTTTCCAATCCTTCTGCATGAGGCAGGCGAGTGCGCCGTAGACGATGGCGATCATGGAGAGAATCCCCATGGCGTTGACGATGGTCGGATTCTTGGCGGAATCGGGCAGGAGCGGGAGGGAGAAGCGGAGAAATCCGTAGGTGCCCATTTTCAGCAGGACGCTGGCGAGCACGACGCTGCCGGCGGTGGGGGCTTCTGTGTGTGCGTCGGGGAGCCAGGTATGGAACGGGAACATGGGAACCTTGACGGCGAATCCGACGAAGAAGGCCCAGAAGACCCACCAGCCGATGGCTGGAGAGAGCTGCGTGCGCATCAGGTCCGAAATATCGAAGCTGTAGGCCTGGTATTGCGTGTAGTGCTGGAAGTAGAGGGTGAGGATGCCGAGGAGCATGAGCACGCTGCCGATCGAGGTGTAGATCATGAACTTGATGGCAGCGTAGGCGCGGCGGGCGCCGCCCCAGATGGCGATGATGAAGTACATGGGGACCAGCACGAGCTCCCAGAAGACGAAGAAGAGCAGGAAGTCGAGCGACATGAAGACGCCGAGCATGGCGGTCTGGAGGAGGAGGAAGAAAGCGTAGTATTCCTTGAGGCGCTCCTGGACGGCGTTCCAGCTCGAGAGGATGGCGAGGAAACCGATGACGGTGGTGAGCATTACCAGGAGCAGGCCGAGCCCGTCGATGCCGAGGTGGTAGGATGCGCCGAGCGAGGGAATCCAGGACGCTCTTTCGACGAACTGGAAGTCTTTGGTGTGGTCGAAATTGAAGACCAGCGGGAGGGAGACCAGGAATCCGATGAACGCCGAGATGTTGGCCCAGAGCTTCACTGCCCGCGGGTTCGAGGAAGGAATGAAGAGCAGGACCAGCATGGCCACAAGGGGCGTGAAAAGGACGATCGACAGGATGTGATCCATAGGGTTGCGGAAACCCATGGTATCACCAGTCGGGGGATGGGTTGGGGACGCTTTGGGCATCGGTCGATGGAATGCAGTAGCTTGATCCATGCGAGGCAAGAGCGTGGCGATCTGTTGGATTTCCGAGGGTTACACAGCGCGGGGCGGCGGCGAAAGGCCGCTTGGCAGCCGGGTGGCTCGTGGCATTCTGCCGCGCTGGCGGGTCGTTTTGCCGCTGGTGCTGCTGGCCGGTGTGTTACAGGCACAGAAACGGCCGATGATCACGGCCAGGATCGACGAGACGCGGCTGCATACACTGGCGGGCAACACGCATCCGCAGGCCAACGCGCAGAACGACCGGGGACGGGTCGCCGATAGCTTCGCGATGGAACATGTGCTTCTGCTATTGAACCGGCCGGCGGAACAGGAGCAGGCGCTGGGCGGCTTTATCGACGGG
>DATJYJ010000302.1:0-3436 GCA_035578025.1 Verrucomicrobiia bacterium
TCGGATATGTCGTGCGTGACCATGACGATGGTCATCTTCGTCTCTTCCCAGAGACGTTTCGTCAGAACGTGGATGTCGGCGCGGGTGCCGGGGTCGAGCGCGGAGAAGGGCTCATCCAGCAGCAGCACGCGCGGTTTGGCCATCAGCGCCTGGGCCAAGGCGAGGCGCTGCTGCATGCCCCCCGAAAGCTGCGCCGGATAGAAATCCGCCGCGTGACGCAGGCCGACATGGTCGAGCATGGCGCGCGCTTCCTCCTTGGCATTGTAGCGGCGCGGGCCGAACAGTTTGCCAAGGAAACGGGCGGATTTGAGTTCCATGGGCAACAGTACATTATCCAGCACGGTGAGATGCGGGAACACCGAGTAGCGCTGGAACACCACGCCGCGTTCCGGCGTGGGCTCGCCGGGGAGTGGCGTTCCATCGAACTGGATACTGCCGCGCGTGCAGAACTCCTCGCTCATCAGCATGCGCAGCAGCGTGGTCTTGCCGCAGCCGGAAGGTCCGACGATGGAAACGAAGCTGCCTTCCTCGATGCTCAGGTTGAGCTTCTCCAGCACAACGCGGCCGTCGTAGATCTGCCAGATATCCTTGATCTCGATGGTGCTCATTGCGTCTTGGCTCCCGCGAACCAGGGGAAGGCGTAGCGCTGCACCAGGCGAAGCGCGACGTCGAAGAGAAAGGCTAGCAGGGTAATCCAGATCACATACGGAATGATGATGTTCATGGCGAAATAGCGGCGCACCAGGAAGATGCGGTAGCCGAGCCCGTCCTGTGCCGCGATCGCCTCGGCGGAGATCAGATAGATCCACGCCGGGCCAAGGGAAAGGCGAAGGCTGTCGATGAGGCGGGGCAGCATTTGCGGCACCACGACGCGCAGTGCCATCTGCCAGGAAGAGGCGCCGAGCGTCTGCGCCTTGATGAGCTGCGCCTTCGGCATCTCCTCCACACGCATGATCAGGTCGCGGATCATGAAGGGCGCAGTGCCGATGACGATGAGCGTTACCTTCGCCGTTTCGCCGATGCCGGCGATGATGAACAGGATCGGCAAAATGGCGAGTGGCGGCACCATAGAGAACGCGGCGATGAATGGCACGAACAGCTTGCGCAAGTACGGGACCATCCCCACCGCGATGCCAATGACGAAGGAAATGCCGACGGAGATCGCCAGGCCCTCGATCAGCCTTTGCAGGCTGGAAAGCGTATCCGTCAGCATCAGGTAGTCGCCGGTGGCCATGTCCTGGGTGAAGGCCATGAGGTTCATGGCAGCGGCCATCTGGGCGATGCCGGGCAGCAACTTGTCGTCAGGATTTGCCGCATACCTGACCGCCGAGGCGGTCAGGTACAGCACGGCGAGGGCGACGAACGGCACAACGGCGAGCAGCCGTGCGCCGCGCTTTCCCGGATGCCGGTTGATGAGGCGCATTACAGCGTCTTCGCGGCAGCCATTGCCATATAGTCTGCGTTGAAGCGGAAGGTGACGTTCTTCGCATCGCCGAGGATGTGCCCGCCGGGGAATTCGATGCCGACCACATCCGGCGAGGTCGCGCCCTGGCCCATCATGCCCCAGGCGAACAGGAACTGGCGCACATGGTCCATGGTGGCGATGAGCTGGCTGCCCTTGGTGAACTCGGCGGCGCCGGCCGGGTCAGAGAACAGATGCGTGGTCTTCAGCTGGCTGACGAAGCCGGCGTAGTCGGTGCCGGAGAGCTTGCCCATCTCCGTCTGCGCGGCCTTTGCCTCCGGCGTGTCCGCCAGCATGATGCCCAGCGTCTCGTACCAGATGCCGCACAGCGCCTTGGCGAAATCGGGGTTGGCTTCCAGCGTCTTGGTGTTGACGATCACGAGGTCGAGAATCTCGCCAGGAATAGCCGAGGAGTTGAACACGTTATGCGCCCCGGCATCGGCGTCGATCTGCTCGACGATCGGGTTCCACGTCACCACGGCGGTGACGTCCGGCGTGAGGAAGGCGGCGGCCATGTCGGCGTCCGAGGTGTTGACGATCTTGATGTCGCGCTCGGTCATGCCATGCATCTGCAGCCCGCGGTCCAGCAGATATTGCGAGACGGAATACTGCACGATGTTGACGTTCTGGCCCTTGATGTCCTCGAACTTCGTCTTGTTCTTGAGGATCACGGCGTCGTTGCCGTTGGAATAGTCGCCGGTGATGATCGAGGTGGAGTCCACGCCGCCAACGGCGGGTACGGCCAGCGTGTCCATGTTGGTGATGGTCAGCGCGTCGAACGCGCCGGCGGTATACTGGTTGATCGAGGTGGAGTAGTCGTTCACCTCGACCACGTCGATCTCGATGCCGTATTTATCTGCCCATTTCTTCACGATGCCTTTTTCCGCCGCCCAGGGCCAGGGCATCCAGCCGACATAGATCGTCCAGGCCAGCGTGAACTTCTTCTTGGTTGCGGCGCGTGCCGTAGCACCCCCCGCCATCGTTGCCGCAGCCGTCAGCGCGGCGCCGGATTTCAGGAAGTCTTTACGTGTCAGCATCTAAGAACCCTCTCTTCGTTGATCAACCTCACCGAATTCGAGGGTACGCTGAGAGCCGATGCGCACCCCCGCATCCTTAGCTCTCCCGGGCTTTTGTCCCGCCGTGCATCATGCGGATGTCTCCCCGCATGACCGCCGCTCTCGGACCAGCACCGGGACATACCCGGCCGGAACCCTAGCGGCCTTCATAGGCTACGTAGCAAAGTATGTGCCAGCCCGAAGAGCGCAGAAAAATGACGGAATCCTGCCTGTCTGGTCTACAGTTGAGCCAAAAACAGGCAAAAGTGGTGAAAATCGCGCCATGCGGGGTGAGTTGCTGCTGGTTTCGTGGACACGAGGATAAGATCGTGACCCAGGAACCGGAGAGAGGACATGACGAGACGGAAGTTTGGCGGCGAGTTTAAGACTGAGGCTGCGAAGCTGGTTACGGAACGGGGCGTATTTGTTGCCCAGGCGGCGCGTGATCTGGATCTGGCCGAGAGTGTTTTGCGGCGCTGGATGCGTGAACTGGCGGCCGCCCCGACAACGGCGTTTCCTGGCCATGGCCAGCAGCGCGCCGACCTGGCCGAGATTGCTGCACTCAAGAAGGAGGTCGCCAAGCTCAAGGCGGAGCGTGACATCCTAAAAAAGGCTGCGGCGACCTTCGACTTGAGGATTGTGCGTGACACGGCGGCATCCTCGGCGATGAGCCCGCGTATTGTTCGGTTTTCGTTCCGATTGGCGGTGAGGGCCGCGCAGTCACGGGTGAATTCGCGCTGCAATTCGTCCAGACATTCGGACGTTACGTCGAACTCGACCGTGCCTGCGCGGGTTTCGATGTCGGCGCAGAGCTGCGCAAGCTGCCGCGCGCCGAGATTGGCAGCGCTCCCTTTGATCGCATGCGCAATTCTGGCGACGGCGGGAAGGTCCGCACGTTGGACCGCGTCGCGGAGGTCCT
>DATJYJ010000303.1:0-2754 GCA_035578025.1 Verrucomicrobiia bacterium
GGCCGATGAATTCTCTGCGGATCGACAGGAACGCGGCAATGACTCCGGAAACGTGCGGCGCGGCCATGCTGGTGCCGGTGTCTTCGATATAAGAATTGATGGCGCCGGCGGCGTTCTTCGCACCGCTGGACTGGCAGGAGAGGATGCGCTCGCCGGGGGCGAGCAGATCGGGTTTAGGGCGGCCGTCGCCGGTGGGGCCCTTGGAAGAAAAATAGGAGACGCCGTAGACGTGGGGCATATCGCGGTGGGTAGAGCCGACGGTGATGGCCAATTCGGCGTTGCCAGGGTCGTTGATGGTCAGCATGAAGCCTGCACTCGTGGCACGCTGCTTGGAGCTGAGGGTGCCGTAGCCGGTATTGCCGGCGGCGACCACCACGACCACACCCGAGCGTACGAGGCGGTTGACTTCGGTGCAGATGGGGCTTTGGCCGCAGGCGAACCATCGCGGGTCGAATTCGTAGCCGAGGCTCAGGTTGACGCCGTGGATGAGCAATTGGCGGCCGTGGTCGTTGATCTGCTGGATGGTGTCCAGGGCTGCGATAATGCGCGCGACGTCGCCCTGCCCGCGATCGTCGAGAATTTTCATGCTGAGGATCTTGCAGCACGGCGCCATACCGGTGATGGCGGTCATTTCCTGGGACTCTTCGACGACGTTGAGCGTCTGCGGATCCATGCGGGTGCGGACGGCGCGCAGGGGCCGGGGGTTCAGGACGCCGCCGGCGATGATTCCGGCGACATGCGAGCCGTGGCCGAACCTATCCACGAGTGCAGAGTCGGCGCCCTCGCCGTTGGGAACGGTGAAGTCATAGTGCTTGAGGGGGAGCTTGACATCGAGGGTGTCCGCGTCCTTGAAGTGCTCGTGCAGCTTGTCGACGCCGGAATCGATGACGGCCCAGACGATGTCGCGGCCTTCGGCCGAGAATGCGCGGCGGGCGGCGTCCGCCTTCACCGTGCAGATGGAGCGGTCGATTAGGGGGCGAACCGGGAAATTCTTCCAGATGCGATAAATCGCACGGTAGGCGTGGGATGCGGCGGGGGGCTTTGGTTGTCCGGCGGCCTTTTCGGCGTCCGCCTTGCGGCTGGCGATTCGCTCGGCATCGAGGCGTACCATCTCCTGGACGGCCGAACCGGGCATCAGACCGGCCATATAGGGGTTGGCTCTGCTGCCCACGGATTCCGGGGGCGTCGCGCCCGGAGGACGGCTGGCGCCCAGGGCCTTCTCGGCCAGTGTTTTGACCTCGTCGAACGCGGCGCTCCGGCCCTGGTAATACTGGAGGTTTACGTCGACGATGATGTTGAACAGGTCGCCGGGTTTTCGCCTGATTTCACTGTGCAGCGGCTCGGTGATGACGTTGCGCACGAGATTGCGGTGAATCTCTTCGCGCGGATCCCGTGGTTCTTCATCGTTCGTTGGCTGGCCCTCGATCGGGTCTTGGTCGGGCATATCGACTCCCTGGAAAAACACATTATCGGCCGCGGATGAACGCCGATGAACGCTGACAGAAATCCCGTCTTGTCAGAGGCCAATTGCGTATCATACTGCAGCAATCCTTCGGAAGAGACGCCGCAGTACGAAAGATCGTATTCTATACCGGCTTTTCGAAGACAGGGAGCGGCGGTCTGTTAAAATTGAAGGCGTTGCTGAAATCCATTGCCGATGCCCTGATTGCGTACGGCCCTCTCGGTGTCCTGGTACTCTGCTTCCTGGATTCGGTCGGTATTCCGTTGCCCGCGGCGCTGGACGCGCTGCTGATCGGCGTCGCGGTCAAGAATCCGCAGGCCGCGAAACTGGCGGCCGCGCTGGCGGTGCTGGGATCGATGGCCGGCAATTACGCGCTGTTTCGCGCGGCGCGGTACGGCGGCAGCCGGTTCCTCAAGCAGAAGGAGAGCGAGTTCGCGCCGGGCACGCGGTCGGAGAAGTTTCGCCAGTGGTTTGCGCGGTATGGCCTCTTGACCGTGTTCGTTCCTGCGGTGGTACCGTTCGTGCCGCTGCCGCTGAAGGTGTTCGTGGTTTCGGCGGGCGCGATGCGGACGTCCACCGGCCGGTTTCTGGCGGTGGTGTTCCTGGCGCGCGTGATCCGCTACTTCGGGGAAGCCTGGCTGGCGATGCGGCTTGGCCAGGATGCACGCGGCTTCCTTACGCACAACGCCTGGAACATGGCGGCGGTGGTGCTGACCATGGCGCTGCTGCTGGTGGCTTTGATCCGGTGGGTGGAACGGCGGCGCGCGGAGGCGTGAGCCGGTAGCGGCATGTACCTGTTCCACGTACTGCGCTCGTTTTTACCGCTGCAGAATCCGATCGGCTTCGGCGCGGCCGATTTTATCGAGTTGCTTCTCGCACTGCTGCTGGTGGTGCTGGCGATCGCGCGGCCGTGGCTGGAACCCGCGGCGCAGAAACTGGCGCGCAGGCCGGCGTGGTGCATGCTGTTCCTGTTCGGCCTGGTGGTCGTGCTGCGCCTGGGGCTGTTGCCGATGCATCCGGTGCCGACCCCCTACGGCTCCGACGATTTCAGCTATGTATTGCTGAGCGACACGCTGAACCATTTCCGGCTGGCGAACGCGACGCATCCCATGCACCGCTTCTTCGAGACCATGTTCGTGCTCCACCAGCCGACGTATGCCTCAATCTACGCGCTGGGGCAGGGAGCGGCGCTGGCGTTTGGGCAGCTTATTTTCGGGATTCCATGGGCGGGCGTGCTGATCTCGATGGCCTTGATCGCGCCGCTCTGTTACTGGACGCTGCGCGGCTGGACA
>DATJYJ010000304.1:0-3069 GCA_035578025.1 Verrucomicrobiia bacterium
CCTCCATCAATTCGCTGCGCCACGCGGCGGAACGAGCTGCGAACCAGCCTCAGGTCAGTCCCGCAGTGCGGGAGGGGACCTGAGCTACAAGTTACGAGCGACACGGCGTTGGCAAAGCGGCGTCGAGCCGCCGCACTCCAAGAAAGGCAAAGGAGACGGAAAAAGTCCTACGCGGAAAAGCTACGGCATGGGAAGAGGCAAGAAGTCCTCGATGGTGAAAGGATAGGAGACGTTCTGACCCGGACCGCCACCATCCGGCGTGGTCCAGAAGCTGACGCGACGCAGGCGGGGATTTTGAGCGGCCCGCGTTGCGAATGCCTGGCCATACTGCAAGCGGGAAACCGGATCGAGGAGGTAATAGGTTTCCGGAATCCCATACAGCATGGGCGCACCGAGCGAGGGGAGTGTGGCGTCCGCGTCGTCGAGGATGCGCTGGAGGAGCTGATCGTAGGGAGCGCCTGTGGAGGTGAAGTAACAGTCAAAATCCACGCGAGCAGAAGGCAAAGGCAGCCCGTTATCGGCCATGAATTTCAGCCCACGGAAGACCCAGAACATGGAGCGATGACCGCTGAGGATGGGATAGGCGGTGTCAACGTAGGCATCGTCGAAAATGACGTCCTGGGGGCCGCAACCAATGAAATAAATGGAAGGACGAATGCCTGCCTGGGACGCAGCCGATACAAAATGCGGGTAATTCATGGTGAGGAACCAGCCACTGTTGGGCGTTCCAGACGGCTCACCTGGAGCGGGGATATTGGGCTCGGCAGCAAAGAAAACCGTTTCCACGAGCTTGAGTCCATCGGGCCGAATGAGGTCACCGACCGCCGCGAACACCTTGTCCGTGGTGGCCTGGGTACGAGCAACAAATTCCATGGCACTGAGATGGCTGGAGCCAAGGCCAGTAGACGGAGAACCTATGGTGAAATCCGCGGCGCCCAACCAGTTCAAGGTGATACTGAGCTGGAGGCGATTTCCGCCTGCGCCGATGACGCCGGCGACGTCCTGAGCATAGGCACGCAGATTGGCGGCTTCCTGGTCGGTCATGGGGAACGTAGCGCGCCAGGTCTCGCCGAAATTGGTGTTGCCGGGATCGGTGACAAACCAGATGGCCGTCTGTACATAAGTTGCACCGCGGTCGGCCATGCCCTGGAGCTGCACCTGCACGGACTGGCGGACTGCCGGCTGGTTGTAGATGGTGATGAAGGCGGTCTTCAAGAAGTCGGTCCCATGGGCGTGAAAATCCACACCCACGTCGTAGCCGGCTAGATGACCTTCGCGGAGGGTCACGACGGTCACGGGCGCGGTGCCCGAGGCGCCAGGGTCGGCCTGCGAGACGGCCTTGACGGTGTAGGTACCCGGGGTGAGCGGGGCAGTATAGACGCCATCGGCGGTAATCGTTCCGCCTCCGGGTTCGACAACGGACCAAGTGACTCCGGAAGTCGGAGCATTCTGGACTGTGACGGTGAACGGAAACGGGGAACCGGCATTCAAGGTGTCGGCAGGACCGGCAACGGTCACGGTGATGCCCGGACCTCTCCGGGTGCTGGAAGAATCGCAGCCGACGCCTGCAAGACAAGCCACCAAAAAAGCGGCGACGCCTGGAAGGTGGAAATTCGATCTCACGGCCATAATTTGTACGGTCCTTCGTTTGAACACCTTGCGCACATTAAACCGGTGCCCTCGCTGAACGGGTCTCGCGCTTACGCGCCCATTGACATCATCCAGTCGGCGACGCGGCGCCACAGGTCGGGATGCTGACCGGCGGTGTATATCACCAGCGTCTGTCCCAAGACAAAGAAGGGCAGGACATAGCGATAGACGCGGTTGACGGTGCCGTCGACCCAGAAATCGCGCGCGGCGCCGAGAAGGAGGAGCAGGTCCACACCGGCGTAGCCGTAATGCGAGAGGAACATCTCTTCCGGAAAGCGGCCGAACGCGGCACCGGTGAGGGCGCAGGTGGCGGCGAGGATCAGCCGACGATGGAACTCCGGCCGCTTCCTCAAAATCACGGCGGCCAGAAACGTAGAGCCGAAGGCGAACATGTCCCAGAGGCCGGATGGAAGAGCCACCTCGACGCTGCCGGCGTGGAGCTGCGTGATCACACCGACCGGAGGAATGAGAGCGCCCATGGCGACTCCGAGCCAGCCGAGGGTGCGATGCCAGGCGACGCGTGCGGCGCGGACGAGCGTGGACTGCACGATGAGAAGCCACACCCACGACGAGAACAGCGTGGCGTGGATATAGACACGCAGACGCGGGTGGGATCCGGGACCGAAGGTGTGAAAGATGGTGTGACTGAAGCCGTAAATGACGACGGCGGCGATGAGGAGCGTCATGGAGAAATAAAAATAGCGGTCCACGACGCCGCCGCGACGGGTGCGCGCAGCGCTTCCACGCGGGAGAGCGAGAGCCGGAGTTGAATTCGCGCTCACTGCAATGCCCGGGTCAGGAGAACGGCGCACGGGAGAGCCGCCATGCCGACCTATGGCGGGCTTCCATGGCGGGAGGATACCACCGGAGGGAGGGCAGTGGGGGATAGAGGGGCGGGAGGATTGGCGAAACGTCCGGAAAGAACCGCAGCCTTTGCTGATGAAGGCGGCAAAGGGCGCCGCACCCGGCCACCCGCCAGGATGCCGACCTAAAGGTCGGCGCTACACAGGGAGCGCTACAACGCCACCCGCCAGGATGCCGACCTAAAGGTCGGCGCTACACAGGGAGCGCTACGACGGGAGTTTGAGATCGCGGGGGCCGATGTATTCGGATTGGGGGCGGATGAGATGGTCTTCGGCGCGCTGTTCGATGACGTGAGCGCACCAGCCGGCGGTGCGACCGCAGGCGAACATGGCGACAAACGTTCGCGGCTCGAGGCCGAGGGCCTGAAGAACGAGAGCGGTGAAAAATTCGACGTTGGTGCGGAGATTGCGCCCGGGCTTCTGCTCTTCGAGAAGGCGGACAGCAATTTTTTCGACTTCGCGGGCCAGCTCGTAGAGCTGGCGATTCTCCAGACGAGCGCCGGCCATGGATTCGGCGACGCGGCTCAGAACTTCGGCGCGCGGGTCGCGGACTTTG
>DATJYJ010000305.1:0-14163 GCA_035578025.1 Verrucomicrobiia bacterium
CTCAATGGCACTACCAAAAGCGGGACCAACGAGTATCACGGCGTCTTGTTCGAGTTTCTGCGCAACGACAAGCTGGATTCGCGGAACTTCTTCGCGCTGCAGCGCGACGTGCTGAAGCGGAACCAGTTTGGAGGCGCCATCGGCGGCCCACTGCGGATTCCGAAGGTTTACAACGGCCGGAACAGGACGTTTTTCTTCCTCAATTACGAGGGGATGCGGCAGCGTGCGGGCACGGTGTTCAACAGTATCGTGCCTACGCCGGCGCAGAAGGCCGGGGACTTCAGTGCGCCGGGGCTGAATCCCATTTACGACCCGACCAATGCGGCGCCGTTTCCGGGCAACCGCATTCCCACGGCGCGCCTGTCGCCGCAGGCGCAGTTCTTCGCCGCCTACCTGGCGGATCCGAATTCCGGCAACCGCGCGATCTTCGCGCCTTCGACCGCCCTGGATCAGGACCAGGCCACGGTTCGCGTGGACCAGACGATCACCAGCAAGCATCGCGCGTTCGTGCGCTACAGCTTCATCAACTACCAGGAGAACGATCCCAACGCGTTTCCGGCGCTGGGTTACGCTTCGCTGAACACGCGGGGGCACAACGTGGTCGCGGCGCTGAACAGCAATCTGAAGCCGTCGCTGATCAACGAATTCCGGTTCAATTACCTGCCCAACGCGATCGACCTCCAGGCATTTTTGCAGGGCACGGATTTCTATTCGAAGGCGGGAGTCCCCGGCTTCGAGGACACCGGGCATCGTCCGGGCGTGGCGGGCTCGTTCCCGGATTTCGGGTGGAGCGGCTACGCTTCGCTGGCGGGCTCGACGTTCGATCAGCGGCCCAAGACGCAAGACCTCAAGGTATGGGAGTACAGCGACAACCTGACCTGGGTGAAGAACCGCCACATCTTCAAATTCGGCGGTCAGATCCGACACTGGGTGCCGCTGTTCACCGACAGCGGCGTGTACGAGGGGCAGTGGACCTTCAATGGCAGCATCACGCAGAACCCCGCCAAGCCGGCGGGCACGGGCGACGCGTTCGCCGATTACATGCTCGGGATTCCCTACTCGGTGGGGCGCAACTTCCCGGCGGACTGGTTCGGCGGCTATGCCACGTACTGGCACTTGTACGCGCAGGACGACGTGAAGGTGAACGAGCGGCTCACGCTGAATATCGGGCTGCGCTACGAATACTCGCCGTGGCTGAACGGGTACAAAGGGCAGGTGGGGACGATCCTGCCCAATTCGCCGAAACCGATTGCGGTGCAGGCCATCGACCTGAGCGCGCAGTTCGCGGCGCCCACGGCGAACGCGCTGCTGGGCAACCTGGTCCAGACCTGCAGCCAGGCGGGGATCGCAGCGAACTGCACGGCAACGGACAAGGCCCAGTGGGCGCCGCGCTTCGGATTCGCGTGGCGGCCGTTCGACAACAAGACCGTCCTGCGCGGCGGATACGGGATTTTCTACGAGGTGGAAAGCAGCGGCAACCGGGTGAACCACAACATGGTTCCCTATACGCTGAGCGAGACCGTGTTCAACGACGGGCTGCGCACGATGGCGACGTTCTTTGTGGGGCGTCCGATCGGAGGGTCGGCCACGGCGGCGAGCCTGACGGGCGGGTATCCGAACATGCCCATGGGTTACGACCAGCACTGGAGCTTCGGTGTGCAGCGCGAACTGCCGCACGATTCCGTGATGGAAGTGAATTACGTCGCGAACAAGGGCACCAACCTGTACGACGCCAACCCGATCAACAATCCGCCGGCCGGTCCCGGAGCGATTCAGGCGAGAAGACCGCTGCCGACCTTCGGCTCGATTACTTACAACGGGCAGGATGCCTCCTCCAGGTACCACGCGCTGCAGGCGAAATTCCAGAAGCGCTTCAGCGGCGGGCTGTGGTACCTGGTTTCCTACACGTGGTCGAAGAGCATCACGACTTCGAATGTCCCGGCGGTGGGCGGCAATTACGCATATGAGCGCGCCCTCACGGGATTCGACATACCGCAGAACCTGACGGCGAGCGTCGGTTACGAGCTGCCGGTCGGCAAGGGCAAGAAGCTGCTGGGGAGCGCCAATCGGGCGGTGGATGCGGCGCTGGGCGGCTGGCAGCTTCAGGGTATCGTGGTGCTGCGCAGCGGCCGGCCGTTTACGCCCACGATCTCCCGGGACGCGGCCAACACCGGGATCGGCGGGCAGCGGCCGATTCGCATCGGCTCGGGCAAGGTCGACAATCCGACGATATCCAACTGGTTCGACAAGACGGCGTTCACCCTGCCCGCGAGCTACACCTACGGCAACTCCGGCGGAAACATTCTGCGCGAGGATCGTTTCAAGAACCTGGACCTTTCGCTGTTCAAGCAATTCACGTTCACCGAGCGGGTGCGGCTGCAGTTCCGGGCGGAGGCATTCAACCTGACCAACAGTCCGAGTTTCTCGGCGCCGGGCACGAATATCGACACGGCGTCGGGCGGCGTGGTGACGTCCACCATCAGCACACCGCGCAACATCCAGTTCGGACTGAAACTGATCTTCTGATATGCGCTACCTGGCGGTATTGATTCTGGCGGCCGGCCATACTCCGGCGCGGGCACAGGGTATCTATCAAGATCCCGCACAGCCTATCGAAGCGCGCATCGCGGACCTGATCTCGCAAATGAGCCTGGAAGAGAAGGCGGCGCAGTTGAACCACCTTTCGTCGCGCAACGACCGCCTGCACATTCCGGCGTGGGGAGGCTGGAACCAGACGTTGCACGGGGTATGGTCGAAGCAGCCGACCACGCTTTTCCCGACCGCGATCGGCATGGCCGCCACGTGGGATCCCGCGCTGATCAAGACGATCACGGATTCGATGTCCGACGAAGCCCGTGCCCTGTACAACATCGGCGCCGACGGACCGCGCTCGAAGCACGGACTAGTGTACCGCTCGCCGGTGATCAATATCAGCCGCGATCCGCGATGGGGACGCATCCAGGAGTGCTTCGGCGAAGATCCTTACCTGGCGGGGCGGATCACGGTCGCGTACGTCCAGGGACTGCAGGGCAGCCATGCGAAATACCTGAAGGTGGCCGCGACGCTGAAGCACTTCGCAGTGAACAATGTGGAGACGGACCGGCACAGCCTCTCGGCGCAGGTGCCCGAGCGGATCCTGATGGAATACTGGCTGCCTCACTGGAAGGCCGGAATCATCGAGGGCCGGGCGCAATCCGTGATGGCATCCTACAACCAGTTGAACGGCGTCCCGAATATCGCCAACAAATACCTGCTGACCGACATTCTGCGCGGGTTGTGGCACTTCGACGGCTTCGTGGTGTCCGACCTGGGCGGGATCGGCAGCAGCCTGGTGCAAGGGGCGAAGATCACGGACAAGGTGGAAGTCGCCGCGGCGCGTGCGATCGAGGCCGGGTGCGATCTGGACGATAACTTCTACGGAGCGTCCCTGCCGGGCGCGGTGCGCAGCGGCCTGGTTTCCGAGGCCGTGGTGAACCAGGCGTTGACGCGGGTGCTGCGCGTGGCGTTCCGATTGGGCGCGTTCGATCCGCCGGAGATGGTGCCGTTCTCCAAGATTGCCGGCGATGTGATTGCGTCGCAGGCGCACCGGGAGCTGGCGTTGAAGACGGCGCAGGAATCGATTGTGCTGCTGAAGAACCAGGGCGGAATCCTGCCGCTGGATAAGAGCAGGCTGAAGTCGGTGGCGGTAATCGGGCCGCAGGCGGACCATTTCGAGACGGGGAATTATTTCGGCGCGAAACCGGCGATCGTCAGCCCGGTGGACGGCATCCGCGCGAAACTGGGCCCGGACGTGAAAGTCGAGTATGCGGCGGGGTGCGATATTCTGGAGCCGGCCAAAGCGGGCGAGATCGAGCAGGCAGCGGACCTGGCGCGAAAATCGGATGCCGCCATTCTGTTCCTGGGCACGAACCTGAGAGTGGAGGCCGAGGGCCGCGACCGCAAGAGTCTCGACCTGCCAGGATCGCAGGAGCAGTTGCTCGAAGCAGTGTACAAGGCCAATCCAAAGACGGTTGCGGTGATCATGAGCGGCGGGCCGGTGTCGGTCAAATGGGCGAGCGAGAATGTCCCGGCGATTCTGGCGGTGTGGTATCCGGGCGAGGAGGCGGGCACGGCGCTGGCCGGTGTGCTTTTCGGCGACTACAATCCGGCGGGGCGGCTGCCGTACACGGTCTACGATTCGCTCGACCAGATACCGCCGCAGGACGAATACGACGTCACCAAGGGCTTCACGTACCTGTATTTCACGGGCAAGCCGCAGTTCGCTTTCGGACACGGCCTGAGTTTCACCACGTTCCGCTACGACGGGCTGAAGATCTCTCCGGCGCGCATGAATGCCGACGGTACGGCGACGATCGGCTTCGAAATTCAGAACACCGGCACACGCCGCGGCGACGAGGTGGCGCAGCTTTATGTGCACGCGGAGAATCCCAGCGTCAAGCGGCCCATCAAGGAACTGCGGGGCTTCCGGCGGATTGCACTGAACCCGAAGGAAAAGCAGCAGGTGACGTTCACGCTTCCGGCGAGCGACCTGGCATTCTACGATGTCAAATCGAAGAGGTTCGCCGTAGAGCCGGGGGCGTTCGATGTGATGATCGGAAGCTCGTCCGAGGACATTCGCCTTCGCGGCCGGCTCCAGGTTCGGGAAACTCAATGAGCTCATCTCTGCGCTGGCGGATCGCTCTCCTGATCAGCGCGGCGATCGCCATCAGTTACTTCGACCGGCAGACGCTGCCGGTGGCGATCAAAGCGATTCAGCGGGACATCCCTATTTCCAATACGCAGTTTTCGCAACTGCAGGCCGCGTTTCTGACGGCCTATGCGCTGATGTACGCGGGCGGCGGCAAGCTGGTGGATGCGCTGGGCACGCGGCGCGGATTTCTGCTGATCATGGTCTGGTGGTCGCTGGCCTGCGCCAGCCACGGGCTCGCGGCGAGTTCGGGGTTTCTGCTGGCCAGCCGTTTTCTGCTGGGAATGGGCGAAGGCGGCGGTTTTCCGGCGGCGACAAAAGCAGTCGCGGAATGGTTCCAGGTGGGCGAGCGCGCCACCGCCATGGGGATCATCAATGCCGGTACGGCCCTGGGCGCGGTGTGCGCGCCGCCGCTGATCGCGATGACTCTGGCCAACCTGAGCTGGCGCTGGGTATTCTTTCTTTCCGGCGCGGTGGGGCTCGCGTGGGTGGTGTGGTGGGTGAGCGTCTACCATTCGCCGGGGCAGGCCGGTTCGCAAGCGGAACCTGCAACCGGGTGGCTGCGCCTGCTGACCTACATCCAGGTCTGGGGACTGGTCATCGCCAAGTTTCTCAGCGACGCCGCGTGGTATTTCTACCTCTTCTGGCTGCCCAAATATCTTTACGACGCGCGCGGCTTCGATACCAGGCAGGTCGGGTATTATGCCTGGATTCCGTACGCCGCATCCGGAATCGGCAGCCTCTGTGGAGGCTGGTTTTCCAGCCGCCTGATCCGTTCCGGCCTGCCGCTCGATTTTTCGCGCAAGCTGGCGCTGGGCCTCAGCGCGGGAGTCATGCCGCTGGCATACTTCGTGACCAGGGTGCCGGTCGAGCTCGCGATCGTGCTGTTCAGCGTCGCGTTTTTCGGGCAGCAATCGTGGTCGACGCTGGTGATGATCGTGCCGGCGGACCTGTTCCCGCGCAATGCCGTGGGGTCGGTCGCGGGGATGGTGGGATTCGGCGGCGCCATGGGCGGGGTGGTGTTCGGCTTGGCCGCCGGTTATCTTCTCGATCACGGTTTCGGATACGGGACCGTTTTCGGCATTGTCAGCACGCTGCACGTCGCCGGATTTCTGGTCATCCTGGCGACGGTGCGGCGCGTACAACCGCTCATTCTGGAGGGGACCTCATGAAGATCACGGATGTTCGAACGCGAGTCGTCGAGTGGCGAGGCAAGACCGTGCCGCCGCAGCCGCACTTTTGCACCAATCCCATGGACCTTTTGGATCTGCCCGCGGATTCCATGGGCGGCTTCCGTTTCTACGGCTGGCTGATCGTCGAGGTATTCACCGATAGCGGGCTGGTGGGGATCGGCAACGCGGCACTCTCGCCGCGAGTGACCAAGCAGCTCATCGATCTCTACCTCAAGCCGCTGCTCATCGGCAAGGATCCGTTCGATTACGAGTTTCTGTGGCAGCACATGTACCGGCAGACGATGGCGTTCGGCCGCAAGGGCGTGGCCATGGTGGCGATCAGCGCGGTGGATATCGCGATCTGGGACGTGATGGGCAAAGCCACCCATCAGCCCGTCTTCAAGCTGCTGGGCGGGCGCACCAAGCCGAAGATTCCGGTTTATGCCAGCCGGCTGTACAGCCAGCCGCTCGACGAACTAGCGCGCGAAGCGGAGTGCTACAAACAGCAGGGGTATCGCGCGATGAAGCTGCGCTTCGGCTGGGGGCCGCTGGATGGCGCGGCGGGCATGCAGCGGAATATCGAGCTGGTGCGCACGGCGCGCGGGGTGATCGGCGACGAGATCGACCTGATGGCGGACGCATACATGGGCTGGACCCTCGACTATGCGCGCCGCATGCTGCCGCTACTGGAGCCGTTCCACCTGCGCTGGCTGGAAGAGCCGGTGATCCCGGACGACATTCACGGCTACGCGGAACTGAAGGCCCTGGGGCGCGTGCCGATCGCGGGCGGAGAGCACGAACACACGATCTACGGCTTCCGCGACATGCTCGATGCCAGGGCGGTGGACTACATTCAGTTCGATACCAACCGCGTGGGCGGCATTACGCAGGCGCGAAAGGTGCAGGCCCTGGCGGAGTCGTTCTCGGTGCCGGTGGTGCCGCACGCCGGGCAGATGCACAATTTCCACGTGGTGATGTCCAGCCTGAACTCGCCGATGGCGGAGTTCTTCCCCATCGTGGACGTGGAGATCGGCAACGAGCTGTTCTGGTACATCTTCGAAGGCGAGCCCAAGCCCGTGAATGGATCTATCGAATTGCGCGACGACGTTCCCGGCCTGGGGATCACGATCAAAGAAGATGCCCTGGCGCAGTTCGCGGTGATTGAATAGAGAAGCGATGCGACTGATTCAATTGAATGGCCCCGGGGGACGCCGCCTCGGGGTAGTCGAAGGCGAACAGATCCGCCTGTTGCGGACACATCACTCGGTTTACGCGCTCGCCGGCGCCGCCCTGGGCAGCGGGACGGCCCTGGCGCGGGCCGCGGAACAGGACCTCACAGCGGAACAACTGCCTTACCGCGAGATTTACGCCGGGCGTTCGCAGTGGACGATCCTGCCGGCGGCCGATCATCCTCTGGAGCCCGCGCGCTGCCTGGTGAGCGGGACCGGGTTGAGCCACATCCGCAGTGCCGCCAACCGGCAGGCCATGCACGCCGCGGACGCGCAGGTTACCGACAGCATGCGCATGTATCAGTGGGGCGTGGAAGGCGGCCGTCCCGCGGCCGGACAGATCGGCGTCGCGCCCGAGTGGTTTTACAAGGGCACGGGCGCTACCCTGCGCGCGCACAACCAACCGCTGGACGTGCCCACCTATGCGGACGACGGAGGCGAGGAGCCGGAGATCGCCGGCGTGTACATCATCGACGACGCGGGCCAGCCGCGGCGGCTGGGGATGGCCGCGGGAAACGAATTCTCCGACCACCGGTTCGAAAAGAAGAACTACCTCTACCTGGCTGCGTCGAAGCTGCGCACCTGCGCCATCGGGCCGGAGCTGGTTGCCGATCCCGATTTCCATCACGTGGAGGGCGAGGTCTCCATCGAGCGTGCGGGCACGGTCCTGTGGTGCAAGCCGATTCAGACCGGCGAATCGGTGATGTGCCACAGCCTGGCGAACCTGGAGCATCATCATTTCAAGTTCGAAGCGCACCGCCGGCCCGGCGATATCCACGTGCATTTTTTCGGCGCCGACGCATTCAGCTTCGGAGATGGGATTCAGTTGCAGGATGGCGACGTCATGCAGGTGCGGTTCGCGGAATTCGGGCGGGCATTGCGGAATCCGGTGCGAATCGCAGGCGGCGCGCAGGCGCTGGTCGAGGTTCGGCCGGTGTGAACAACCTCAAAACGCCAGCCGCAGGGCGAACTGCATCTGACGGTTGGCCCGCTGGGTGGAGGTGATGGTAGCCACGCCGCCGACCCCGATGGTCGAAGCCGGCACGCCGAATTGCGGATGATTCGGCGCGTTGAACAGCTCCCATCGAAAGTCCAGGCTGCGGTGCTCGCCGAACATGAATCTGCGGGTCACCATGGTGTCGAGATTGACCAGCCCCGGTCCGTTGAGGCTGTCGCGAGCCAGTGTTCCCCACGAATACGCCGGAGGAATGGCAAACGCGGCCGGATTAAACCACTGGTTGATCGACTGCTGCGCAGGAAGCGTGCTCGTTCCGATCACGGGGTTGGCACGGCTGCCGGCCCCGGTGTTGGACGGTGAGCCCGGTACGGTCACGGTGAACGGCAGACCGGATTGGACCACGAGCACCTCGCCGATTTGCCAATTGCGCACGAGCTGCGACGCCATACCGCTGCCGCGGCCGAATGGAAGATGGTAAGTCGCGGCGACGTTCACGCGATGGCGGATGTCGCTATTGGAGGTGGCCCAATCGGCGCGGCGATTGTTGGGATCCTGCGGCACGGGGCCGGGGACACCGCCATCGCTGAGCGCGTTATCGAGGCCGTGCGACCAGGTCCAGTTGCCGAGCAGGTAGAGTCCGTGGCTGAGGCGCTTTTCCAGATTGACCTGCATTGACGAAAAGAACGAGTTCCCGGCGCTCTCGATCCAGGCGATCGAGGTGACCGCCGGCAGAATCGCGGCGTACGGGCGGCGCGGATCGACCGCACCGGGCCCGGGCAAGGGAAGGTTGATATTCGGGGCCCAGGAGAGATGCGCCCCGGCCGAACCGACGAACCCGACGGTCAGGACCAGGTTGTTGGTGAGCTGCTGCTGCGCGCTGAAGTTGAACTGCTGTATCTGCGCGTTGCGGTAGTCCGGAGTCACGCCTTTGAGCGCGTACAGGGCGGGACCTTTGGTGAGTGCCGGTGGAGTGGTGACAATGGGGAAGCCAGCGCTGGTGAGCAGGGTTGGAACATCGTTGCCCGATTCGTTTACGTTGAGGACGAAGTCGAACGGCGGCTGCCGCTCCTGGCGAATGTTGGTACCGGCGTTGCCTTGCGGGTCGTAGAACAAGCCATATCCGGCGCGGATGACGGTGTTCTTAGTGGCCTGCCAGGCGAGCGCGACGCGCGGGCCAATGGCCTTGTAGTCGGTGTTGACATTGGCCGTGGCGCTGACGCCGTTCTGCCCGGCGATGAGCTGCTGCCCGGTGGCCGGATTGAAACTGGCCCAGTAGTTGTGCGCTTCGGTAAAGGGCGTGTTGATTTCGTAGTGCAGGCCGAGATTCAGAGTGAGAGTCTTGCTGACACGCCAATCGTCCTTGGCGTAGAAATCCAGCTCGTTCGTGGTCAGGTTGGCCGTTCCCGGCAGAAACACGTCGCGGCGGAGCACCAGGGGGTAGCCGAGGATCATGCTGGCGATGGCGTCGCCGGTGCCGGCGGGCGCCGCGGGGTTGTTGGTGTAGCTGGGGTCGAAGTTCCAGCGTCCGAACAGGCTTTCGCCGGGCGGGCTGGCGGTCTCGCTGACGCCGCGGAAGTGCAGGTCGGTCCCGAACCGGAAGCTGTGATTGCCTCGCAAGGAGCTGATATTGGCGATGGCCTGGTGCATGTGCTCGTCGCGGATCAACGGCTCGGAGCGCGCGGTTCCCAGTCCCGCATATCCGCTCATGCCGATGATCGGCGCGTTCGGTTCGTAGGGGGTGGTGGTGTCGCGGCCGGGGATCATATTCCAGACGGGGCTGGTCAATGAAGACGTGAGCAGCGCCATGTTGTACTGCGTGTAGCCATAACGGAATTCGCCGACCGTGCCGGGCGAAAACGTCCTCGTCCAGGACGCGACCAGGTTGTGGCTGTGCACCGATTCCGGCCCGGCGAAGCTGTTTTCGTTGCCGCCGATGGCGTCGTTGAAGGTGTTCGGCATCTGGATCTGGTCCCAATCCACGGAATAGCGGAAAAAGAGGCTGTTGGTGGGGGACGCCTGGTGATCGACGCGCGCATCGCCGCGATGCACGTTGCTGCGCTTGATGGGCGTGCTGGTGTAGTTGTTGACGCGCGCCGAGGTCTGCGGAAGCGGGTAGAGATTGGCCAGCGCCGAGCCGATGGCATCGAACCGGTTGGCGGGAATCGAGTCGTTCGGGAAACGCGTGCGGATGTTGGCGCCGCCGGCGGGATTGGGCACCGTGGATAGCGCGTCGTAGATGCCATTGGCGGCAATTCCCTGAAAGTTGCCCGCACGCTCGGCGGCGGTCGGAACAGTGGAGACGATGGGCGAGCCGAAGACTTCGCGATAGCCCTCGTAATCGGCGAAGAAGAAGGTGTGGTCCTTGCCGTTGTAATGCGGCAGCATCACCGGCCCACCAAGGCTGCCTCCGAACTGGTTCAGCTTGTAGGGCGGTTTGGGGCCGCCGGCAAGGGCAAAGAAGTTGCGCGCGTCGAGCACCTCGTTGCGCAGGTATTCGAACAGCGATCCCGAAAGCCGGTTGCTGCCGGATTTCGAGGTCATCAGGACCACCGCTCCGCCGGCCCGGCCATACTCCGCGCCTGCATTATTGGTGAGGACTTTGAACTCCTGCACGCCGTCCACAGGCGGCCGGACGACGAAGGTGTGCGAGATCATCTCGGTGTTGTCGATTCCGTCCAGCAGCACCTGGTTGGAATAGTTCGAGGCGCCATTGGCTTGGAGGGCCGTTCCTCCGGGGCGCAATTCATCGGGCCGCGTGCCGGAATTGATGGTGGCGGTTTGCGCGTAGTCCAGGCCTGTGACGCCGGGAGCCAGGATGGCCAGTTGGACGAAGTTGCGGCCGTTCAAAGGCAGCGTGGAGACCGCGGTATTGTTGATGACCTGTCCGACCGCGGCATTCTCGGTTTGAAGCATCGTGGCCGAGGCCGCCACTTCAACGGTCTGTTTGAGCTCGCCGACCTGCATGTGAAGATCGAGCCGCGCCTGCTGACCGACCTGCAACTCGACTCCGCGGTAGGTCACGGGATTGAAGCCGGCAAGCGCGGCGGACACCGAGTAGGCGCCTGGGATGAGGTTCAAGACCGTGAAAGCTCCGGCGGAATCGGTGACTACGCGGACGCTGGTGTTGGTGGCTGTGTTGGTGACGGTGACGACGACGTTGGGCACCGCGGCGCCCGTATTGTCGGTCGCATTCCCCAGGATGGACGCGCGCTCGACCTGCGCGTGCCCCAGGCAGGCAAAGAAAACGAATACACCCAAACGATAGAGGTTCGACATGGCAACCCTCCCCTCACTGCACCGGCGCCCGGCTCCCGACCGGCCTGCCGGAATCGCATCCCGCTTGCGGAGAGTATGTTTACGGGAGCGGAGGCCCAACAATAGCTCTTTTGAGCTATTGGCCCGATTTGTGGGCTGTAGCTCACAATGCGCAATTATCGTTGCACATCGTGCTACCGCCCGCCGCAAGGTATAGAATACGTTTTGCCTAAATTCACTGTCAGGAGCGCACACCATGAGGCGGAAAATCTGGAAGGATCTTCCGGCGTTCGCGCCGCAGGCGGCATCGACCGACCGCATGGCGATCGCCAGCGTGCAGGGCTGGCGCCTGCGGGAGCCGGACTCGGGCCGCCGCTATACCGTGCTGCGGCTCGAAACACGGGGCGGCCTGACCGGATATGGCGAAGGCGGCGCGGCGACCAGCGCCGAGATCCGCGATGCCAGTGCCGCCGCTACGGGGCGGCGGCCGAATGAATCCGAATACATCCGCCACCGGCTGGCCGCGGCGCCGGCGATGGAAGCGGCGGTGAACAACGCATTCCTCGATCTTCAAGGCAAGGCCAGCAAGACGCCGGTCTACCAGTTCCTGGGAGGCCCGACGCGCTTCAAGGCGCGCGTTCTGGCGGGGCTGGAAGGCGAAAACGAGAGTGCGCTGGAAGCGCCGCTGAAACGGGCCGCGCAGCAGGGCTTCCGGGCCTTCACCGTGCCGATTCCAACGCGCGATGCGATGTGGCGCATGCAGGCATACGTGGATAGCGTGCGCGCGCGCATCGAACGCATGCGCAGCCTGGCGGGTCCGGACCTGGATTTCGTGTTGGACGCGGCCGGCAGGCTGACGCCTGGAGATGCCGCTTTCGTCGCCACGGCGCTCGAAAAGAACCACCTGCTGTGGTTCGACGAGCCTACCGAGGTCCTCACGCACGACGGCCTGGCGCGCATCACCGAAGAGAGCGTGTTGCCGGTGGGGCTGGGCCGCTCGGTGCACGAGATCAGCGTGTTCCAGAACCTGCTGCGCTGGGGGGCTGTCGATCTGCTGCGTCCCAGCCTCGGGCTCAACAGCATGGTCAAGATCCGGCGCATGGCGGCGATCGCGGAGACGCATTACGTGGCCGTGGCGCCGTATCACGACGGCGGTCCCATCGCGACGGCCGCCGGCATACATCTGGCCGCGAGCTTGCCGAATTCGTTCATCCAGCAGGTCCCGTTTCCCGGCTCCGAGCGCGATGCGGCGATGCGCGCGGAGCTGGTTTCCGGGAATCCGGAAACGGCCAAGGATGGGTTTGCCCCGCTCGTCAACAAGCCGGGCTTCGGGATCGACGTGAACGAGAAATCGCTGGATCGCTATAGCGAGGAGAAGGTATGAGACGGCGTGATCTTTTGGGAGCCTTGGGCGCCCTGAGCGTCTCCGGCGGAGGGCTGCGCGGCTCCCGGCGCAACCTGGCTGCGGGCTGCGGATGCGCCTTCGCGCCCGCCACGGCGGTCCCTCCGGGCTCGGAAGTATTCAAGGATGTCGGGTCGAAGCTGCGCATCACGGGCATGCAGGTTTTCGGCGTCACGCTGGACGAGAAGATCGCGCGCTCCGACCGCCCCTACGTTTTCGTGAAGCTCGAGACCAACCAGGGCGTCGTGGGATGGGGCGAGGCCACGCTCGAAGGGAAGGCCGGGGCTGCCATGGCCTGCGTCAACGACCTGCGGGACTTCATCGTGGGCAGCGACCCGATGCAATCCGAGCACCTGTACCAATTGATGTATATCGGCAGCTTCTATCGCGGCGGCCCGGTGCTCGGCTCGGCGATTTCGGGGATCGACCAGGCGATTTGGGACATACGCGGCAAGATACTGGGAATGCCGGTGTACGAACTGCTCGGCGGACCGGTCGATCCGCGGGGCGTGCGCGGATACTATCACGCCCAGGCGTGGACGCTGCAAGAAGCCAAGGAACTGGGAGACCGCACGCGCAAGGCCGGCGTGACCGCGCTCAAGTTTCAATTGCCCGACCTGCTGGAGTGGGTCGAGACCGATCGCAAACTGAAACGCGCAGTGAAACACATGGAGACGTTGCGGGAGGGCCTGGGGCCCGATCTCGATTTCGCGGTGGATTTTCACGCGAGGCCGAGTCCCACCGTGGCGGCGATCCTACTGCGCGAAATCGAGCCGCTGCATCTTTTCTTTGCGGAAGAGATCTGCCCGCCGGAGAATGTACGGGCCATGCAACGGGCCGCCAGGAAATCGACGACGCCTCTGGCTACCGGCGAGCGCCTGATCGCGGCGTACGGGTTCAACGAGTTGATCGATCTCGGGATTGTAGATGTACTCCAGCCGGATATTGCGCACGTCGGCGGGATCACCGCGCTGTGGAAAGTGGCCGCCGCCGCGGACGCCGCAGGCATACGAATGGCTCCGCACGCCTGCGAGGGACCCGTGGGCGGAATCGCGAGCCTGCATGTGGATGCCGCCATTCCGAATTTCCTGGCGCAGGAGATTTGCGGTTTCGTGGAAGCCGGCCCGATGAACCGCGTGTGGGAGGACCTCACCGGCTTCCCGGCTATGCGCATGATCAACGGCCGTTATCCGCTGCCCACTAAACCAGGCCTCGGTTTCGAAGTGAGCGAAGCGGCGTTAAAGAGATACCCATTTCAGGGCACGCGGCCCTTTCCGCCGGCCTTCCAGGAGGATGGCTCGCTGGCCTCTTTGTAGCGACTGATTCCGGGCAGCTGCGGTGGAACAGCGGCCTGAGGATATGCCACTGTAATAATCGAAAGGATACCTTCTGTGACCGCCCAATCTTGGCAGGCCGGCCCGTTGGCAATCAACGCGCCGGTGACTCCGGAATTCGAACAA
>DATJYJ010000306.1:0-26294 GCA_035578025.1 Verrucomicrobiia bacterium
TCATCAGTCCGTTCTTCTCACTAACAACGGCCAAGTCCTGCTGATCGGCGGCACCAACGCCGAGGGGGCCCTGGACTCCACCGAGATTTACTCGCCTTTCACAGGCAAGATCGCCGCGGCCGCGAACATGCACAGCGCGCGCACCGCGATGGCGTCCGCCCTGCTGCGCCGCGGGGCCGTGATGGTCGCGGGCGGAAAAAGCAACGGCGAATATGTTTCCGGCATCGAGCAATACCGCTTTGCCACCGTCGAATCCGCCAAGCCCGATTACCAGCCCGGCGACACCGCCGGCTTCACTGGTTCTGGCTGGAGACCCGGCGAACAGGTGCTCCTCGAAGTCCGCGCGTTCCCGCTCGATCAGCACAACGTCGAGTTCACCGCCGCGGCCGTGGCCGATAGCACCGGCCAGATCGCAGTCGGCGGATTCCACATCGATAGTAGCCACCTCGGCGTCCGCTTTCTCATGACAGCGACGGGTAGCCAGTCGCAGGCTCAGACAATCTTCACCGATGCGGACACGAGCCAAACAGTAATCGCCGCCGACTCCGCGCAGAACAACTACGGCACCGTCGTCACCGTCAAGGGGACGGTGACGGACACCAGCGTCCCGAACATTCCGATCAACTACTTCAACACCATCACCGTCTTCGTGGACGGCCTTTCCGCGGGCAGCCCGCAAGTCATCAACACCGGCATCCTGGGCGCTCCCGCCCTGATGTTCCAATGGCAGGACACCGCGTGCGCCATTCCCGGCGTGTGCTACCTCAACCATATTTCTCCCCTCGCCCGGACCCACAGCATCTCCGCCGTCTTCAATTGCAGCGGCAGCAGCACCTGCAATTCGCACTTCAACGACAGCGCGAGCAACGCCGTGACTTACAACGTAGTCGATACGGTCACCATCAGTTCCATTCAGCCCAATGCGAGCCAGAACAACTCCGCGGTCGGCACCGCGCTCCCGGTGAGCGCGACCGTCTCGGGCGACAACGGCTTCGGCGACGTATCGCTGGGGGCGGTGGGCGGCAACGCGGGCTTCATCAGTTTCCAGTTGGCGGGCACGTCGCCTTCGAACCTTGTCAATCTTGCCCAGGTGTTGGTGGGCACGGTTCAAAGCGTCAACTCGCTGAACGCCGACACCTACCAGACCACTGCGGCCTTCACCCCAGCCACCAATTCGGGATTCCAGGCTAACCGAGCCACCGGCACTCCTTACCTGATTCGAAAGGGCGCCATCGCCGCCAACGGCATCTCCTCTAACGCCTCCCCCAACAATCCGAGC
This sequence comes from Verrucomicrobiia bacterium, assembly GCA_035578025.1. GTDB lineage: Bacteria > Acidobacteriota > Terriglobia > Bryobacterales > Bryobacteraceae > Solibacter. The sequence continues at coordinate 1,280 of DATJYJ010000306.1, forward strand.
GTCGGCACCGGCATGACGTTCAACGCCTATGTGACCGGCGCCGGAGGCGTGGTTCCAACGGGCACCGTCATGTTCCGTCTCGATGGCGCTGGCATTGGCACCGTGGTGCTCCAGGCCGCTCCCGGCGGATGCCTGCAAAGCCAGATCACCGGACCCTGCGGCCTGGGTTCCCTGCCCTTCTCGGGCTCTTCGCTCACCGGCGGCAACCATACGCTCACCGTCGATTACAACGGCGACACTAATTACGCCGGCTGCCTGGCTTCCGGGAGTTGCCCGAACAGTCTGACCTTCAATGTCGCGAAGGCTAGCACGGTCACCAGCGTCACATCCAGCCCCGCGAACCAGGTGAACTGGGGACAGACCTTCACCTTCACGAGCACGACTACCTCCAGCGTGGTTACTTCGCAGTCTGTCGGCGGTCAGGTCACGATCAAGGCCGATGGCTCGAATCTCCTGAATTGTACCGGCGTGGCCGCGGTCGCCGGCGTGATGACCTGTGCCCCTTCCGCTCCGCTCTCGGTCGGAACTCACTCGATACAAGCTTTCTTCGATCCGGGAGGCACCACCGATCCCAACTTCGCCCCGTCTACTTCAGTCGGCTATCCCTTCACCGTGAATGCCACGCCGGCCACCGTTTCGGTCTCGGCCTCGAGCCAACCGGTCAGCCTGGGGCAGTCGATCAACTACACCGCGACGGTCACCCTGGGCAACTTCACCGGCGCGACCCCGGCCGTGCCCGGTTCGGTGACGATCTATGACGGCTCCACCAGTGGCACGGCAATCTGCGCCGGCTTGAGCACGTTCACGCAGGTGGGCGCCACCAACTCGTACACCGCATCCTGCATCTCGCCGGTCGTTTACGACGGCAGCACGCCGGCCAAGTCGGCGGGGCCGCACACCATCGTCGCCACTTACAGCGGCGGCAGCCAGAGCATCGGAAGTGTGGCCGGCGCCGTCGCCGGCAGCAGCAGCGCCCCCATATACATCACCATCAATCCGGATGCGCTGACATTCGGCTCTCTGGCTGCGGCGCCCGCCAGTATCGTATACGCCACCAACACCGCGACCCTGGCGGTTCCGTACACGTTGGGCGGCACCGTGACTCCGGCGCTCGCTAACAGCTTTCAGGTCTTCAAGGACGGCGGCGCCACTCTTATCGGAAACCTGGCCGCGGGCGCCAGCCCGATGAGCTTCAGCCTCAATCCGCTCGACAAAACAGTCGGCACCCACACTCTGGTGGTCAAGTATCCGGCAGGCGACGCGAACTACGGCGCGGCGGTTTCCGGCGCCGTGAACTTCACGGTCACCAAGGCTACGCCGTCGTTCACCAACTTCACTTTCAGCTCCAACCCCGCGTACGGTACTTCGCTGAGTCTTGCGGCCACCGTGGGCACAGGCAACGCAGGCGCGGATTCTCCCGCTACCCCGACCGGCACGCTCACCTTCAGTCTCGGCGGGACCACTCTGGCCTCCTGCACGTTATCCGGCGGGGCCTGCACCGCCACCTATACAGGCGCTGCCCCGGCAATCGGCGCCAACACGATCACCACCACTTACAGCGGCGACGCCAATTACAGCACCCTTACCGACGCCACTCATAGTGTTGCCGTCGTGCAGAACTCCGGCACTTTGTCCCTCAGCGCCTACCCGCCCTCGCCGGTGGCCTTCGGTACGCCGGTGACCTTCACCGCCACGTTCACGCCGGCCGGCGGCGGCGCCGGCTCCCCCACGGGAACCGTGACCTTCAACGACAGCGTGGGCGCGGCCACTCTCGGCACCGCGGCTTTCAGCGGCTCGTCGAATTCCGTCAGCCTGACCACCTCCTCGATGGTTCCGGGCGCGGCGCGGACGATCACCGCCTCCTGGCCCGGAGACACTCACTTCTCCGCGCCCTCCAACGCCACACTTACTCCTTACACGGTCCAGCCCGGCCCTACAACGGTAACTCTGACACCGTCCGCTAATAATGTGGCGCTGGGCGGCACGGTAACTTACTCTTACACCGTGCAGGGCGGCCCTGCGAGCGTGCTGCCCGCCGGCAGCATCACCATCAATGACAGCGGCACGCCGATCTCCAACGGTCACGGCACCTGCGCCAACAGCGGCAATGCGCTGAGCGGAGGCACAGCGAATACCGCCACCGGCAGTTGCACCGTGATCTACGATGCCTCCAGCACAGACCGCGGCTCGGGCCTGCACCAGGTTACGGCCACCTACGTTCCGGCAGGCGCCAGCATCGGAGTCCTGAACGGCGCCACTTCTCCGGCGCAGTCGATCTCCGTCGCTTTCCCATCCGTCAGCATCAGCGTACCGGTTTCCTCGGCCGGCAACGCCTTCACTTATGGCACGGAGACTCAGCTTTCCGCCACGCTGACGCCCGCCAGCCCGACCCCGCCTTACACCGGCGCCGTCAAGTTCTATGACGGCAGCGTCCAGATCGCTTCGGTCGTGTCCGCCACGGGCACACCGCAAACCGCGAACATCACTCTGGCCGCCGGCAGCCACCTGATTACCGCGCAGTTCGTGGGTGACTCCAATTACCTGCAATCGCCGATGTCCGCGGCATTGCCCATTGACGTGGCCAAGGCAGCCAGCGTGACCGGCAGTATCACGGTGACCGCGAGCCCGTCGGCCATCGTCTTCGGTCAGCCGGTCACGCTCACCGTGACCGTCACCCACGCCGCGGGCGGTACCGGCAACCCGACCGGCAACGTGCTGTTCACCATGAACGGCAATTCGCTGGGCAGCCCCGCGACGCTGCAGCTCGTGGGCGGTGTGCCCACGGCCAGTATCACCCTCAACAACCTGCCTGTGGGCGCCAACCCCATCGTGGCCGCCTACCAGGGCGACGCGGGCTTCGGCACCAGCCAGAGCAACGGCGGCACCGCCACTACCGTCACCGTGAGCTCCGATGCCACCAAGACCGTGTTGAACACGGGCGCCTGGCCCGCCGCTCCCGCCTACGGCGGACAGATCACCTTGAGCGCGACCGTCTGCGGACTCGCGCCCGGTTCCTCCACCATCTGCGCCTCCTCCGTGCCCACCCCGCCCGGCGCCAGCATCACCTTCTTCGACGGCGGCACCATGCTCGGCACCAGCGGCGCGGTAGATGCGTCCGGAACCGGCAGCATCACCATCGCGATGCTGAGCCCGCCATTCACCGCTATCGGAGGCGGCGGCGTCACGGGTAGCCACAGCATCTCCGCGCATTACAACGGCTTCGGCAGCGGCATCGGCCAGGGAGACACGAACTTCCTCCAGAGCACCTCGCCGCCACAGACGCTGACCATCAGCAAGGGCAACACCACGAGCTCGGTCACTTCCAATGCCAACCCGTCGGTCTACGGCCAGGCCGTCACGCTCACGGCGATAGTCCTGCCGCCGAGCGCTGGTGCTCCGCTGCCTACCGGCACAGTCGCCTTCACCGACGGCGGCAGTCAGATCGGCATCGGAACGCTGGCTAATGTGGCCGGCGTGATGACCGCCACTCTCACCGCCGGCGCGGGCGGCCAGGCCGGTGCTCTGCCGGTCGGACAGCACAATCTCACCGTCACCTACGGCGGCGATCTGAACTACAACGCCAGCAGCACGTCCGGCTCGCTCTTACAGACCGTCGGCAAGGCCCCTACCGCCACCTCGATCTCGTCCAACAACACTGCGGCCAACGTCGGACAGCAGATCGTGCTGACCGCCGTGGTCACCGTGACCGCGCCCGGCGCCGGCACACCCACCGGATCGGTACAGTTCATCAACGTCAGCACGGCCACGCAGCCCGTGATCCTCGGCACTTCACAAGTGGTTGCCAATGGCAGCCAGTACACGGCCACTCTCGCGCTATCCAGCCTGCCGCAAGGCAGCCCGCAGATCTACGCCGCGTATTCCGGCGACATCAATTTCGCCGCCAGCCAGTCGTCCGTCCTGACCCAGGCCGTGAACAAGGCCCCCACCAGCATCGTCTTCTCCAGCAGTCTGAACCCCTCGGTCTACGGCGGCGCGGTCAGCTTTAACATCAGCGTGACCCCGGTCCCGCCGAATACGGGCACGCCGGGCGGTCAGATCCAGGTCTTCGACGGCACTGTCAATCTCGGCGCCTACACCCTCCAGGCTGGCCAGTACAACTTCAGCACGGCCAGCCTGACACCCGGCGTCCATTCGATCAGCGTGCAGTATGGCGGCGATGCCAATTTCCTGCCGTCCACGGCATCGCCCATCCAGCAACAGGTGACAAAGATTCCGACCTCCCTGAACCTGAGCTCGAACGCCGTCACAGCGGTCGCCAGCCAGGTGATCACTCTCACCGCCGCGTTGAACCCCAACGCGCCGCCCGGCGTGCCGTTTGCAGGCGGCCAAGTCAGTTTCTACGACGGCAGCGCGCCCATCGGCGTCGCCAATCTCCAGTCCAATGTTGCCACTCTGAATGTTGCCAATCTTGGCGTCGGGCTGCACCAGCTCCAGGCTGTCTACAACGGCGACGCCAATTGGACCGGTAGTACCTCGGGCTTTTACCCGCAGACCGTCACGCAGGCGGCCACCCAGACCCAGATCGTCTCCTCGGCGAATCCCGCCGTCTACGGGCAGCCGGTGACCTTCACCGTCGCGGTCACCGTGCCCTTCCCCGGCACCTTCCCGGCCGCCGGGACCGTGATCCTCTCCGAAGGCGCCAACATGATCGGCCAGCCGCTCACGGCCGGCAGCAACGGGGTATTCACCGCTACCGTGGTCAACCTCGCTCCCGGACCGCACAACGTCGTCGCCACCTTCCAGGCGAGCGGCAGCTATAGCAGCAGTCAGTCCGCGCAGCTGCCGCAAGTCGTCAACAGGGCGGGTACGTCGACAGCAGTCGCCGCCATGCCCGGTGGGTCCGCCTCCAGCCAGGCAATGACCCTGATGGCGGTGGTCTCCGTGATCAGACCCGGCGCGGGCGCTCCCACCGGCACGGTCGAGTTCGATGACGCAACCACCGGCAAATCACTGGGCAGTAGTCCACTCCAGTTGCTGGGCGGCATCTACACCGCAACCCTCTCCGCGAAATCGGATTCATCGCACATGCTGACGGCCTGCTACTCCGGCGACGGCAACTTCGATACCAGCACCTCCGACCCGCAACGCCAGAGCGTATTTGCGAACCCGGTGACCGCGGTCAACGCCGGTTCCCAGATCGCCCGCAACTTCTCTCCGGACAGTTGGCTCACACTCTACGGCCAGAACCTGGCCGATGCCCAGGTCGTCGCCGCGCAGTCTCCGTATCCGAGCTCGCTCGGCGGCACCACCGTCACCATCACCGACGCGAACGGAAACACCCTGCAGGCTCCGCTCTACTTCGTGTCGCCGGGGCAGATCAACATGCTGGTTCCGTCCACCGCGGCCCTTGGCCTGGCTACCTTGACGGTGACGAATTCTCAGGGTGCGTCGGCATCCACCGTCATCCTGATCACGCGGACTTCGCCCGGCCTCTTCACCGCCACCCAGAACGGCTCCGGCACCGCCGCCGCGCTGGTTCAGCGCGTGCGCGCTTCGGATGGTTCGCAGAGCGTCGAACCGGTGGTCACGTTTGACAGCAACGGCAATCCGGTCCCGGCGCCGATCAATGTCGGCAACGACAGCATCTACCTGCAGTTCTACGGCACCGGCGTCCGGTACAACTCCTCGCTGGCCAATGTGACCTGCAGCATCAACGGCCAGAATGCCCAGGTGCTCTACGCCGGATCGGCACCGGGCTTCTTCGGTCTCGACCAGGTCAATGTGGCCTTGCCGAGCGGCTTTAACGGCCATGGCACAGTGAACGTAGCGATCACAGTGGAAGGCCAGGCGGCCAACACCGTCACCCTGACCTTCCAGTAACGTCGTTCGTAGGACAGGCTTCAGCCTGTCCCCGCGCCGCAGGCGCGGCGCTCAGTTCATTTGAATAAAGCCCTGCTCGCGCAAAGTGGCTAGCCCGAAGAGGCAGGCCTTGCGCGTGTCAATCCCAGCAAGACCTCCAGACAGGCGCAGCCCGCGCGCAATCTGATTCGGGCTCCTGACGCCGTTGCACAACGTCAGAATCTGCGCGCTGAGATCGCTGAGGTGCGACACCTCGATCCGTCGATCGCCGATCACACGCGCCGCCGTCACGCCGCGCCGCGCGGGCACCTCCGCCAGAGACTCCCGGCTCCTCAGGCGGTCCACAATCTCCTGGTAGCTGGCGCCCAGGCGCATGATCCGTACGCCGGGCGCCAGTCGCGGCGCGCCCGTCCGGTTTCCGGCCTCAGGTTCCAGGCGAAGGGCTGATTCAAAGTCCAAAAGGGCGCGCAACGGACGTCTGCTGCTGGCGCGCGGAAGATACCGGACCCGGACGAACTTCAGAAAATCCTCGGCAAAATCAGTGCGCTCATAATATGGCGTCGTGTCGGCGTCGGACTGCCGCTCCGCGCGCCGGCTACGACGCCATGCGCGCCAGGCGTCGAATACCTCCAGCAGATCGCCGCTGTCCTGGTGCAGCGCCACCACCAGCCAGCGGCATCGCACCAGAGAGCCCTGAATGAAATCCCGAAGTTCCTTCAGGTATTCCCGATCGAGCGCCGTCGGAACCGCATAGAAATTCGGGAATACCTCGGGATGCTCCCGGATCATTTGCTGATCGGCCATATCCTGCCGCCAGCCATGGTAGGAGATGTCGGAAAGTATATCCGCAGGCGTTAGCCGGCCGCGATGTTTCTCGTAAATTGGAGTGCCGGCCAGGGGCGCCAGAATGTGCAGTTGGGTCTCGACGGCATCGGAACGTGCCGCGTCCACGAGGAATCCGACCGTGTCCCTGAGATCTTGCCGGGTCTCCTCGGGGAAGCCGGTGATCAGCGAGACCGTCGTATCGATCCCATGGTGTGCGGTACGACGAACGTTCACAGCCGCTTCTTGCATGTCCAGGTTTTTGTCGATAAGCCGTTGCAGGCGCGGCGAGCCGGTTTCGATCCCGAAAAATACGCCCACGCAGCCCGCGCGCGCCATCAGGGCAATCAGCTCTTCGTCGATGCAATCGGTCCTTGCGCTGCACTGCCACTTGAAAGGTTCTCCGCTCGCCAGCATGGCCTCGCAGAACTCCACCACGCGCCTCCGGTCCACCGTGAACATGTCGTGAATCAGCTCGAAGCGGGTGTTGCCATATTTTCGGTGGATCGCCCGCATCTGCTCGATCACACGCGCCGGCGACTTGAGGCGAAACCGGCGGCGGAAGAAATCGTTGGTCGAGCAAAACGTGCAGGCAAAGGGACACCCCCGGCCCAGTTCCAGGGGCACCACGTGACAAGAACCCAGTTCCGGGTATCGGTTGAAAGCCGGCAGGGGAAGCCGGTCCAGGTCGACGACAACCGGTGCACTGGGATTGCGGACGATGCCGCTCGCATCCCGGAACGTGACGCCCGGGATCGCGCGGACGCGTTGCGTGTCGGGCAGGGCATCCAGAAGAGCGGGGAGAGTTTCATCCGCTTCGCCCCGCACAATCATGTCGATGAAGGGAAACGCCTGTAAAGTGGCTCCGTCCACGACAGACGCCTGCGGGCCGCCCAGCATGACGAGACTTTGGGGATTCGTGCGCTTCAATTCCCTGGCGATGCGGATCGTGAGTGGAAATGTGCTGCAGATTGTGCTTAGACCCCAGACGTCGAACGACTCGGACGCACACGCACGTGCGGCAAACGAGCAAAAGCCTTTGCCGCGCCGGAATGACGCCGAATGAAGATAGCGGTAATAGACGCGGTTCAGGTCGACAACTTCCGCCGTGATTCCGTGCTGATCGAGAATCGCAGCCAGCGTGAGGATGCCGATAGGAGCTTGTTCGGAGATCAGCCTCACAGCCTCGCTCTCGGCAATCCGGGGGCTAAATTCGGCAGCCGTCGGAGAGCTGACCAGGCAAATCTTCATCCTCTGAAGATCAAATCGCGCTCGGGGGGAGGAGGAGGAGGAGGGTGAGGACCATTGACGACGCACATGGACATCACGTACTCTGCATTCTCCCTTCGCAGGGTGTCTTTGGTTACCGACTCCATCGCGACTCTAAGCTTGTATGCTTCATCGTTTGTAAGGCCCAACTTACGGGTGACCAGTAAGATGAGCTTGTGTTTCTTGCGGTGGCCAGTAGATTTGTTGGACGCAGGCATGACTGCTCCTTCTGGTACGTAAACGACACGGCCCTCACTATAAGGGAAAAATCTTCCGTATTCAAGGCCGAAATAGCTGAAACTTAGTTTTGCGCGTCGGCAGCCTGCATCATCCAGAGGTTACCCTTCGCCTCGAGCAGGTTGAAAATCAGCTTGTCGCGAGCCACCGAGAGTCCTAGCCTGTCTAGGCCCATGTGCATGATGGATAGCCCCGTACTGTGGAAGTGATGGACGGCACGGGGCGCGCCCACGGGCTGCTTCGAACCAGGCTCCACAGCTTGCTGCCAGATGCACCCGAAGCCGTCGCGCCTGGAGTAGAAGTAGACCAGGTCTCCACGAGGAGCCCAGCGGGGCCGGTCATCCCAGGATACGCCGTCCGTGATCGGAACCCACCGGTCTTCCGAGCCTGCAGCGCCGCCGCGCACCGGTATTGCGTAGACACGAGTGTGGTCCGGATCGATGTGCGCCACCACGCTGATCCATCTCCCGTCCGGCGCGAATTGCGCCTGATCGATGCCGTAGTGAGAGGACTGTGCAATCGGGGCCTTCCGGTTCGTCGCCGGAGTGAATGAGCCCACGGCTTTCGGACGGCCGTAAATGTAGAGGATCTGCTTGCCGTCCGGCGACCAGTCGATTGGTTCGCCGCACTCCTCGCACACCTTCTCCGGGACGCTGGCTCCGGGCGGTATCCGGGCGTCGGCTACGTAGATTGGCTGAGAGTCCTGGCCGGCAAGCGTGTACGCGACCTTTGAGCCATCGGGCGAGATCACCGGCCACGCTTCGTCGCCGGGAGTCGAGGTCAAGGCCGCTTCCCGGCCGCTGCTCAAGTCCCTGATCCACACGTCGCGGTTTCCGAGCCGCCCGGACGTAAAGACGACTTTAGAGCCGTCCCGCGAAACCGAAGGCATGGCGTCGTAGGCGGCATCGTCGGTAATTCGCCGGATTGCACCGGCGGTTTGCCCGCGCTCATCGATAGGCAGCAGCCAGATGTTGTTGGAGAATTGCAAGCTGGCGAAGACCGTTTGATCGCCGGGACCGGGAAACGGCTCGGCATCCAGGCCGGTGCCGAACGTCAGGCGGTGCAGCTTGTCCGACGCCTTCCAGCTTCGAGGCGAGATCGGAATCTGGTAGATGCTGCGCCCAGTCGTGGAAATACTGGCTCTGGACCCATTCGCCGAGAAGACAATCCGGTCCTCACGGAAGCCGCCCGGACCCATGTAGACCGATATGCCGTTGCGGCGAAGCACGGCAAGGGCGCCGGTCGGCACCGCCTGGCCGCTCCCCGCCGATTCGGAATCGGCGGGAGTGACCCACCAGTCCGGGTCTTCACGCGCCGAACGAGTGCCCTGGAAGAGAATGTGCCGCCCGTCGGGCGTCCAGACCGGATACCGGGCGTCGGCAAAGCCCGGTTGAACCTGGACCGGTTTGCCCCCGGTCGCGGCCACGACGTAGACCTTGCCTGATGGCGCATAGTAACTCGGCTCGCCGATCCAGTAGACGATGCGCGTGCCGTCCGGCGAGTATCGCGGATTCTGTCCGCCGGCTGCAATCAATCTCTCTTGACCACCTAGCGCGGAAACAACATAGATCCCGCCTGCTCCCCGGTACGAACGAAAGGCGATCCGGCTGCTGTCCGGCGAGAAGGCAGGCGACTCCTCGTCCGCAGGATCCTGTGTCAACCGCTTCGGCTCGCCGCCGCCGATCGGCTGCACCCAGATGTCCAGATTTCCTTCACCGGCCCGGTCTGAAGCGTAAGCCAGCAGCGCCCCGTTGGGCGAGAGCGTGGGATCCACGGTCAAGCCCGAATCCCAGGTCAGTCTTGTCAATCGGGCCAGCCGCGTACTCACGCCGGAACGTCCCAGCCACCAGGCCCCACTCAGTGCGGCCAGCAGCAGCACAATCCCTGCAACGATCCGCCATCCTCGGGCGCGGCGCTCCACTGTCTGAACCAAATGAGTGCTGGACTTGCCGGTGTCGATCCTCTCCTTGAGCTTCTCGAGCAGAATCCGGACGTCCGTCATCGTCTGGAATCGCTTATCGAGGTCCTTGCGCAGGCAGAGTCCGATGATCTCTTCCAGCTCCGGCGGGATATCGTGGGCCAACTCGCGCATGGGTGTCGGCTCTTCCCTCAGCACGGCCGCCAGAATCGACATCTTGCTCTCGCCGAGGAACGCCTGCCGCCCGGTGACCATCTCGTAGAGCACCGAGCCAAACGAGAAGATATCCGAGCGCGCGTCCACCTTTTTGCCTTCCGCCTGCTCGGGGGACATGTAGGCCACCGTTCCGAACACCTCGCCGGGGGCGGTGGCGGCCAGATCACTACCGATTGTCTGTGTGACAGCCTGGTCGCTGCTCTGCGCCGGATCGGCCAGTTTGGCCAGGCCGAAGTCCAGCACCTTGACCGAGTCGGTCGCATCCGCGACCATGATGTTTGCCGGCTTGATGTCGCGATGCACAATGCCGACCGCATGCGCGGCAGCCAATGCGTCGGCGATCTGGATGGCATATCGGATCGCGTCCCCGGCCCGCATCCCCCGATGATGGATCCTTTGGTTCAGAGTCTTGCCGCGCACGTATTCCATCGCGATGAACTCGACACCGTCGATATTGTCGATTTCATAGATGGTGACGATGTTCGGGTGGTTCAGAGCAGAAGCGGTTTTCGCCTCCTGGATGAATCGGCGCCTGGAATCGGTGTTGGCGGTAGCCTTCGCCAGAAGCAGCTTGATCGCGACTTGCCGGTCGAGCCTGGTGTCGAGCGCCTTCCAAACCTCGCCCATTCCACCCGCGCCGATCGGCGCGAGAATCTCGTATTGGCCCAAACGGCTTCCGGGGGAGAGGGGCATATGGACTGGGCGATCCCATTCTATCCCGCCTGACGGACGAAAGCCCACATTCATTCAGGCAAGCCTGGATCAGTTGGCGTCCGGCTCCACTCCCGTAGCTCCTCGAATCTCCAGTCCGGAAGTCAACCCGCTGCCAGGCGGATCGCTGCTCCGGCACCTCCCGTGTGACAAACTGGTTGACGGAAACCGTTTCTCACAGACTCGCAACGCCTGCTGACCAACACCACGAATGGCGCGGCATGACTCGCGCCGACTACGGCGACGGCCACCTGCAGCGTTACTCGATCGTGTTTCTTCGCAAGCGCAGCGACGGATGGTACGATGAGGTCCGCTACGACAGCCACGATCGCACGCGAGGCCGTTATCGAGCCGCGCCGCATCTCCACATAAAGATCAGAAGCGAATTCAAGGCGGATATCGCACGCGCCGAAAGCTGGGAGACCCTCGTCGCCGAGCGCGACGAACGGGCGGGCTCAAAACCGAAACTGGGACGCCACTAGTCAGAACCTCTCTCGCAGCTCCTCGAACCTCTCCAGCACCAGCAGCTTCCCCGCGCCCGGCCGGATCTCCTGCTTCTCCAGCACCCACGTGTGCACGTGCGGCACGAACACCGCGTTCAGTCCCGCCTCCAGCGCCGGGTTCACGTCCGATTTCGGACTGTTGCCGATCATCCAAGTCTGCGCCGGGTCCATCCCGCGCTCCCGCACCAGCGCACGATACGCATCCGCGTGCTTCTCTTTAACGATCGCAGTATGCGCAAAGTATCCTCCCAGTCCGGAGCGGTCGATCTTCAGCCTCTGCTCTTCCGGATGCCCTTTGGTGAACAGCGTCAGGTCGTGCCGCGGCGCCAGGTACTCCAGCGTCTCCGCCACACCGGCGATCACTTCCATCGGGCACTCCAGAATCCGCTTCGCGAACCCCATCACGGTCGCCAGGTCCTCCTCGCGGATCTCCCGCTCCGCCAGATGCTCGTAACATTGCCGCAGATTCCGCCCGAAGTTCAGCGATCCGTAGCCGTGGATCTGGTTGTTCACATGCTCAATCTCGTCCAGCACGTCGCGCACTTCGCGCGGCGAAAGCTCCGAGTGATCCAGGAAATCGACAAACTCCTCGAACGCGCGCTCGAAGTAGATGTTGTTCTCCCAGAGCGTGTCGTCCGCGTCGATGATCAGGAACTGGCGCGTCATTTCGTGACGCGCGGCGCCAGGTGGAACGGAATCTCGAACACCGCGTCCACCTCCACGGGCCGGCCGTTGCGCTGCGCCGGCTCGAATACCCACTGTCCCAGCGCTTCGGTCGCACTACGGTCCAGCCGCGCGTCCAGGTGATGGATCAGCGTGATCCCGTCCACGTGCCCATCGCGCCGGATCACCCCGAACAGCCGCACTTTGCCTTCGATCCGCTCTGCCGCCGCTGCCGCGATGTACTTGGGGTCCACTTTGTGCAGCGGCACCGGTGCCTTCATCTCCAACGGCGGCGCTCCGGGCACCGGCTCGTGCTCGGCAAACCATACCAGCCAGCTTCCCGAAAAACTGGTGACGTTCGGCATCTGAATCGCGACCGCGTATACGACGCGTCCCGCCAGCCTGGGGTCGGGCGCTTCGGTCACGCGCGGCGTAATCGCATCCGGCGGGGGCGCCTTTGGAGGCTCCGGCGCGGGCTTCACTGTGCGGGCAGCGGCCACAAGGTTTTCCGCCGAAGTCGGCGCCATTAGATTCACCGCCGCCAGCGTGGATTGGGCATCGTTCGCCCCGCCGCGCACCAGCAGCCCGGGAACGCCCAGCAGTGCCGCGCCTCCCGCTGATCCCATTCCTCCCGCCGGCCGCTGCACGGGCCCCGCCGAGAATCCTGCGTTGTGCGCGCCGGGCGGCGGAGGCACTTCCGTCATGTTCGCGGGATTCAGTCCTACGATCGCCAGCTCCGCCTGCCCGATTGCGCTCGCCGGACCGTTCAGCGACGGCGCGTCCGCCGAGACCGAAGGAGCCGCCCCGGCCGCTGCCGGACGGCCCGGTGGAGCGGTGAAGGTCTTGGGCACGCCCTTCAGACCGGTCACCGCCATGGCTCCGGCGCTCCCGCCAGCCCCAACCTCGGGAGCGTTCGGCAGCGCCACCGGCGCATCGTCGCGCTGGCGTGTGCCGCCCGCTGGCGGCGGTACATAAGCCCGCCGCTGCGGACGCGCTCCCACGCCTTCGAACGGCAGTGCGTTCGGTTCCACCAAGGTCGCGGTGAGCGGCGCGTCCGGCAGTTGGATGGCTGCCTGCCGCTGCATCCTCGTTTCCGGTGGCGGAGTAAAAGCCAGCGGCCTGGGCTTCGGTCCGGTCCCCTCGATCGGCAGCGGCATCGCCGAGACCGTTTGCGACGCTACCTTCGGAGCATCCGGCAACAGGGGTGTCGGTTTCGGCGCCTGCGCCTTCTCCGGCGGTGCTGCAAACGGAAGTGGTTTCGGCTTCGCACCCTCCGCCGCCACCGGCGGCGGCTTGTCCGGCAGCGCCTCCGCCAGCTTCGGCGCATCGGGCAATGCCGGCGCGGGTTTGGGCGGCTGAATGATGTCCGGCGGCGTCTCGAACCGGCGCGTTACCCGCTGCGGCGCCACCGCGATCACGTTGGGCAGCGGCAGCGGCTTCGGCGTCGTCACCTCCGGAGCCGGCATCCAGATCCGTTGCGTGGCGCCTTCCTCGTCCTGGGGTCCCGAAACAATGGTCTGGTTCGCTTTGTGTTGCGCTCGCGGCGGACTCGGATCGAGCGGTGCGTCCGTTGGCGAAATGTCCGGCAGCTTCTCTTTCAGGCTGTACCAGACGATCTTCTTCTCGCTGGGCTGAATCTCCTGCTCGTAAATCGTCTTTCGGGGAGCAGGCATCGAAAGCGGCGGTCCCAGCATGGCCCACGCGATCAGCGCCCCGTGCAGGCACACCGACACCGAGAACGACGCCAGCCGCCGCAGCATCGCGCTCCCGCTGCGTACCAGAATCGTCATCCGCTACAACCCCGCCGGCTTCTGCCCGAACCCATTGGTCGGCGCCAGTTCTTTCATGCGTTCGATCGCCTTCTGTTTGGGAAGATACCCGGAGAGGAAATGATTCAACTCCTTGAGCCGCCCCGCCTCCGAGCGCTGCTTGAGCAGCACGGCCAGAAAATCCAGGTCCGGCACCGCCTGCGCGAGCTGAAAGCTGAGCTGCGGATCTTGCAGGTCGGGCTCGTCGTGATTGCGCGCCGTTCCCAGCTCGCTCAGCGCCCGGTAATTTCGGATGGCCTGCTCGCGCTCCGCTTTGGGCGAAGGTCCCGCGTCGTCATCGTCGAAAAACGTGACCTCGGCGCGCAGGTAGTCTTTCTCCTGGTTGAGCTCGTCGATCTCGAACCGCCGCTCGCCTCGCGTCATGATGTCCATGCGTCCGTCGGGATACATTTCTAGAACCTTCTCCACCTTCACCGTGCAGCCGGCGTTCACGATACCCTCCTTGCGCGCCAGCACGATCCCGAATTCGCTCTCGTCCCGGATGGCATCGCCGACCATTTCCTTGTAACGCTCCTCGAAAATATGCAGCGGCAATCGGGTTCGCGGGAAGACTACGAGCTGCAGCGGAAAAAGCGGGAGCAGCCGCTTCGTCATGGTACTATTATGACGTTTCCGCGCCCTCCCATGCGACTGAAAACATGCGTACTGAAGGCAAGGTGATTCTGATAACCGGAGGTAGCGAGGGCGTGGGCGCGGCCTGCGCCGCAGAGTTCGCCCGATACGGCGCGCACCTCTCGCTTGTCGCCCGCAGCGAGGAAGGATTGCGCCGCGCGGGCGGCCCCGATGCGCTCGTCACGGCTGGCGATCTCACGCTCGAACAGACCCGCCGCCGCGCCGTCGCTCGCACGCTCGAACACTACGGCAGGATCGATATCCTCATCAACAACGCCGGCGTGGGAGTGTATCAGCCATCCTGGGAAATGCCGCTCGACGAAGCGCGCTACTTGCTGGAGTTGAACCTGATCGCGCCGCTCGCGCTCACGCAGCTCGTCGTTCCGCACATGCGCGAGCGCCGCTCCGGCATGATCGTCAACGTCGGCTCGATTGGCGGCAAAGTGGTGCTCCCCTGGCTGACGTTCTATAGCGTGACCAAGTTCGCGCTTGGCGCGCTCACCGAAGGACAGCGCATGGAGTTGCGCCGCGACGGCATCCAGACCATGCTCGTCTGCCCCGGTTACGTCAAAACCAATTTTCAGAAAAATGTTCGCGCCGGCCAGGCCCCGGACAAGGTCGTGCAATCGCGCGTCTACGCTATCTCTCCCGAAGAGTGCGCAGCCGCCATCCGCCGCGGCATCGAGCGCGACGCGCGCACCGTGGTCACACCGCGCGCCGGCTGGCTCTTCATTCTCGCCATGCGGCTCTTCCCGTCGTTTGTGGAGACCCGCATGGCCCGCGTCAACGGCACTGCATGAACGCCATCTTCGTCGTCGGATTCATGGGTGCTGGAAAAACCACGGTCGGCCGCGCCCTCGCCCGCCGTCTGGGCTGGGAGTACTTCGATCTCGATGAAGAGATCGAAGCCGCCGAGCACGCCGAGATCAGCGACATCTTTGCCGCGCGGGGCGAATCCGAATTCCGCCGCGTCGAAACCGAAACCCTCCGCCGCGTCCTCCAACGCGGCCGGCCCGCCGTCCTCGCGTTGGGCGGCGGCGCGTTCACCCTCCCCGCCAACCGCGACCTCCTCCGCGGACACGGTCTCACCGTGTGGCTCGATTGTCCCTTCGAAACCGTCCAGCGCCGCGTCGCGCAAGCGACGCATCGTCCTCTCGCTCGCGACCCGGACCAATTCGCGGAACTCTACCTTTCCCGCCGCCAGCACTACTCCGTTGCCGATCTCCGCGTTCCCATCGAATCCGACGACCCGGAAAAGACTGTGGATGCAATCCTGGAAAAGGCGGGTCTCGTATGACGCGCAGCGCACGACCCCCCCGACCCCCGACCCCCGACCCCCGACCCCGCGAGCGGAGCGAGCTTCGCCGCCACGCCCGCGCCATCTTCCGCGCCGCGCTCGCCGCTGCCGACCCCGCCTCCGCGGTCGCCCGCTACTTGGCGCGCCGCAATTTCTCCCGTTATCGCCACATCTACGTGCTTGGCGCGGGCAAAGCTGGAGCCTCCATGGCGCAAGCCGCCGAGCGGATCCTCGGCCGACGCATCACCGCCGGACTCATCAACGTCAAGTACGGCCACACCGCCCGCCTCCGCCGCATCGAGCTCAACGAATGCGGCCACCCCGTCCCCGACGAAGCTGGGACCAGCGGCGCCGCCCGTATCGCGGCTCTCGCCGAATCCGCCGGCTGCGACGATCTCGTCCTCTGCCTGATCTCCGGCGGCGCCTCGGCGCTCCTGCCGCTCCCTGCCGAGGGCGTCACACTCGAGGAGAAGCAGGCCACCACCCGCCAACTCCTGGCCTGCGGCGCCAACATCCATGAGATCAACGCGCTCCGCAAACATATATCGCGCATCAAGGGCGGACAACTGGCGCGCCTCGCCGCTCCAGCGGCGGTGGAAGCGCTCTTGCTCTCCGATGTCGTCGGCGACGATCTCGACGTCATCGGTTCCGGTCCCGCCGCGCCCGACGCCTCCACCTTCGCCGACGTCGCCGCGACTCTCGCCAAGTACGGCATCCGCGATTCGATCCCCGCCAGTGTCCGTACACGCATCGACCGTGGCGTCCGCGGAGAAATTCCTGAAACTCCCAAGCCTGGCGAACCGCTCTTCGCCCACGTCCGCAACACCGTCATCGGCAGCAACCGCATCGCGCTCGAAGCTGCTGCCCGCGCCGCCCGTGCGCTTGGCTACCGCACTCTCATCCTCTCCAGCGAGATTCAGGGGGAGACTCGCGAGATCGCTCGCATGCACGCCGCCATCGCTGCCGAGATCGTCCACTCCGGCCACCCCGTGAAGCCCCCGGCCTGCCTCGTCACCGGCGGCGAGACGACCGTCACCATCCGTGGCCCCGGACTCGGCGGCCGCAACCAGGAATTCGTCCTCGCGGCCGCCATCGACATCGCGGGGCTCGATCGCGTCGTGATCTTCAGCGCCGGCACCGACGGAACCGACGGCCCTACCGACGCGGCCGGCGCCATCGCCGACGGCAATACGCTCGCCCGTAATCCCGGCGCTCAGCGTTTCCTCGCCGCCAACGATTCCTACCACTACTTCGAGCCGCTCCACGACCTCGTGATCACCGGCCCCACCAACACCAACGTGGCGGATGTGCGCCTCGTGCTCGTCGGAGCCACGCGATGAGCTTCTGGCGCCGCGACGTAATCGACCCCGCTCTCGACCACCAGACCAACGCCCACATCGCGGAACAACGCGCCTGGATCGAGCGCGAACCCGCCAATCCCCGCCCCTACTATCACCTCGCGCAACTCTACCGCGTCGCCAATCGCCCCGACGAAGCGCTCGGCCTGCTGCTCGAGTCCGTGCGCCTCGATCCCACCTTCGCCGACGCCCAAGTTTCCCTGGCCGAAATCTATGCCGTGCGCGCCGACTACCCTGCCGCCTGGCGCCATGCCTTCATCGCCGAGCAGCACGGTAACTCCTCTGCCGCCGACCTCCTCAGGCGCTACGGCGTGCCGCCATCCACAGCACCCAGCTCAATACCACCGCCAGACCCGGAATGAGGTACATTGCCCCGTGCAGTCCCGTTGCGCGTGCCGCCTCGGTCAGCGGACCGGCGCCTGCCGCCTGCCGCGCAAGCCAGTCGCTCGCCCGCCCCATCACCATCGGCCCCCACGACGCTCCTCCCAGATAGGTGACCACGAGGTACAGAGCCATCGCCGTGGCCCTGGAGTCCGGTGCTACTCGATCCTGGATCGCCGCGTAGACCAACCCGTAATACATTTGTAGTAGTCCATATCCGACCATGGCCAGCCAGATCGCGGCAGCGGCGTCGCCAGGCGCCATCCCCACCGCCGCCGTCAGCGGCAAGGTAGCCAGGAGCGATGTCACCGCGCACAAACGAAGCCGATTAGTCACCCGGTCTCCCAACGCCCACACCGCTGCAGCTGCAGCAATCCCGGAGACACCTGTTCCCACCCCCATCCACACTCCCGCGCGAGCAATCGAAACCCCATGATACCGAGTCAGAAACGCCGGCAAGAACGTGGAAAACCCGTAGAGTGCGAAGTTGATCACCGCCCCCGAAGCGCAGATCCAAGCAAACCCCTTAGCCGCCCACCCGACCCCTGACCCCTGACCCCTGACCCCAGATCCCCGTGCCGGTTCCGACAACCGTAGTATCAATGGCGCCAGCACAAGCGTCGGCGCCCCTGCGATCGCCAAAGCCGCCCGCCATCCGTATGCCTGCGCCACTGGCCCGGTAATCGAATAGCTCAACAGCCCGCCAACCGGGATGGCGAACATGAAAGCCGCCATCGCGCGTGCCCTGCGCGACGCCGGCACCAGGTCCGCGATCCAGCTTGTGGCGACCGGAGCACACACCGCCTCCCCGATCCCGACGCCCAAGCGGGTCGCCAGCAGCATCGCGTACCCCGATGCCGCCCCCGAGAGCGCGGTCAGCCCGCCCCAGAGCGCCACTCCCCCAGCCAGCAAGCGCCGCCGGCTTCCGGAGTCCGCCAGCCGTCCCAGCGGCAGCCCGGCTACTGCGAATACGACCGTGAACCAGGTCACCAGCGCGCCAACCTGGGTGTCCGTGAGCCCGAACTCGCGACGTACAGGCTCGACAATTGCGCCGAGCGCCAGCCGGTCGTAGAAATTCAAGGTATTGACAAGAAAGAGGATCGCAAGCGCGGTCCCAGGTCTGCAGCGGATTGGCAGGACGGGCCTCAGCCTGTCCAGCTTAACCCATCGTCACGCGCTCGGAGCGGGGAATACGCGGAGCCGGCACCGAAACCGGCTCAGTCTTGCGGTAGCGCTGCATTTCGTGAAGCTCACGCATCACCAGCGCCTGCTGTGCGGCAGCCTGCCTGACCGTCAACCGCTCACAGAGGAAGCAGCCCCAAAGGAGGGCGACTGAAAGCGCAATCGTCGCTAAACCCTGTCCAGTGATTTTGGCAATTGGCATCAGCCGTTCCTCCGCAGTCAGAGGTTGAGCAATCGGTCTTCCATAGAGAAAGCCCTTTGTTTTCAGCACAACTATTACACAAGTCTGTGCCCTTCAAGCCACAGGCGATCCTCACTGCGGCGGTTTGCCACCGATTAATGACACCCCAGGCACCGGAAGGTCCGTCCGTGGCACACCGCGCAAGTGGTCTTGTCCAGCCCCAGCTTGCCCGTCGTGTGGGTATCCAGGAAGTCTGCCACATGATTGGCAGGCTTGAGGTTAGCGTTCTTGTCATGGCACTTCTCACAACTGAACGGGTTGTCGATCTGGCTGTGGCAGACCAGGCAGTCGGCCATCTGCGGCATGGCTGCCGCCGTCACCGCATCGGACTCCTCCAGCCCGCGATGGCAAGCCTGGCACGCATTCCTGGTGTCGAGGTGCCGCCGGATGTCGCCAACTGATTGAAGATACGTCTTTTTGTCGATGGCAGCCGCGATCACCGGCGCCACGTTGCCCATCTTCAGGTGCTGGGCATGGCTGAAATGCACCACCCTGGTGGTGGGCGGAGCCGCGATCGTCATTTGTTCGTGGCAATTGACGCAGGCACTGGCAGAAGGCAGCAGGTTGTCGTCGGTTTTCGTGCTGATGGCTGCAGCCGCATGACACTGCGTGCATTGCAGTTCCAGCGCGAGATGCAACTTATGGGAAAACGGCGCACCTGCGGCCGCGCTGCACGCCGCCAGGAGCAAGACCGTTGTTCTCAACCCTTGTAGCTCAGGTGCCAGATTCGGTTGTTCCCGTCGTCGGTGATGAGCAAACTGCCGTCGGGCAACTGCAACAGACCCACCGGCCGGCCCCATACCTCGCGCTGATCTGGACCGAGCATCCAGCCCTTTACGACTTCCGTGATCCCACCCGATGGCTTTCCGTCCTTGAACGGGATGAATGCCACCGATTGCCCCACGCGCTTCGCCCGGTTCCACGATCCGTGAAACGCCAGAAACGCTCCGCCCTGGTATTGGGTGGGGAACTGCTTGCCGGTGTAGAAAAGGAAATCCAGAACGGCGACGTGGGAACCCAGCAGCACGTCGCCCTGGATCGCCTTCGCCACCAGGTCGGGCCGCTCGCCCTTGCGCCGCGGGTCCTCGTGCGGACCGGCGTACGCGTACGGCCAGCCGTAAAACGCGCCTTTCTGAATGTGGGTGAAGTAGTCGGGTACGAGGTCGTCGCCGAGAGCGTCGCGTTCCTGCACCGCGGCCCACAGGGTGTCGGTGCCCGGATACCAGCGGAGCCCGATCGGATTCCGCGTGCCCGAAGCGTAGATCTCGTGGCCGCTGCCATCCGGGTTGTAGCAATTGATCGCCGCGCGGTGAGGATCTTCGCCGGCGTCCACGTTCGAGCCTGAGCCGACACCCACGCAGAACCGCTTGCCGTCCTTAGTGAACAGGATGCTGCGCGTCCAATGCCCGTTGCGGAAACCCTTGAGCGAAACCACCTCTTCGCCAGGACCGGCCGTCATCGCCTTGGCGTCGTACTTGTACCGCTTCACCGATTCCGGCTCGCCGACATACAGCCAGCCGTCGTGCAGGGCCAGCCCGTACGGGCGGTGCAGCCCCGTGATGATCCGCTTGCGCTCCTTGCCCTCGAGCACGTAGACAGAGCCATTCGGCGCGTCCGCGGCGTCGGAGAGCAGGACCTCATTTCCCGGCCCCAACATCATGAAGCGGGGAACCTGGAAACCCTCCTGCCACATCTCGATGTGAAAGCCGGCTGGAACGTCCAGCTTCGCCCCGTCCGGCTGTGGAATCACGCGCGGCCGGTTGTTCGCCGAGGGCGTGGCAAACGGCGCGGGTAGTTCCTTCTGTTGCGCGAAGAAAACGGCGCTGGCTCCCAGGAGCAGACCGATACCCAGCAGGATCCCTCTGTTTCGCATACTCCCCCTCGTTTGTGGTTGTTACCGCGCAGCCATCAGTGCGCGCAGGCGGCGAGCCCGCTCCGGCGCCCGCAACTGCCGCAGCGCCTTGGCTTCGATTTGCCGAATGCGCTCGCGCGTGACGTCGAACTCCTGCCCGATCTCTTCCAGCGTATGCTCCCGCTCGCACCCGATGCCGAATCGCATCCGGATCACCTTCTCCTCCTTGGGAGAAAGCGTCTTCAGAATACCCGCGGTCTCGTCGCGTACATTGGATTCGATCACCGCATCCACCGGCGATCCCACCCAGCGGTCTTCGATTAGGTCTCCGAGCGCCGATTCGCCGTCGCGCCCCACGGGGGTCTCGAGCGATACCGGATCGCGCGAAATCGTCTTCAGCTTCTGGACCTTCTCTACCGGAATATCCATTCGCCGGCCGATTTCGTCATTTGTAGGAGTTCGCCCTAGCTCCTTTTCGAGCTCGCGGGTGGCGCGCAGGAACTTGTTCATGCTCTCATTCATGTGCACCGGGATTCGGATGGTCCGCGACTGGTCCGCGATCGCCCTGGTGATCGCCTGCCGGATCCACCACGTGGCGTACGTAGAGAACTTGTATCCGCGCCGGTACTCGAATTTGTCGGCCGCGCGCATCAGGCCGATGTTGCCTTCCTGGATCAGATCCAACAGGTGAAGTCCGCGGTTCACGTACTTCTTGGCGACGGAAACCACGAGGCGCAAGTTAGCCTCCACCAGATCTTTCTTGGCCCGCTCGGCTTCGGCTTCGCCGTGCCGGATCACCGTCAGGCTATGTTTCAGCTCGGGCAGGCTCGCGCCGGCAACCAGCTCGCGCTTCTTCAGATCGCGCTTCAGCTCCTTGATCCGGGCCTGTTGGGCAGCGCTCTTGCCCATCTCCAGGCGCTTGATTTCACTGTCCAGGTGGCTGATCTCATCGACCGCGCGCTCGATCTCCCGGGCGAATTCCTTCCACTTGATGAGCCGGAAGGGCGCACGGCGGATGGCCAGTGAAGTCTCCACCATGGCCCGCAGCATCCGGTAGCGGGCGCGGCGCCGCATCCCCTTCTTGGCCACCGGCACACTTTCAAACTTCTCTTCGAGCTGGACCATCTTCCGGTGCAGCAGCAGGTAGTCCGCGAACTGCTTCGCGGCTTCCGCGCGCGCCTTCAGATCGGCCGGCGAACCCTCCTCGACATCGCCCAGGTCCACCACGCTCTCCAACTCGACCGCTTCCTTCTTAATCTGTTCAGCCAAGTCCAGAACTACGCGCTGCACCAGCGCCGAACGGCTGATTGCCTTCTGCATGCGGAGCTTGCCGCGCTCCATCCGGCGCGCCAGGTCCACTTCGCCCTCGCGGGTCAACAGCGGGACCGCGCCCATCTCGCGCAGGTATACCCGTACCGGATCATCCGTGTAGATTGACTCTTCTACCGGCGTGGGGTGTAGGAAATCCGCGCCATGTTCAGCCTCGGGATCGAAGAACTTGGCTTCGTCTTCGAAATTAATACCCAGGCTCTCAGGACTTTCGGCTAAAAACTGATCTTCAAATTGATCCACTTTAAGACTCACCTCGCCCACTGTCAGCCAAGCGCATTAGAGATTGTGGGAGATTGGGGTTAATACCAAGAAAACAAAGGAGTAATTTAAGGTCCGGCCCGATGCGTAGGCAAGCACGCGTGCATTCGGGAGTTGACGCTCGCCTGATCATATCACGCTTTCCGCAGATGCGCTAAGCCCTATTCTTAAAGATGTCTTAAAAACGTTTAGGTTACAAGCTATTTTCCGGGATTCGGGCGATCTATGGCAACTTCTGCCGCATCAGGTTCTTCAACTCGTTGAAAAATGCCTGCTCGTCCTGGAAATCCCGGTAGACAGAGGCAAACCGCACATAGGCAATCTTGTCCAGCTCCCGCAGGTTTTCGATGAGAAATTCTCCTATATCTATAGTAGATATCTCCCGATCCGGTGAGTCGCTGACCTTGCTCTCCACCCGGTTGACCAGTTCGGAGAGCCGTCCCATACTCACCGGCCGCTTCTCACAGGCCTTCAACAGCCCACCAAGCACTTTCTGCCGGTCGAACTTCTCCCGGCGCCCGTCCTTTTTGATCACCATGTACGGGACTTCATCGATTCTCTCGTACGTGGTATACCTGCGGGCACATTCCAGGCATTCCCGGCGCCGGCGAATGGCATCGCCTTCCTTGCTCTCCCGGGAATCCACGACCTTGTCGTGTAGATGATTGCAAAATGGACACTTCATTCCGCCACCTCGCGCCCGATCCGGCGCAGGCTATGCCAATCCAACCCCTCCTTAAGCGCTACCAGCAGGCCTATAGGGACAATTGCTACAAATGTAAGAATCCAAAGACAGACCGCGAAAGTCGAAGCCAGTTCCAGGCGCACGCCGAACAGCTCCGTCAGCACCAACACCGAAACAACCTGTGTCCCACCCCCCACCCCGGGAATCTGTACCACCGAACCGAACGAAACGAACCCGGCAAGGATCAGCACATCCAGCAGGCTCAAATTCACTATACCGGCAAACGACCGCGCCAGGCACCAGTAACAGGCACAAATCAGCACCCACTCCGCGACCGAGTAGAGAAAGACCAGGAACAGCGCCGCATCGCTACGGGTCGATTCCACGCCTTGAAACAGCGCGTTGATCAGCCTTTCCGCACGCGCGACGTGACGCTCCGGAAGGCGGTGGAGCGCCCGGAGAATGCTCATCCGCGCCGGCTCGGCGAAATGGCGCAGGGAGAGCAGAATCAGGAGCACCGCGATCCCCATCACTCCAACGATCCGCCCGCCGAACGTCAACACCCATTGCAGATTCGGCCCCACCCTCACTCCCGAGTTCTGAACCCGCATCAGCGCGAAGGCGAATACCAGGAGCGCCATCAGCAGGTCGAAGATCCGCTCCAGCGCCCACGCTGAAAGCTGCGACGTCAGCGGCACCTTCTCTTTGCGCGCGATCAGGTAGGGCCGCACAAATTCGCCCGGACGCCCGAAGAGCGTCACGGCCGTGAAGCCTGTCACGGTCGCCGAAAGGAGATTCTTCAACGACGGATGTTCCTTCAGCGGCTTGAGAAACACAGCCCAGCGCAGCGCCCGCCCATAATACGTGCCGAAGATGGGCGCGACGGAGAGCAGCACCCAGCGCCAGTCGAGCCGGACGAAGCTGTTCGCCGCCAGCCGCCAATCGAACGACCGGTCGGAGAGCTGAGCATACACGAACCAAAGCAACAGCCCGACGCCGGCGACTACAAGAACGATGGCCCACTTCGCAGTGCGGCGCTGCTTCACTGGCTTAGGATAGCAGCGTAGTGAAGGGCAGACTTCAACGGTCCGGAAGGGCGGTTGTCAGTTCTCCATCGCCTTCCGCTCGATGTGCTCGATCACCAGCACCGGCACCGGCCGCTTGTGCTGCTCCAGCTTCAGGCTGAGTTGTTTCGCTACGGCATCGAAAAGGGAGATGGCACCGTTCGGATCCGAGGCCTCGTCGGGTGGGCCTCCATCCGTGCCCTGGCTGCGATTCAATCTGAGCACGCCAACCGGGCTGAAGCTGAACGTAAAGTCCCAGCCGCCCTCCAGGCCGGTAGCGTCAATGACCTCGGTATGCAGATATCCGGGAGCAATGCCGGGCAGCAGCTCCGCAAACTGCGCCATCGTCACGTTCTGGCACGTAACCAGCCTCCCCAACGATGGATTTGCATTCTTGCCGGCTCTGGAGTCCGGGAGTGCCCCTTCTTGCCATTTCTTTCGCGAAGCTGGATCCGCCTTTTTGAGCTTCGGCTTCACGGCCACCAGCGTGTAAGCGTCGATGGGCCGCTCTTCCATGTGGGCCACCATCTGGAAGCGCTCCGTCACCAGCGAGCGGATCATCGGCCGCAGCGCGTCGATATTCACCGGGACGCTCGTCCGCTGGGGCGTCAGGTCGCCGATCGCCACTCCGGCCGGCGCCTTCGCGAGAATATCGTAGCGGTCTTCATCCAGCCACTTCGGGGCGCCCACCATCATCTCGTCGCCGTTCAGGTCGGTTCCTGGATGAGGCTATTCCGACCGTAACGCCTGCACCACGTCCACCCG
>DATJYJ010000307.1:0-4002 GCA_035578025.1 Verrucomicrobiia bacterium
CTGTGAGCCGGTTGGCGTAGAACCGCGGCGCGCACTTACTGCTCCTTACTCAGAAGGCGATTCCAAACGTCGATCTTGCGAAGGGTGCCAGATCCGAAGAACCTCAACAGCTTCGCCCCGTACTCGATAGACGACGATATAAGGCAAGCGTTCGTGCAATAGCTCGCGTGTGCCTTCTGCACGCCCCGGCCGTCCGATTTGCGGAAACTGTTTCAGCTTCTGGATGCCCTGCCGAAGCTCAATCACGGTGAGCCGCGCCCATTGCGGTTCGTGTTCCCTCAGGTAGTCGTGAATGGCCTTCAAATCCGCTGCCGCGGCTGGCGTCCAGCGGATACGCATCAGGTGTTCAGCATCCTCTCGATCCGGTCCTCCATCTCTTCTTCCTCGATGAACTCACCCTGGTCGGCCTGGTCAATGCCCTCTTGCACAGCGGCGCGAAACCGCTTGTCCTGCTCCAGTAAACTCAAGGCCCAATCCTTGACAAGCTGCTCGGCGTCGCCTTTGCCGGTATGGCTGGCAAGTTGGGAAAGCCGCGCTTCTTGTTCGGGTGTGAAATGGACTTCCATGACGCCTTCAGATTACGGCCTGCCACGCCATCTGTCAATTCGCGCTAGGTCCCGCCGAATTACCGGCGTTTTTGACGTACTTGTTCAGCCACGCCGATTTTTCCCAGAGCACGTGCTCGATGGTCTCCTTGCCGCGATAGCCGTGGGCCTCGTACGGCAGGAAGACCAGCCGCACCGTGCCGCCATTGCCGCGGACCGCCTGGTACATGCGGTCGCTCTGGATCGGGAAGGTGCCGTCGTTGTCGTCGGCCTCGCCGTGGATCAACAGCATTGGCGTCTTGATCTTGTCGGCGTACATGAAGGGCGACATCTTTAGATAAACGTCGGGCGCCTGCCACAACGTGCGACGCTCGCTCTGGAAGCCGAAGGGCGTGAGCGTGCGATTGTGCGCGCCGCTTTCGGCGATGCCGGCCTTGAACAGGTCGCAGTGTGCCAGCAGATTGGCCGTCATGAAGCCGCCGTAGCTGTGGCCGCCGACACCCACTCGGTTCGGATCGGTGACACCCATCTCGGCGGCCTTATCAATGGCAGCCTTCGCGTCGGCGACGATCTGGTCGATGTACGTATTGTTGACCACATCCGGATTCTCGCCCACCACCGGCATGGCGGCGTTGTCGAGCACCGCGAAGCCATCCAGCACGTGGAAGATCTGCGAATAGCCGGTTACCTCCGTGAAGCGCTTCGACGAGCCGCTGACCTGGCCGGCGGTGTCGGCGTCGTTGTACTCGTAGGGATAAGCCCAGATCAGCGTCGGCAGCCGAGTGCCGGGCTTGTAGTCCGGCGGCAGGTAGAGGGTGAAGCTCAAGGGCACGCCGTCGGCGCGCTTGTAGGTCACGAGCTGCTTGGTCACTTTGCGGAAGATTGGCTGCGGGTCGGCGAAGTGGGTGATCGCCGTCGTCTGGCCCGCCGACGTGCGGACGTAGTAGTTGGGCGGTTCCGTGGGGCTTTCACGCCGCGTGATGAACTTGTCTCCGTGCGCGTCCAGCAAGGCGTCCACGGCCTCGTAGTGATCGTCGTCGCAACGGAACAGGCGCTCGCTCTTGCCGGTGGCAATGTTGTAGCGATCGAGGAACGGATGATCGCCGGTGGGACCGGCGCCCAGTCCGGCAAGGAAGATGTTGCCGCCATCCTGAATGATCACGCGGCCTCCGGTGGGCAGCAGCTTCGTCATCGGCGTCCCGGGATCGCGATAGCGATCCTGCTGGTTGCGGCTCCAGACGAGCTTGGCCGGCTGGCCCGGATCGTCGAGCTCGATCATGAATGTTCGCACGGTACGCGTCATGCGCTCGGCGTCCTCGGTGAGCGCAGTGCCGCCCTTTTCGAAGAACTGAATCCCGCTGAAGCGCTGTTGTGATTTGTAGACCTCCACGGGATCTCCGGTAAAGGGCGCCTTGAGCGCGAGCAGGCGGTCGCGGAAAGGAACCCTGTTCTTCAGGTCGCCGGCATCCAGCGCTTCGACCCACACCAGTGTCGCGTTCTGGTTCGGACGCCACTGAACATTGCGCGGGCCGGTCTGCACCCCGTTGATGGGTACGCGGTCGGCGAGGGGAATGCTGGCGACGTGGCGCACCACCTTTCCGGCGCGATCCCAGACCTCGATTTCCTTGGGAAACTCGCGCGCTGCATGGAGATAGGAGAACGGCTTGTGGATGGTGGTGACCAGGAAATCCTTACCATCGGGCGAAATGCGGACCGAATCGATGATGCCGGCCTTGCCGACCGGCGTCACCTTGCCCGTGGCCACATCCACGAGCGCGAGCTGCGAGGTGGCGTAGTACTCGAAGAGGTCTTCGTCGTGCGGGTTTTGCATCATGTCCTCGTGGGTGACGACGGGCTGCGCGCCGCCGAGGCTCTCCTGCACATGCGGACCGGGCGGCACCGACGGCGCGGGAGGCGCGGGGCCGCGATTCGGTTTCACCATCTCGACCATCAGTGTCTTGCCGTCGGGCATCCATTGGACGTCGGAGGGAGGCGGTGCGAATCCGCCGCGCCCGCCGCCCGCGAATCCGCCGCCCGCCATCACGGCGTTAATGCGGACGCCTTCGATTTTGCGCGCTTTGCCGCTGGTGTCGCCCACCCACAGCTCCACGCCGGTGGCAGTGGTGTTGGTGAAGGTGAAACTCTTGGCATCGGGGCTCCAGCGGCCCAGGATCAGTTTGGGATTCGGCGGCAGATCGACCTTGATCTCCGTACCTTCGGGAATCTTGCGCAGCACCAGCGAGCTATTAAAAACCGTGTTGTGCAGCCCGTTGGTTTTCGGGTTGATGCGCATGCCGGCGATGCGCAGCATGGGCTGCGCCAGCTCCGCGATCGGCGGATAGCGGACCGGCTGGCCTTGCATGGCGAACTCGTTGTTCGGGCTGAAGGTCAGGGCCGGGGTGGGCGGCGAGTTGAGCGCATCGAGGATGGCTTTCGAGGGTTTGCGATAGGTCTCGGCTCCGCAGAGGAGCAGGGCCGTAAGAACGAAGAAAATCGAAGCTCTTGCTGCCGGTTTCATAGGGGTTAGGAAAGATGGTATGGGAGCGCCGCCACCGATGTCAAATTGGCATGCCAGGTGCCCTTATTTCGTCGGAGGTGTTGCGATGCGTGCACAAATCTCTGCATTGGCAGTGCTTGCGATATTCCATACAGGTACGGGGTGGTGCCAATCGGTGCCGATTTACCAGGTAACTGTCGTCGAACGCACCGTGAAGGCTGTCAATTATCAATATCGGGGCGGACCGACGCAGATCGATTTCACGGGCACGGTGCTGATGCCATTGGCCAAAGGCGAAGCGGTGGTGGAATCGAAGAAAGGGCGCACTGCGATCGACGCGAAGTTCTCGCGGATGGAAGCGCCCACCCGATTCGGGCCCGAGTACCTCACTTACGTGTTGTGGGCGATTACGCCCGAAGGTCACCCGAAGAATCTCGGTGAAGTGCTGCCCAATTCCGGCGACAACGCTCACCTCACGGTCACCACGGACCTCCAGGCGTTCGGCATGATCATCACTGCGGAGCCGTACTCGGCAGTGCGGCAGCCAAGCGATGTGGTGGTGATGGAGAATGTGGTGCGCGCGGATACGATCGGGCGAATCGAACCGATCCAGGCCAAATACAATCTGCTGCCGCGAGGCAGCTATACCTTTGTGAAACCGGACCACGCGCCGCTGGAGGGACCGAAGGTCTCCATGGACCGGTACGAATCGTTAGTGGAGATCTACCAGGCGCAGAACGCGGTGCAGATCGCGCGCGCGCAGGGGGCGGATAAGTACGCGGCGGATACCCTGGCGAAGGCCGAGAGCCTGCTGGCGCAGGCAAGCGCGATGGAACAACGGCGGGCCGGGCGCAGCGATGTGGTAACGCTCGCACGGCAGGCCGCGCAGACGGCCGAGGACGCGCGGATGATCGCGCACCAGAGCTCGGTCGAGGCTGAGCTGGCCCAGGCTCGCGCGGC
>DATJYJ010000308.1:0-5528 GCA_035578025.1 Verrucomicrobiia bacterium
CATCTGAAGGAACTCGTCCTACGGGGCTATTGGGACGGCAATGCCAAGCCCAGCGTCGAAGTCCCGATCGGGGATTTCTTCGGGCTGAACCTCGGCGTCTACCAGATCTACGAATCGAGGTACCTGGCCTGCTCGCCGGGCCGCTCGCTGAACTGCTACTTCGCCATGCCCTACAAGCGGTCGGCGCGGTTCACGGTCACGAACGAAGGCAAGGCGCCGGTCAACTCGCTCTATTCGAATATCGACTACCTCACCGTGCCGAGTCTCCCCGAAGACGTGGTTTACTTCCACGCGCAGTACCGGCAGGCCGCGCCGTGCACGCCGGTCAGCTTCACCGGTCCCAAGATCAATCTCGACGGCAAGAACAACTACGTCTACATGGAGACCCGCGGCCGCGGGCATCTGATGGGCGTCACGCTCGGGGTGCTGCAGAACGCCAACGGATGGTGGGGCGAGGGCGACGACATGATTTTCGTCGACGACGATTCCAAGCCCGTTATTACGGGCACGGGCAGCGAGGATTATTTCCTGGGGAGCTGGGACTTCGGGGGCCAGTTCGGCGCGCAGCCGTTTGCGCACGCGATGTACGGCGCGCACCTGATCACCGCGGCCGAGCGCACCGGCGGCCGCTATTGCTGCTATCGCTGGCACGGCGACAACCCGGTGACCTTCCAGCGCTACCTGAAACACACCATGGAGCACGGCCACGCCAACGACCGCGGGGACAACTTCTATTCGTGCGCCTACTGGTACCAGACCACGCCGTATACCGATTTCCCGGCCCTGCCGCCCGTGGCATCGCGCATTCCGGTGATGAAGACGGCGTAGCGACGGTTCAGAGTCCGAAGAGATTCGTCTGCAGCTTGGTGTAGCCGTGCTCCGCGGCCCACAGGTCGAGCGCCACGGACGCCAGTTCATCCACCTCGGGCACTGCCAGGCCGTTCTTCGTCAGGTCTATGGCCTTCAGGTACACGTGGCACGAATCGCAGGCTTCGACGCGGACGTGCGGGAACTCCTCGGCCGTGTAGACCGGGAGCTTGTCCTTGTCCTCCTCGCCGCAGCTGGGGCACAGCAGGCGCCGGAACTCCCACTCGGTGAAGCAGAGCGAACACAGGAGGTAACGCTTGCCGCCTTCACCCTCGGGGCGTAGCACTGCTGCTACCGGCTTCTCGCCGCAGAACGGGCACAGCGGCTGGACGCCGGGCTTGACCTCCGCCGCGTGCGCCCGTTCCTCGGCCTCCGCCTGAGCCAGCACACGCGCGTAAAAGGAGTGCATGGCGTCCGCGCTCTCCTGGGGCCGTGGGGCCGAGCGGCGGATCAGGTCCTTCAATGCCTCCAGATTCCGCGGCGGCGCCGACTGGAACCTGGCAATCTGAATATAGAAATTCATTACCTCCGGATATACAGGAGATACCCGCGCCAGTTCCTCGGCGCGCTCGATTCGACGCTGCCAGCGATTCATCTACCTGCGACCCGGTTGTACCACAACCGGTGATGCGTCTTCGCCCAGGCCGGCGAGACCTCGCCGCGAATGATCGAGGTGAACCCTCCGCGCACCATCGCTGTCCCCATGTAGACGTGAATGATGAACGCGCCGATCGTGATCAGCGCCGCCGAAGCATGCAGGAGAATCATGACCGGCCGCAGCGCCAGCGGCAGCGCCGCCGGGGACCACATCGCCAGGCCCGTGGCCAACAGCACCAGCCCTGCCCAGAACATCACCCAGAAGAAATATTTCTGGCCCAGGTTGAACCGTTCGGCGGGCGGCAAAGCTTCGTCCTCGTTGCGAATGTAGTGTTTCATGGCGCGGCCCCACGTACGGTCGACTTCCGTGATTCGCAGGTCGGCGGCCCAGGTGCGCAGCATCCACACCAGCGTCGCGGCCCAGAGCAGGGCAATCCAGGGATGCCAGTAGCGCGACGTTGGACCGCCTCCCAGCACCACTGCTATCCAATACAGGTACGGCGAGTAGAACGCCAGGCCGGTTGCCAGCACGTACATGTAGGTGAGCGCCGAGAGCCAGTGGACGCAGCGCTCGATCATGGTGTAGCGCAGGATCACTCGTGGCCCCCCTGTTTCGGCCCGAATCGCAGGTAGTGCAGCGTGACCCCGATCAGCCCGCCGATCATCGCCAGGTTCCCCAGCCACTTCAGCGGCCCCTTCCAGAGCTTGACGCTCACGGGCACGCGCGGATTCTTCGGCAGGCCGTAGGCATCCGGCCGGGTGGCGTCGTGCAGCACGTAGATCACGCTCGCGCCGCCCACGCCCTCGGGGTCGTACACGCCCGCGTTCTTGTGCCCGCCGTGCTCGCGCAACTGCGCCGCGCGCGACTCGGCGATCGCGGTCATATCTTCCTTGCTGCCGAAGTGGAGGCACCCCGTGGGGCACGCCTTGATGCAGGCGGGCTCCAGGCCCTGCGATACGCGATCCACGCACAGCGTGCACTTGAACATTTTCCTGGTCGCCGGATTGAACCTCGGAATGTTGAACGGACACCCCGCGGTGCAATACTGGCAGCCGATGCAATACTCCTGCTGGAAATCGACGATGCCGTTCTGGTATTGCACGATGGCGCCGTCCGCCGGGCAGGCAGCCAGGCACCCCGGCTCGGCGCAGTGCATGCACTGGTCTTTGCGCATCAGCCATTGCAGTGTGCCTTCGCCGTTGGTGTGCTCGCGGAACTGGATCAGGTTCCAGTAGTTCCACTCGGTCTGCGGCATCGTCTGGTAGGTGTTGTCGAAGAAGGTCTCGCGGAACGGGAGGTCGTTCCACTCCAGGCAGGCCACTTCGCAGGCCTTGCACCCGATGCAGGTCGTGGTGTCGATCAGCTTGGCGACGCGCTCGCCGCGCTGCGTGCCGGCTCCGGGAACGCTGCCGGCATGGCCGGAGATGGCCTGGACGCGAAGCGTGGCGCTCATACCTTCTCCACCTTCACCAGGAAACCTTTGAACTCCGGTGTATAGGCATTCGGATCGATCACGGCCGGCGACAGCGTGTTCACTGGAATGCGCGCCGTCTTGCCTTCGTCCTCCGCGATCCCGCGATAGCCCCAGTGAATCGGAATGCCGATCTGGTAGGCCTTCTTCCCGTCGATCCGCATCGCCTTGATGCGGCGTGTCACCATTGCCTTTGCGATGTAGTACCCGCGCGCGCTGGTCACCTTCACCTTCTCGCCGCCGCGCAGGCCCAACTCGTCGGCCAGCTCCGCCGGCATCTCCACGAACGGCTCCGGCACGAGCTGGACGTTCATCTGGTTGTTCTTGGTCCAGTAGTGATAGTGCTCGGTGAGCCGGTAGGTGGTGCAGATGATGTTGTACCCTTCGGCCGGCGACCCGATCTTGTCCTCGCTGCTCTTGAACCGCCTGGCGACGGGGTTCTTCGATTGCTGCGGATGCAGCGGGTTCTCGATGGGGCTTTCCGTCGGCTCGTAGTGCTCGGGGAACGGCCCGTCGGCGAAGGCCGCTGCGGGCGCGAAAATCCGCCCGATGCCTTCCGGGTTCATGATGAACGGACCCATGTGTTCCTTGGGCGGCGAATCGGCTTTGAAATCCGGCACGTCAATGCCGAGCCACTTCTGCTGTGCGTCGTTCCACCAGATCTGCCTGCGGCTCGGATCCCAGGGCTTTCCGTCGGGATCGCAGGACGCGCGGTTGTAGAGCACGCGCCGGTTCGCCGGCCACGACCACGCCCAGTTCGGATAGACGCCCAGCCCCGATGGATCGTCGGTTCCGCGCCGCTGCATCATCGGGCCCGCCTCGGTCCAGGAGCCGCAGAAGATCCAGTTGCCGCACGACGTGGTGCCGTCGTCCTTCAGCACGGCGAACCCCGGCAATTGCTGGCCGGTCGTCAGATCGCGCCCGTTGATTTCGCGCGCCACCTCGGCCAGGGATGGGTTTGACGGAGTGGTGTAGTTCCAGGTGGCATTCAGAATCGGGTCGGGGAACTTGCCGCCCTCCTTCCGGTAGAGCTCGCGCACCCCCAGGAAGATCTTTGCCAGAATTTCCTGGTCGAGCCTCGCTTCGCCAGGCGGCGGCATCGCCACGTTTTTCCATTGCAGCCAGCGCGCCGAGTTGACGAAGGTGCCGTCCTTCTCGGCGAAGCCCGCACCGGGCAGCCGGTAGACCGTGGTCGGGATCTTCTTCATCTCGTCCGCGGTGATCCCCGGCGACTTCCAGAATTCGCTGGTTTCGTCGGGATAGATCTCACAAACGACCAGCCAGTCGGCCTTCTTCAACGCGTCGATGTTCTTTCGCGAATTCGGCCCGATCGCCACGCCGTTCATGCCGAATGCGAAGATGCCCTTGACCTTGCCGGCGTACATGTCGTCCCAGATCTCGGTCCACGAATGCTTACGTTCGATCTTTGGCAGATAGTGGAAGGCCCAGTCGTTCTCCTTTTTCGCCGCATCGCCGTACAGCGCCTTCATCAGCGACACAGCGAATTTGGGCGTGTTCTGCCAGTAATTCATCGACGCCCACTGCGCCGGCTTCGAGCCCTTGGGTGTAATGCGGTCGAGGTACGCCTTGAAGTCCACGTCCGTCATCGCGGGCACTTTGAGATACCCCGGCAGCAGGTCGAAGACGCCCGCCATGTCAGTCGCGCCCTGGATGTTCGAATGGCCGCGCAGGGCGTTCACTCCGCCGCCCGCGCGCCCTACGTTGCCCAGGAGAAGCTGCAGCATCGCCGCCGTGCGGATGGTCTGCGTGCCGGAGCTGTGCTGCGTCCAGCCCACGGCATAGATGATGGTTCCGACCTTCTTCATGTCGCCGTCTTTGCGGATGGACGTGAAAGTGTCGGCGGCCCTGAGAAACTCCGCCTGCGGAATTCCCGTGATGCGCTCCACCATCTCCGGCGTGTAGCGCGAGTAATGCTGCCGCAGCAGTTGGAAGACCGAACGCGGATGCTGGAGCGTCAGGTCGTTCGCCGCCTCGCCCGGCTTGCCCTCTTCGTATGCCCAGGTGGAGCGGTCGTACGAGCCCGCTGCCGCGTCGAAGCCGGAAAACAGCCCGTCCTCAGGCAGCTTGAAACCTTCTTTCACCAGGAAAGCGGCGTTGGTGTAATTGACCAGGTAGTCGCGCGCGATGCGATTGTTCTCGATCGCGTAGCGGATCAGCCCGCCCAGAAACGCGATGTCAGACCCGACGCGAATCTGCACGAAGAGGTCGGCCACGGCGGCCGTGCGCGTGAACCGCGGATCGACCACGATCATCTTCGCATTGCGCTGACGCTTGGCTTCGATCGGCCACTTGAACCCGCAGGGATGGTTCTCGGCCGGATTCCCTCCCATGATCAACATCATGTCGGTGTTCTTGATGTCGATCCATCCATTTGTCATCGCACCGCGACCGAACGTGGGCCCCAAACTGGAGACCGTCGGTCCGTGTCAAACACGGGCCTGGTTTTCCAGGTAGCAGACCCCCAGGCTGCGCATGCTTTTCACGACCAGGTAATTGAACTCGTTGGTGTCGGTGCAGCCGCCGGTGAACGCGATTCCCTCGCAGCGGTTCACGGTGCGGCCCTGCGCGTCT
>DATJYJ010000309.1:0-17102 GCA_035578025.1 Verrucomicrobiia bacterium
GGAGAGGACGGCAGCAGCATTTTCGGGTCGAGGGCAAAGATCGGCTCGCTGTGGTGTACTCTGAATCCCGCGGCCGCAGCAGCCTCGACCGCCAGCGGGATGGACGCCGCGGCAACGATCTCGTAGGCCTCGGGGTCTGCCATGGCCGCGCGCAGGGCGAGCGAATAAGCGGCGGTCCAGTCGTCCACCAGGTTGGAATCGAGCCACAAATCGGCAATCCGTGCCTGGCCGCCGGCGCGGCTGACGACGAACCATCCGCGAAGATCGCCCTTGTGCCGCACCAGTGCCGCGGAATATTTTGCGCCCGGACAGGCAATCAGGTAGTTCATCAGCCCGGGGGTGCGGCGCGTGCTCGGAAAGGGCGAGTTGGCCCGCGCTTCGAACAGCGGCAGGCAGGACATATCGAAGGAGGCGGTCGGTTGCGCCGACCAGTCCGGTGGGAACGCGGGGAGGCCGGCGCGGCTCCATAGCGTGTTACGCACCAGGCGCGCCGGCGCCTTCCAGCCCCGCGGGAAGGGATCGGTTCGGAATTGCCGCCAGGGTTGCACCACGCGCGCGAAGAAGTGGAGTTCACCCGCGCGCCGATACCCGACCTTGGGCAGAATGTCCATGGTATCCGGGGACCCGCCCACGGCCAGCAGGACGTCGAAGCTCCTGGCCAGAACACGCAGAAGCGACACGCCGGCGCCGGCAGAGGAGCGGGCTGCAGCCCAGTCGATCAGGTAGCTGGCGTGAACATCGCCGGCGGGCAGGCTGTACGTTACCGGGCATAGCCCGGCATGCGCCACGATCTCCCCCGCCGCGTCCTTCCATACGTAGCTGCGCGGACCCGAAAAATCGGGGCGCGCGTCGTCGTATTTCCACCGCAGAAGATCGGAGCTGACGAAGGGAGCTTCCGGCGGAAGCTGAAAGGCGGCGAGCAGAAACTGAATCAGGCTCCGGCGCGACGCAGGGTCCGGCGGGCACGGTTGGGCGGGCATGGCAACTCAAGCCCCGATTCGCGTAAAGCGTAGCCGGATCACGCCCAGGAATGCTTCGAAAATGATTCCGGGGTGGATCTTAGATCGGCCCAGGTTACGCTCGTAGAAAATTATGGGAATTTCGGCGATGCGAAACCGGCCAGGCTTCCAGGTTCGGTAGGTCGTCTCCACCTGAAACAGGTAGCCCATGGAGAAGATCCGCTCGAACGGCAGCGCCTCCAGCGCAGCGCGGCGCCAGCACTTGAATCCGCCGGTGAGGTCGGAAAACGGCATACCCGTAATCAGACGCACATAGATACTGGCGAACTTACTCAAGAGGAGCCGCTTGAAATCCCAGTTCACGACGTTGACTCCGGTTACATAACGCGAGCCGATGACCAGGTCGGCATTGGCGGCCGCTTTGAGGAATTCGGGAAGGTATCCGGGGTCGTGCGAAAAGTCGCAGTCCATCTGGAGGATGAAGTCGTAATTGAAATTCTTCAAGACGTGCTGAAAGGCGGCTACGTAGGCTCGTCCGAGTCCTTCCTTGCGCGCGCGGTGGTGCACAAACACTTCGCCCGCATAGCGTTGGCTCAACTCGTCGGCGATCTGCCCTGTGCCATCCGGGGAGTTGTCGTCGACGATCAGGACGTGGACCGCAGCCGGAAGCTTGCGGATCGCTTCGACAAGCTGGCCGATATTTTCACGCTCGTTATAAGTGGGTACGACGACGATCGCACTCATTACGCCTGCAAGGTCTTACGATAGCACGGAGGTCGGTGGCTTCCACGGTATGCTGAAGGTTGTCTTTGGATAGGCGTATCTGGATCGGTTTGTGCCTGCTCGCGTTCCTCGCGTGCGCGCTCGCCATGGTGCCGCGCGTCGCTCCATATGTGGACGAGGCCATGCTGTTCAGCCCCGCGCGCAACCTGATCGTGCACGGACACATGGGGACGTCGATCATCGACGTCACATCGGAGCTGCGCGAAGGTATGTCGCTGCGCGGCATCGACCGCTATACCTTCCAGATCATGCCGTTCAGCTTCCTGGCGCAGGCGGCATGGTATCGCGCGGCGGGCATGGGGCTGTTTCAGCTCCGCATGTTGTCCGCGCTGTTCGGGATTCTGGGACTCTTGGCATGGTACACGGTATTTGCCAGGCCCGGGGAGAATCGGGCCGCGGCGCTCCTGGCGCTGGCCTTCATTTCCACGGACTTCGTGTTTGTGCTGGCGGGAGCCTTCGGCCGCAACGACATGATGGCGGCATCCCTCGCGGCGGCCGGCATCGCGAGCTACGTGTCCTGGCGGGAGAAGCGGTTCCTGCGCGCCGTTCTTGTAAGCCAATGCTTCGTGGCGGCGAGCATCTTCACTCACCCCGCGGGTCTGCTGGGCCTGAGCGCCGTAGTGATTCTGGCCCTCTCGCTCGACCGCGGCCGCATCGGAATCAAGCCGCTGCTCGTGGCGCCCGTGCCATACATTGTGGCGGCCGCGGCCTGGGGCCTTTACATCCTTCGGGCGCCCGATATCTTTGCCGAACAACTGCGCACCAATGCCGCAAACCGCTTCGGCGGATTCTCCGCGCCTCTGCAAGCGTTTTGGCTCGAGATCCGCATGCGGTATCTCGCCGAATTCGGCTTTAGGGACGGGGACGGCGCGGCTGCCCGGCTCAAGGTCATCCTGCTGGTTCTCTACTTCGCCGGTCCCCTGCTGGTCCTGCTGACCCCGGCACTTCGCCAGCGGCGGCCCGTCCGCGCGCTTCTCTGGATCACGGCGGCCGACTTCCTGATCTTCGGCATTACCGAGGGCACCAAGCAGGGATACTACCTGGTGCATGTGCTGCCGCTCATGGAAGGCCTGCTGGCGTTGTGGATTGCCGAAACCTGGAGCGCCCGCCGCTCGCTCCGGCCCGTGCTGGCCGGGGTCGCCGTGGTTTTCGTCGGGATGAACCTGCTGCGCATCGGCGGCATCTGGCACAAGGACCGGCTGCACAACGAGTACGGCGAGGCCGTCGAGTATCTCAAGGGAAATACGGCGCCGTCGCAGCGAATCGTCGGCTCCTGCGAACTCGCTTTCGGCCTCGGCTTCGACGCCAATCTGGTTGACGATCACCGCCTGGGATACTTCAGCCACAAACAGCCCGATGTGGTGGTGGTGAATGACCGGTATCGCGAGCTGTTCGCGCGTATGAAGGTCTACAAACCGGAGGTTGCCGCGTACGTGGAAGAACTCCTCCGCAGCCGCTTTACCAAGCGCTACGATCGCAACGGTTGGCAGGTTTACGTGCGCACGTCCTGAGTATGCGCAGATCGTGACTCTTAGTGCGGCACCCTCTATAATCGGATATTGACCGGGATCGAGGTTCGTTGTTGAAGTTATCCATCGTCATGCCGGCGCGGAACGAAGAGGGCTGTATCGCCGATACGGTCGCGCAGTTCGTCGCCGCACTTAAGCAGGCGGTGATTCCTTTCGAGATCGTGGTCGTCGACGACGGCAGTACGGACGGCACGGCGGAGATCGTGCGCAGCCTGGGCAGGCTACACTCCGAAGTCCGGCTGGTCGCGAATACCGGCCGTCACGGCTTCGGCATGGCGGTCCGCAAAGGCCTGGAAAATATCACCGGAGACGCCGTATCCATCGTCATGGCCGATGCCAGCGACAGCCCGCGCGACCTGGTTCGGTACTATCGCAAGCTGCTCGAAGGCTTCGACTGCGTGTTCGGATCGCGCTTTGTGGCCGGAGGCGGAACTGTCGACTACCCGCCGCACAAACTCCTCATCAACCGCTTGGCCAACTGGTTCATCAAAGTCCTGTTTCGCCTGCCCTACAACGATGTAACCAATGCCTTCAAGTGTTATCGCCGGGAAGTGGTGGAGGGGATGGCGCCCTTGATCTCACCGCATTTCAACCTGACCGTGGAGATGCCGCTCAAAGCCATCATCCGCGGCTACTCGTTCGCCATTATCCCGATCACCTGGACGAACCGCCAGACCGGCGTCTCGAAGCTGAAGCTGAAGGAAATGGGCAGCCGCTACTTATTCATCGTGCTCTATCTCTGGCTGGAGAAGCATCTCTCGCGCGGCGATTACCGCCGGGCGCGGGAAGCCACCGCACAACAAGGAGCACGTCCGACGCATGCATAGCTGCATCTGGATCACCGGCGGAGCCGGATTTGTCGGCTCCAGCCTGGCGATCTTTCTCAAGCGATTGTGGCCCGGTACGGAAGTGGTGGTTCTGGACAATCTTCGGCGCCGCGGGTCGGAACTCAACCTGGCGCGGCTCCAAGCGGCCGGCATAATGTTCGTTCGCGCCGACATCCGCTGCATGGAAGACCTTACCAGCGTCTCGCCGCAGCCGGACCTGATCGTCGAGTGCTCCGCCGAACCGAGCGTGCTGGCGGGATACGGTGGCTCGCCGGAGTATCTGATCCAGACCAATCTGACCGGGTGTTTCCACTGCCTGGAAATCGCCCGTCGCACGGGCGCGGACTTCCTGTTTGTCTCCACCAGCCGCGTCTACCCCATCGGCCTGCTCAACCAGCTCTGCTATACAGAGGGAGCGACCCGATTCGAGCTGACATCCGTGCAGCAACTGGCCGGAGCCTCGGGATACGGCATCGCCGAGGAGTTTCCGCTCGAAGGCACACGCTCGCTCTACGGCATGACCAAGCTGGCCGCCGAAATGATGATCGCGGAGTACAGTGAAGCGTATGGCTTCCGCAGCATCATCGACCGCTGTGGTCTGCTCACCGGACCGTGGCAAATGGCGCGAAGCGACCAGGGAGTGATCGCGCAATGGGTGGCGTGGCACCATTTTGGACGTCCTCTCCGCTATATCGGCTTCGGGGGCTCCGGCAAGCAGGTGCGCGATTTTCTCCACATCGACGATTTCTGCGAGCTGGTAGCCGATCAGCTCACGCATTTCGATCTCTACAGCGGCCAGCGCTGGAACGTCGGCGGCGGACTCGCCCACAGCCTCTCCCTGCGCGAAGCCACGGATTGGTGCGGGCGCATCACCGGCCGGCCCCAGGAAGTCGCGTCGAGCGCCGAAGAGCGGCCCGCCGACATCCGCATTTACATCACGGATCACCGGCGGGTGTCGTCGGTGAACCGCTGGGCGCCGAAGCGCGGCGCGGAACGGACCTTCGCCGACATTTATGAGTGGGTCCGAGCCGAGGAATCAACCCTCCGCAGTGTCCTGTGAGTTCCACGTCGAGCCGCAATCTATGTTCGTAAGCGCTCGGTAGCGGCCGCGCGCGAATTCTAATCGCACAGGTCAAGACACGAACGTATGTTACGCTCCGATTTGGAGAATAAATGAAGGCACTGGTTACCGGATCGGGCGGACTTATCGGTTCCGAATGCGTGCGCTTGCTGGCTGCGGAGGGCTGGAGCGTGGTCGGCGTCGACAACGACATGCGCCAGCGCTTTTTTGGCCCCGCGGGGACGACGCGGCCCGTGGTCGACGAGCTTGTGCGGAATCTTCGATCCTACCGTCACGTGGATCTCGATATCCGGGACCGGCAGGCGGTTCGAGGTCTTTTCGAGGCAGAGCGTCCCGACTTCATCATTCACACCGCGGCTCAGCCGTCGCACGACAAGGCGGCCTCCATTCCGTACGACGATTTCGATGTCAATGCTCTCGGAACCATGAACATCCTGGTAGCCGCGCGCGACTTCTGCAAGGAATCGCCCCTCTGCTTCACCAGCACCAACAAGGTGTATGGCGACCGGCCGAACTACCTGCCGCTGGTCGAATTGGAGAAGCGCTACGACTACCCGGATCGCGGCGGCATCGACGAAAGCCTCTCGATCGACAACTGCCTGCATTCTATTTTCGGCGCCTCCAAGGTAGCCGCCGACGTGATGTGCCAGGAGTTCGGGCGTTATTTCCAGATGCCTGTCGGCATCTTCCGCGGCGGCTGCCTTACCGGCCCCATGCACTCCGCGGTGGAGCTTCACGGTTACCTGGTGTACATCGTGATCTGCGCGATGACCGGCCGCGAATATACGATCTACGGCTACAAAGGCAAGCAGGTCCGGGATCAGATCCATTCCCGCGATGTGGCGCGGCTGTTTCTGGAGTTCTATCACCATCCGCGCTGCGGCGAGGTGTACAACCTGGGCGGCGGCCGCCAGAACAGCATCTCGATCCTGGAGACCATCGACCGCCTGGCCGCGATGGGCTACACATTGCACCATTCTTACAAGCCCGAGAACCGCATCGGCGACCACATCTGCTACATCTCGGATCTCACCAAACTGCATTCACACTTTCCAAATTGGCGCCAGGAGTACACCCTGGACCGCATCCTGGAAGAAATCGTCGCCACGCGGCTGGCCAGGACGGCGGAGACCGTTTAGGTGCCGGACCGCGCCCTTCAGGCGGCTTGGCTCGCAGCCGCCGTCCTGGCTTTGGCCACGTTGCGCGCCCAGCAGGCGCTGACGGTATCTCCGGCGCATCCGAGCTTCCGCACGGTTGTGCTAGGGGTGCTGCCCGATGCTCAATCGGTCGCTGTCGGCGCCGCCGCTGGGATACAATGGACCGCTTCAGTGAATCCGGATCCGGCCAGCGACCCTGCCTGGGTGGTGTTGAACGGGGGCAACGGACCGGTGACCAGAACCGCCTCCGGATCCTTTCAGGTGGGCGTCCGGCCGTGGATGGCCGGGACCAAGGCTCCCGGCACGTACAGCGAAACCGTCACAGTGGCTTCGGCCAACGGCGTTAAGGCCACGATTCGGGTGACCTGGACCGTTGTGCCTCACTCCCCCGACCCGGCGTTCCGATACCTGTCCGGCCCTACCGGTTGCCAGAAGACTCGAGATTTCCCGGATGCGGACACCTGCGTTGTGCCGGAAGAATGGCCCAGCCCGATGAAGCCGCCCGCGCGAGGCGAAGCCTATCGAGACCCGAACTTCGGTGCCACCATTCGCGTGCTCAGCGACCCCGATTGCGCGCACGCCTACTCGACGCCGTCGGCCATCAGTGCGGGTAATTCCTACGTCCTGGTGTGGTGCAGCAACGGTCCGCGCGTGCTCGACGCCAGGACCGGCCGCGAACTGTACAAACCGCCGGCCCACGACCGCTCCGCCCGTTGGGACGCGAGGAACGACTCCTTCTACTACTTCATGGAGGGCTCCCGCATCCAGAGGGTCGATGTGGCCTCGCACAAGGTGTCGACCCTGATCGACTACGCCTCCGGCAGCCGCCGTCTCACTTCGATTCAGAGCGGTGGCACCGGCGACACCTCCAAAGACAACTGGCTGCCGTTCTGGGCGCCCAATGAGCACCAGGTCTGCGCGCTCGATATCGACCAGCTTCAGACCTACTGCGCCGATTACTCGCGCATTCTGGGCCTGCCCGTCGGCTTCATCGACTTCACCCTGATTGCCAAAGGCGTCGACCGCCCGACCGGCAAGCGCTATGTGATCCTGGTTTGCGTGCCGTCCCTGGCCGTGTTCTCGGTGAACCAGGCCGCCGGACGGCTTGACTTCGAGTATCGCGGACCGGAAAACCCGGAGAGCAAGGGCAATCACGACGGCGTCTGCGATCCCGGCGAGAAGTGTCTTGCTACGCCGCACAGCGATACCTTCGAAGATTCCTCAGGCACGCAATACCTGGTGTGGAATTCGGATACCCAGTCCCCGTGCGAGTTCTCGCTGGCGACGTACCGCATCAATGCCGGCCCCAAAATCCTCACCGATGTCGAGCTGGGCGGCGGGCGCAGGCGCATTATGGCCATCGATAAGTGCAGCGGCCCCGGGCCATGGCCTAAGGACGATCACATCGGCTGCGCCAAGTCCTCGCCGTACTGCGTGATCTCTACTACCTACAACGTCGTGAAGAGCCCCGAAGACCAATCTCCCGTTCAACGCACTCCACACGAATCGGAGGTCTTCGTGATGCGCGACAACGGGGCCGAAATCCTGCGGCTGGCGCAATTGCGGAGCCTGCGCTTCACCACCGACGGCGACGACGGCTATTGGACACAATCGCGTGCTTCCATCTCGAACGACGGGTCCCTGGTGATCGCCGACACGAATTTCAGTCAGCCGAAGAAGGTCCGCACCATCTTGATCGAGACCGGCATCAAGAGGCCGGCTCAGTTGCGCTGACTCACGGAAATCCCGCCCTCCCGGAAAACCTCGTGATAGTCGCGGGTCAGGAGCCGCTGGATGCAGGCGCTCGTTTCCGGCTCGTTCCTGACGGCCCAGTCGAACCACTCCGCGTACCGGTCGGTCACGACGATCAGGTCGGGCCGCCTTCCCGTGCCGCAGCCGAGCCGCTGATCGTCGATCAGGTTGTCCGGGTATTGCAGCGGGATGCCGAACTCCGAGCTGGCCATCACCAGCTCGCCCTTCTTTACGTGCGGATCCAGGTACTGGGCCGCGGCCGCGTAGCCGGCCATGTTGTTGCGGCGCGCCACCAGCGCGCAGCCGCCGATTTGGATGGCGAGAAATGCCGCCACACCCGCAATTGCCGCCCAGCGCGGGACAATGTGGCGTTGGTCGACCAGCCAGTCCCCGCACGCCACGAGCAGAACCAGGCAAATCGGCGCGATGTGCACCACGTACAGGAACAACTTCGTGCTTTCGAAGAGCCAGAAGTAGACGAAAACGCCGAGCGCCCAGCAAATCAGGATCCGGCAGCCGCGACTTCCGCGGACTGGCCGGATCGCCAGGGCGCCGCCGATGCCGAGCAGGTACGGAGACACCGAGACGATCTTGAGCAGGTGCAGACTGCCAGCTCCCAAGCCCAGGTAGCGCTCGCGGATATCGGTCTTGAGCGCCTGCCAGGGCATGAACAGGTCGCTCAACCGGCCCGCGGCGTTACCCGCGAACTGGCGCCGGAAGATGTCCGGCGCCTGCAGGATATACAGCCCCCAGGCAGCGCATCCCACCAGATACGGAACTGCCGCCAAGAGCACGTGAACCGGGCGCAGGCGCCTGAGGTCGAGCATCCACACGCACACCCAGGCGGCGAACAGGTAGAGAATGCCATTCGGATGCGTGAAGAGAGAGCCGGCCAGCGCGGCATGGGAAGCAAGGAAGGCCAGGTTCAGCCGGGTTTCGCGAAGATCCAGGTAGAACGATACTCCCGCCAGTCCCAGCGCAGCGCACATCATGTCCATCCGGCCCTGCGCCGCCACCCGTACGAAGGTATAGTCCACTGCGATCAGACCGGTGGCGAAGGCAGCAAGGACCTCGCCTTCGAGCAGCACCCTGGCAATCCGCCACCAGCACAGCAGCGCCACCATTCCCCAGAGGACCGACCAGGCGCGCAACTGGATAACGCCGAGTCCCACCAAATGAAACCACAGCGCCTCGCCGACCGGTTGCAGCGGCATGATCCAGTAGGTGCGATGATTGATGCCGGTCAGGTCGCGCCCTCCCTTGAAAATGGACTCCTGCATCGCCGAGGTGCCCATGTATCCCCGGGTCGACAAGGTCCAGCCGGGATTGGCGAACCAGCCCTCGTCCACCCCCGGTTTTTGCGTGAGCATCAGACTCCCGGCAAGGACCAGATACATTGCCCCGATGCATACCGCGGCGCCGCCGCGCAAACGCAATCTGGCAGGGATGGGCATCGTGGGAGTGGGCCGTTTTTGTCAGCGACCAGTGTAGCTTCGGTGGCAAAATCAAGTCAATTTCGGCAGGCGGCCGCGGTCCCATTGTGGACTAGAATTGTTTTGATACTATATCCGAAAAACCCCCGAATGTCTGTGGAAATCGGCCAGGAAGTCCAATTCATCGGTTCATTGTGCTGTAACATGCAGGGGCGGTTTTGGTTTATTTAGCTAAGACTCACCAGATCAGCTGATTGCGAGAGAATGCTGCTCCCTGGTTCATTTCGCTCTAAGTCTCATTCTTTACAAGACTTTGACCATTCCAGA
Organism: Verrucomicrobiia bacterium; assembly: GCA_035578025.1. Taxonomy (GTDB): domain Bacteria; phylum Acidobacteriota; class Terriglobia; order Bryobacterales; family Bryobacteraceae; genus Solibacter. The sequence goes on from DATJYJ010000309.1 coordinate 9,849, forward strand.
GCGGGCTTTTCGACAGACTTTTCCACAGATCTGTGGATTGCTACGCGCGTTTGGCCAATCGGCGTTCGAGTGACTCCGGGATCTCGGCTTCCACCACCACGCGGTGGCCATCATATCGGGTTGCCCGGACCCTTCCGAATTGATGGAGTAGTGCCAAGGTGGCGCCATCGCCTGCATCCAGTTCCACGGTCGCGCGTACGATCGGGTCGAGCGGCAGGACCTCGTCGATAATCGCGAGCAGCCGATCGATCCCGGCGCCGGTGAGCGCCGATATGGCAACCGCGCGCACCTGGGCATGGTTGGCGCCGATTCCACCGAGCAGCCGTCGCTGCTGGGACTCCGGGTCGCGCGACTCCGGGTCCAGGCGGTCGAGCTTGTTGAGCACCAGAATTTGCGGGACGCCTGCGGCGCCGATTTCTGCCAGCACCTGGAAGACGTGGGCAGTGTGCTCCGCCGCTACCGGCGAGGAGATGTCCACGACGTGCAGCACCAGGGCGGCATCGTTCACCTCTTCGAGCGTGGCGCGAAAGGCCTTCACGAGAGTCGTGGGGAGGTTCCGGATGAAGCCCACCGTGTCGCTCAGAAGAACGCGCCGCCGGGAAGGCAGAATCAGGGGGCGGACCGTGGGGTCCAGGGTGGCGAACATCTTGGCGTCGGCCAGGACTCCGGCCTCGGTGAGGCGGTTGAACAACGTGGACTTGCCGGCATTGGTGTAGCCGGCAAGGGCGAGCGTGGCCAGAGGGACGGCATTCCTCCTCCGGCGGTGCAGCGCGCGGCCGGCGCGTACGCCTTCCAACTCGTCTCCCAGTTTCTTGATGCGTTTGGCGATGCGGCGGCGATCGGTTTCCAACTGGGTTTCGCCGGGCCCTCGGGTGCCGATTCCCCCGCCGAGGCGCGACATTTCGACGCCGCGGCCGGCCAGACGCGGCAACAGGTAGTTCAACTGCGCCAGTTCGACCTGGAGCCGACCTTCGCGGGTGCGGGCGCGCGACGCGAAGATATCGAGGATAAGCTGGGTCCGGTCGATGACTTTGGTGTCCAGCGCCTTTTCCAGGTTCCGCTGTTGGGTGGGGCTCAGATCCTGATCGAAGATCACCACGTCCGCAGCGAGAGACTGGACGGCTCGGGCAAGCTCGTCCACCTTCCCTTGGCCGATCAGCGTGGCGGCTTCCGGCGCCGGCCTGGACTGGAGAACGCGATCTACGATGCGGGCGCCCGCGCTGGCCGACAGCTCCACCAGCTCGTCCAGCGATTCTTCGGCGGCGAGGACGCTACCGCGATGGGGTCCACCGCGCGTCTTCCATTCCAGCCCGACCAGGATGGCCTGTTCGGACGCTGGCTTCACCCGCGGCGTTGTTTAAGCCTCCGTCGGCACCGGCGTACCGGGGGTGCTGGAACCCGGGGCCGCGTGAGCACCTGCCTGCGAGTTGCCCGAGTAGGAGTGCGAAGTCTTCTGCGTGACCACAGTGGAGATCGCGTGCTTGAAGATAAGCTGTTCCTGGTTGTTGGTTTCCAGTACCAGCGAGTACTTGTCGAAACTCTTGATTCGGCCGGAGAGCTTCACTCCGCTCATCAGGTATATGGTGAGGACGACCTTGTCCTTCCGGGCGTTGTTTAGAAAACTATCTTGAATGTTTTGTGCCGGTTTGTCCATTCTAATCCCCCCAAGCCCAAACTTCCGGGCAAGTAAAACAGGTGTAACGAACGGCTCCTGTATTGTACAACTATTCACCCGGTAGACGGGTGCGCACCCCGGGGGGATTTCCTGGGGTGTGGGACTTACTCGTCGTCGTGCTCGTCGTGGCCCGGAGAGGTGCCGTCGTGCGTCATCCCCGACAACTCGACGCGCGAAACCATCGTGGCCTTGGCCGCAACACGAGCGCCTGGGGTTGCGATCGCTTCCAGGACAAAGGTTCCTGCCGCGGAAAGCTCTTCTTCCAGGCTAAAATCGGGGGGCGCGTTCAGCGCGGGCACCTGCGCCACGCCTTTTTCATTGACCACACATTCCATCCCGTTTTTCAGCGGGAATCGGACTCTGACCTGTTTGCGAATTGCCAGCTTGCGGAGGTCCGCCAGCTTCATCTGCCGGCTTCCTGGTATTCGTCGACGATCTCGCCTTCGGCAATTCGCGCGGCGATGCTTTCCTGGCAGCTTACGCAATACCGCGCCCACGGCACGGCTTCCAGGCGCTTCGGAGAAATCGGCTCCTCGCATTCCAGGCAGACGCCGTAGTGGCCGGTGTCGATACGGTGCAGAGCATCGGAAATCTCGCGCAGCAACTTCATATCGATGGTGTTGCGATTGAGGAAGATCCATTCCTCATGATGCTGCTGGCTGAGATCGCCTTCGTCGGAGGGAACATCGAGCCGCGCCACAACCTGGGCTGCCTTCTGGGCGGTCATGCTGTGACGGACTTCCTCCGCTTTCCTTTCCAGGATTGCGCGGTAGCTGGCGGTTTTTGCTTTCGGTCCGTTCTTGTGAATCATATGCAAATCTCTTATTAGCGGTAAGACGCGGACCCTCTCGCAAAAGTTGCTGACCTTTCGAGGGGGTCCAAACGGAAGCGGATTGTGCAGTGTAACGGGTTGCCGGGCCGATTGTCAATTTCCGGCAGGGGCTTTACACATAATTACAAAGTGCTTTAGGTTACCGGGCGGCCACCGGCGCAGGCATCTGATCCTTCGCGAAGCGCGGAACCATCTGATCGCGGTTTGCCACGTGCCACACCGACGCTGCAATGATTGCCGAAGCCTTCTGCACATCGTCCGGAATGATGCGCTCGTAGGTGTCCAGGTTGGTGTGGTGGGTCATGGAGTTGTACTCGATGGGGTCCTGGGACATGCCGATCCCCGGAAGCCCGGCGTTGTTGAAGGAGGTGCTGTCCGTCCCGCCGGTCACCCGGCTATTGGTGGTATTGGCGCCGGCCATTCCCCAGTCGGCGAACCGGGAGAGCACGGGGCGCAGCACCGCCGCAGCCTCGGGCGGGCCGAAGATTCCCGCGCCGCGCAGGCGGCCGGTGCCGGTATCCACGTTGAAGTAGCAATCCAGCCTGGCGAACTCCGGCTTGGGATCTTCCGCAGTGCCGAAATGCTGCTTTACGTAGGCCAGGGATCCCAGGAGCCCTTCCTCCTCGCCGGACCACAATGCGACCCGGATGGTCCGCCGCGGCTTCAATCCCAGCGTCTCGATGAGCCGCACGGCTTCCAGCATGATCGAGGAACCGATGGCGTTGTCCGTGGCTCCGGTGCCGGAGTGCCAGCTATCCAGGTGGCCGCCGAGCATGACGATTTCATCGGCCTTGTCGGAGCCGGGAATCTCGGCCACCACGTTGTAGCTGGTCTTGCCCTCGGGATAAATCTTGTTGACGATGGTGAACTCCGCTTTGACATCTTCCCCATCGGCGAGCAGGCGCTCGATACGTCCGTAGTCGTCGTTACGCAGAATCACGGTCGGCACCGTCTTAGCCGGGTCGTAGGCGCGGTGCTGCTGGGCGACGATAATGCCCTCGCCGCGGGCGGCGTCGTTGATGCGGATCAGGGCTCCACCTTCGAGCAGCATGGCGTCGAGCTGATCGGCGACCTGCTGCGCCGTGAGCCGGTTGGGGTCGGCTTCACCTCGCCCGCCCCGGCCGCCGCCGCGCCCGCCAAAGCCTCCGCGGCCCGCGTTGGGATTGTTGGGGTCATACATGGCGGTCACCTGATCGTCGGGCCGGCGCTTGACGGGAGGGTTGAAGTCGACCGGGATCACCGCGGCCTTGCCGATCAGGACGATCTTGCCGCGGACCTTTTCCTTGTTCGCAGCCACCCACTGCTCCATCTCATCCTTGGTCGGGCCGAGCCGCTGCGGAGAGCCGCCGCGTCCTCCGAATGCGCCGCGCCCGCCTGCGGCGTCGGTGGTGGGAGGCGCGGGCGCCGGAGGTCCCTGCGGCGGCACCAACTGGACCGTTGACGCGGTCATGGTGCCGTTGGTGGAAGGAGTCCAGGCGAGCACTTCGAACTTCAGGTTCTGCTTCACCGGCGATACGAGGAAGCCGGATGCGCGCTCGTTGCTCCAGCCCGGATGGCCGAAATCCCAAGCCTCGCGATGGGCGTTCTTCAAGCCCCACTTTGTAGTCTCGGAGATCACCCACTGCACCGCCGCTTCGTGATTCGGCGTGCCAGTCACGCGCGGGCCGTAGCGGTCCGTGAGCATGTGGAGCGTGTGCATGATCTGCGAGTGCTCCATCTCTTCACTGCGGATGCGGGCGGTGGTTGCCTCATCCACCTTTTCCTGCGCCACCAGCAGGCAAGACAAGGCAAGGGCAAGCGAGAGCGTTTTCATATTGGAACAGGATAACGCAGGAAGAGCAGAGAATTCAGAATTCAGAAGTCAGAATGGGATCTCCACATCCGCCCGCGTGACCGCCATGCATGCAGTAAGCTCCCTCCCGGCGGCGGGCGATCGCGGTGGAAGGGGGTGAGACGTCGCATCGAACAGGAGCCATAGAACGGGAACGAGGGCGGTCACTCCTCTATTAGAGGGTTTAGGACCTTAAGGTACAATGCCGGCACGTACTGGCCGGTTCTAGTACAGAATGCGGCACTCTACGATGTTCTTTCCCTTCCAACGGGATTCGGCGGTCTGGCGGCCGGCCGAGTCGAACACGCGATACTTGCCATCGGCCGGGGAAAGCCGGCACTCCACTCGGCTTTAGGTTTGCCGGGCGCATATTCCTCGCGGTACTTCTTTACGTCGCGAACAGCGATGTCGAAGGGCACTTCGGGGCCGCCCTGGCGGACCCAGGCCTCGTTCATCTCGATGTCCAGCTCCGGGCCGGTCTTCGAGGTCACGATGTGGATCACGCCATTGGGACCTTGCGTCGCGGTGACGTATCCGACCGTGGAAACCCCCGGCAGATCCCGCTGGGTCCAGGTAGCACCGTCGTCGTCGCTGAGCGCGACGACCGCGCCGGGCTTGTGGGGCCCGGGTTTGCTGACATAGATGTCGGCGACGAAGAATAGGCGGCGGCTGGACAGGCGAAGAATGCTCGGGCGCTGGCCGCTGTTGAGCGGGCCAAAGGCCGTCTTCGAATTGACGTAGGTCTTGCCGCCATCGGCGCTGATGGATTTGGGCATGAACCCGTCGATATTGGTGTTCTTGCCGCCGTAGCCGATCAGGGAACCGTCCTTGCCCAGGACGAGCGTGGTATGGCGGCCGGCGGTGCGGCCTCCGGTGTCGAACCAGCTCTTGCCGTTGTCCTTGCTGGCGAAGAGGACGCTGGTACCGCCCTTGGCATCCACGAGAAGATAGATGGTTCCGTCCTTGGTGCGCACGACGCTGCTGATGGGCTGCAGCGTGAATTCGCCGACGGCGCCTTCGAGGGCGGGCATGGAGACCGCGCTCCAGGTGGCGCCGTTGTCGGTGGAGGTCATGAACTGGAAAGGCGGACCGCCCAGCAGGCGGGGCGAGCCGAAAAAGAACCAGAGCTTGCCGCGGTCGTTCCAGAAGACGGGCGCGGCGTCGGCCGCGTCGGCGAAATCGGGCCAGGGGTCGGGCATGTCCCAATCCTCGGCCCCGTAGCGCAGGCGCATGGTGAGAATGGTCTGGTCGGGGTCGTTCTCCTCTTTCGGTGTGTTGTAGTAGGCGGCGACGAGATCGCCATTGGCGAGTGCCGCGACAGCCGAGTTGTGATACGCGACGCCGAGGCCGGGAGCAAGCCCGATTTTCCAGCCAACTTCGCGCATCCCGCGCTCGCCGAGCTTGGGAAACATGGGGCGCGTGTGGTAGTAGGGCTTGGCCGGGTCGGGTCCGCGGGTTAGCTCGATCGACTCCTGCTTCACGGCGGACTGGAAGAATGGCGCCTCGTAAGGTGTGGTGGGGATCGCGGGCATGGGAGCCTGCACGACCCGGAATCCGACGTTGCCTTTCGCGGAGGCGAAGACCGGCGGCACGCTGGCGCGGTTGGCCGAGCGCGCATAACAAGGCATCTCGGCGGGGAGATGTTTGCCGCCGTCCGTCTTCGGTGCTCCGCGGTAGTCGAGGCCGCCGCCCCGGACCACGCGGCCGATTCCCCAGGCCGGGCCGGTGGGGTCGGTCTGCGCTCCGGCGCGATAGGGTCCATACCAGTCGAAGACCCACTCCGCGACGCCGGTGTGCATGTTCTTCACACCCCACGCGTTGGCGGTCTCCGGAGCGGGTGGTTCGGCACCGCTCGGAAACAGAGTGCGTCTGCCGGCGCGGGCGGTGTACTCCCATTCGGCTTCGGTGGGAAGCCGGTAGGGCTTGCCTTCTTTCCTGCTCAGCCACTGGCAGAATGCGACGGCGTCGTTCCAGCTCACACCGGAGGCGTAGGGGACGAAGTGATCGTAGCCTTTGTAATCCGGGCGGAACATTCGGAATTGCTCGATGGTGACTTCAGTCGCGGAAATGAGGAATGGCTTCGTGATGGTCACCCTGTGGACAGGCACTTCGTCGTAATCGCCTTCGGCGGAGGGCCGGTCGTAGATGACACTGCCGGGTCCTTTGAGCAGGGCCGCTGGGATCGGGACGGAGTCGACGCCCATTTCGAAGGTTCCCGGCTCGATGCGGATTAGTTGCATGCCGATCGAATTGGTATCGGCGGTCCACGCAAGGGCGGAAAGTGCGAAGAGGCCGGCAACGAGAGCGCGGGTGCTCATTGGTGGCGTCCAGTGTATCGCCAGTTGACTACGGGGACCTGCGAAGGCGGAACGGCTCAGCGGCATAAAAGGACAGTTTAGCGTTCACGAATGGGCCTGGACAGGCTGAAGCCTGTCCCACTATGATGGTTACGCACCGGAGGGACATGCGAGGGAGCGGGTTCGCTGTCAGTTGTGTGCTGCTTGCCGGGATTTGCGCGGTTCCATGCCGCGCTGCAAGCCCCGACCTGGAGCGGCAGTTTGCTCAAACAGTACGGCCGTTCCTGACCGCGTATTGCGTCGCGTGCCACGGCGGCGCCGCGCCGGCGGCGCAGTTCGACCTTCGCCAGTACACCACGTTGGCCGCCGTTGTGCGCGACTATCCGCGCTGGAACCTGGTTCTGGAAAAGCTCACCGCCGGGCAGATGCCTCCCAACGGACTCAAGCAGCCGCCGCAGGAGCAGCGCCAGGCCGTGATCGACTGGGTGCAGGCCGTGCGCATGGAGGAAGCGCGGAAGAATGCCGGCGACCCTGGTCCGGTGCTCGCGCGCCGGTTGAGTAATTCCGAGTACAACTACACCATCCGCGACCTGACGGGCGTCGATATGCGGCCGGCGCG
>DATJYJ010000310.1:0-2497 GCA_035578025.1 Verrucomicrobiia bacterium
GCGTGATCGCCAGGCCGGCTACCAGGCGAAGTGTGGGCGACCGGCTCATGAGAGAAGTGGCATGTCCCCGCCCGAGACCATGGGTCCAGTTTACCTCCGGGGATCCGTGAGCTCGTAGGGTAGGCGTCCTCGCCTGCCCGCACGCGCAGCGCGCCTTCGGCGCTCCGCGCTACTGCGGGCGCATCCAGATGTCTTCGAGCACGACTACCGAAGACGTTACCGTCTTGCCGCCGGCGGTGAGCCTGACCATATAAGTTCCGGGTTCGAGGATGGGGGGCTGAGCCGCACCGAATCCGAATCCGCCACCACCACCGCCGCCGCGTCCGCCGGCTGCTTCAGCCGCTGCCGGAGGCGGCTGCTGGCCGGTGAAGACATTGGCCCCACCGCCGCCACCGCCGCCGCCGAATCCGCCGCGCCCGCTCAGGATGAACGGAACCCCGCCGGCGCCGCCCCGACCTCCACGTCCGCCACCCCCTTGTGCGGCTGCTTCCGCACCTGCAGGCGCTGGCGGATTGTTTTCCGCGGCGCCGCCACCCCGCCGGCCGCCGCGTCCCGTGCCGGCGGTCGCCGCGGTCGTCGGAATGCCGCGCACGCCCCATTGGAAGCGATTCATGCCTTGCCTGATATCGACGTCCATGCTGCTGACCACGTTGTTGTTCTGCAGGAACTCGACTTTGCCCGCGCCGGCTGCGCTCTTGGCGAGGATGCTGATGGCCGTGCCGCCCTGCGGATTCTGTCCCTTGAAATCGCGGTTGGTGGCATGGCGCTGCGCTTGCGGATCGTTCTTCCAGAGGACCACCGGGCGCGGATCGAAAAGAGTCAGGTCACCGTCCATGCCGGCATTCATCTGCTCCAGAGGCGTGATGTCGTCGCAGATCCAGATCGACCGTCCGTGCGTCGCGACGATCAGGTCGCGGTCGCGCGGGTGGATCAGGATGTCGTCGACGCGCACACTGGGAAGCCCGGTCATGAACTTCTTCCACTCCTTGCCGCCGTCCAGCGTCACGTACAGCCCGAACTCCGTGCCGGCAAAAATGAGGTTCGGGTTGTCGTAGTCCTCGCGCAAGGCATTGATGTTGCCATTGCCGGGGAGATTGCCGGTGACATTCGCCCAGGTCCGGCCGTAGTCCGTGGTCTTGAAAAGGTACGGTTTCCAATCGTCGTTGCGATGGTTGTCCAGCGCGACGTAGGTGGTGCCGGGATCGAAGTGGGACGGCTCGATGCGCGAAATCTGCACGTAGCCCCTGGGCGCCCCGGTAATGTTGTCGTAGACGTTGGTGAAGCTTTCACCGCCGTCCCTGCTCACTTGCAGGTTGCCGTCGTCGGTGCCGATCCAGATGACGCCCGGGCGCGACGGAGACTCGCGAACCTGGGTGGCCAGAGAACTGGCCGCGTAGCCATCGTGTTTGGAGGCCATCGGCTTGTCGCCGGCCACCCCCATGATGGCCTGCTCCGGAGCCCACCGGTTCACGTTCTTGGAGAGGTCGGTCTTGTTCATCCACCACGTGTCGCCGCGGTTGGTGGACTTGAAGAAATATTGGGCCGCCATGTAGACCACTGCCGGATTGTGCGGCGAGATTTCCATGGGTGCGTTCCAGTAGAACCGCAGCGCTTCGGGATTCGGGGGAGGGTTGATGATGTTGGGCGGCCCGCCGCGCCCGCCGAAGCCGCCGCCCGCGGCCGTTGCGACGGCCGCGCCGCGTCCGCCTTGCTGTTCCGCGCCCCCGGGCGTCTCTGCGCCGGTTGCGGTAGGCGCCGCCGCGCCGCGTCCCGCCGGGCCCGTGCTGGGCCGGATGCTCTTCTGCGTGCCGTTGCGCAGATCGTGCCGGACCATGTTGCCATCTTGCGACTCGGCGTAAACGATGGCCCAATCCGTCGGATCCTGCCGCGTGTAGAAGCCGTCGCCGCCGGCCACGGTAAACCAGTCGGTATTGACCGGGCCGGTGTTGGACCGGAGCGCGCTGGGACCGCACCATGCGTTGTTATCCTGCAGTCCGCCGCAAACGTAATACGGCCGCCGCATGTCCGCGGAGACCTGGTAGAACTGGCCCACGGCGATGTCGTTGTGAAAATCCCACGTAACACCGCCATCGGCGCTCATGTCCATGCCGCCATCGTGGCCAACGTAGACGATGCGCGGATCTTTGGGGTTGATCCAGAATGCGTGGTAGTCGGTGTGGGAACCGGCGATGCCCGCCCACGTCTTGCCGCCGTCCAGCGAGATCTGCCCGGGATTGCCGCCGACGAAAATCTTCTTGTCGTTGGTCGGGTCGATGCGGATCTGGCTGAAGTACATGGGGCGCTGGTTCTGATTGCTCATGAAGGTCCAGGTCTTCCCGCCGTCTTCGGAGCGGAACACACCGCTGGCGTTGGGATCGGGAGGAGCGGGCGGTCCACCGCGTCCGCCGCGTCCGCCACCGCCTTCAGCGCCGGGGGCTGGCGTGCCCGGAGCCGCATTGGTGGGCGCCGTCTCGGTTGCCGATTCGCCTTGCGCGCC
>DATJYJ010000311.1:0-12362 GCA_035578025.1 Verrucomicrobiia bacterium
CGCTCGTTGAGATCGTAGACCGCGTGGAAGATCGGATCGTCGTCGGCGATGTCGCGGATGGGGTATTCGGGGAACGCCTTCTTGATGCGGCTCTCGAATTCGTACCACTCTTCCTGTCCGTGAAAATCGTCGGCCATGAAGAAACCGCCGCGCAGACAGTACTCGCGCAGCAGTTGGCCCTGCTTGTCCGTCAGCCCCCACTCGCCCACCTGGACGGCGTAGAGCCACGGCCAGTCGTATGCGTCGCCTTCCTCCAGGTTGACCACCTGCTCCACGCTGCGCACGTGCAGGCGCGTGAGGCGGCGCACGGCCAGCGAGAAGTGGCGGTCGGCGCGCGGAAAATCCTGGGTCCAGAGCGAAATGCCCTGGTGCCATTCGGCGTCGCGGCCGCGATATCCGTTCAGCGGACCCGGCGGGAACATAAGGCGGGCGAAGGCGAATTCGGTCTTATCCTGCCAGTCGGGGGGAAGCTCGAATTGGAAATACTCGATGCCGGGAAACTGGCGGAAGGGCCGCTGCCAGGCCACCAGGGCTCCCACGCACACGCCCGCGCAGATTGCCAAGCGCAGCGGCTTGCGGAGTCTCATCCCGGATGCCCTCTTATAAGAGAGGATAGCGTATCAGTCGCTGGAGCGGCTCGAAAGCACCGCGCGGGCGATCAGCGACAGCCCGCCCACCAGCAGCACCAGCATCACCAGCGTATGGAACAGCGTTGCCGGCTGGAAGTAGATGTGCAGATTGGCGATCACGCCCGCCAGGATGAACAGCGCCCCCACTCCCGTGAGCAGCCAGCCCAGAATGCTGTGCCCGTTCCAGAACAGCATGGCGACGCCGATCAGCATGGGCACGAGCGTGATGCCGAACGTGTTCGCTCCGTAGAAGTTCCAATAGGAGCCCGCCACGATGACCTGGTTGGCGAGCAGATAGCCACCGACGCACGCCATCACCAGCCCGATCAGAAACGAGCCCAACCCGCCGGGCGAGCCGCCGGCGTCGTGCCACCGTCGATCTTCCATGTGCCGAGAATATCAGGTGGTGCGGAAGGCTGCCAGCCCGTGGGAAAATGGTGATTTGAAGATCGTCTCGACAGGCATCTACTACGCGCTTGCCTTCGTGGCGGGAGCCGCGGTTCTGGCATGGCTGGCCGGTCCGGCTTACGCCGCGCCGCTGATTCTGCTGGCCTTATTCTGCCTCAATTTCTTCCGCGATCCGGACCGCGAAATTCCCGCCGGACCCGTCGCGGTCGCCCCGGCCGATGGCAAGGTGGTCGCCGTCGTCGCGGAATCGCCACGATGGACGCGCGTCAGCATCTTTCTCAATGTGTTCGACGTCCACGTGAATCGCACGCCGATCGGCGGGCGCATCGACAAGGTCGAATACAAGAGGGGCCGGTTTCTGGTGGCCAGTAAGGAAGCCTGTTCCACGGACAACGAGCAGAACGTCGTGACCGTGACCGGCGACGGCGTCACCGTGGTATTCAAACAGATCGCGGGCCTGATCGCCCGGCGCATCATCTTTACCAAGAAGCCGGGCGATACCGTCGCCGCGGGCGAGCGCATCGGCCTGATGCGTTTCGGCTCGCGCATGGACGTCCTGTTCGGACCGGAATGGGAGATCGCCGTCAAGCCCGGCCAGCGCGTGGCCGCTGGATCCACCGTCATCGCACGCCGTATCGATCGGGAGCAAACGCATGGCTCTTAAGGACCGCCTAGTCGACCCGAAATCCCCCGACCGCCGGCCGCGCAAAGCCGCCTACGCGCTGCCCACGCTCTTTACCGCCGGGAACATCTTTCTCGGCTATATCGCCATTCTGCGTTCGTTCGAAGGCGCCATGATGGCATCGTCCAGCGCGCCGGGTGCGGGCGACCATTTCCGGCTGGCCGCGCAGTCTATCGGCGCCGCGGTTTTTCTGGACGGTCTGGACGGCCGCATCGCGCGGCTCACCAATACCACTTCGGATTTCGGCCGCGAAATGGACTCGCTCGCCGACGTGGTGAGCTTCGGCATGGCGCCGGCCGTGCTCGCCTTCGCCTGGGGCGTGCAGTTCATCGACCTGCCGGGCGCCGACAAGCTGCGCGGCCAAATCCTGAATGCCGGCTACTTCATCGCCTTTCTGTTCCTGTTGTGCGGCGCGTGCCGCCTGGCGCGGTTCAACATTCAGAAGAATCCGGTTCCGAAGAACCCCGGACGTCCCGACCGCAAATACTTTGTCGGACTGCCCATACCGGCGGCCGCGGCACTGGTGGCCGCGGTGGTGTACGTGTTCGACGGCCTGCCGCTGGCCTGGTGGCCGCTCTCCCTGGTCTGGCTCGCACTACTGCTGCTGCTCGGCTTCCTGATGGTGAGCACGTGGCGGTATTACAGCTTCAAGGGAATCAGCCTCTCGAAACCGTACACGCCCCTCATCCTGGTGCTGCTCGGGGGCTTGATCACCGCCATCTGGTATTATCCGCAGCCGCTCCTCGTGGGCATGGCGGCGGCCTATGTAGCCAGCGGCATCGTCATTCGCATCGGCGGCATTGTGCGGCGCCGCCTGCGCCATCATGTAGCCCCGCCGCCGGCGCCGGAGCACGCATGAAGGTAGCACTCGTCGGAAGCGACTCCCTGGCCGCGCGGGAAGTCCGCGACCTGGTGTCGGCCGGCAGCGCCCCGCTGGATCTGCGGCTGATCGCCGGGGGCGGCGAACAGGCCGGAATTCTGACCCGCGTCGGGGACGAGGCGGCGCTGGTCGGCGACCTCTCCGCGGTAAGCCTTTCCGACGCCGACGTGGTCATCCTGGCGGGCGACGCCAAGTCCAGCGCCAAGGCTCTGCGGCTTCTGGGCGACCCGCCGACCGCTACCGTCATCGACCTGACCTATGCCGCCGAAGATCTCCCGGACGCGCGCCTGCGGGCGCCGCTGGTGGAAGAGCAGGCTCCCGAAGAAGCTGCTATTCACGTGATTGCGCATCCTGCCGCGATTGCGATTGCCTTGTTTTTGCGCCGCCTGCACGCCGTGGCGGCGGTGCGCCGCTCCGTGATCCAGATCTTCGCGCCCGCCAGCGAGCAGGGTGCGGGCGGGATCGAGGAGTTGCAGCAGCAGACCGTCAGCCTGCTCTCCTTCAAGACCATGCCGCGCGCCGTGTTCGATGCGCAGCTCGGTTTCAACGTGCTGCCGCGCTATGGAGAAGAGGCCCCCGCTTCGCTGGAGCAATCCGAACTGCGGATCGAGCGCCATCTCGCCAGCCTGCTCGCCTCCGCGGAAGAGGATCCGGTCCCGATGCCTTCGCTGCGCCTGATCCAGGTCCCGGTGTTCCACGGATATGGCTTTTCGGCGTGGGTGGAATTCGAAGACGTGCCGGAACCGGAGAGCCTGGAGCAATCGCTGGCCGCAGGCTGGATCGAGGTTCGCGGCGGCGAGTTCGAACCGCCGAACATCGTCAGCCAGGCCGGGCAGGACGGCATCTCGGTGGGCGCCCTTTCGCCGGACCGCAACCATTTCGGCGCGATGTGGTTCTGGTTCGTCGCCGACAACCTGCGTCTCGCCGCCGGCAACGCCATCGCGGTGGCCCGCCAACTCACATGACGCGCTTCCCCAGCCTCGCGATGGCTCTCTCGCTTGCCGCATCGGGCTGCGGCTACCACATCTCCGGGCATGGCGACACCATGCCGAAGACGCTCAAGACCATCGCCGTCCAACCCTTCGGCAACAACACGCTGCGCTACAAGCTGGCGCGCCTGCTGCCCGCCGATATCAGCCGCGAGCTGGTTTCCCGCACCAAGTACACACTCATCTCCGACCCCAAGGAAGCGGATGCGGTGCTCCAGGGCGGACTGGTCAACTATTTTGCGTTTCCCATCGTGATCGACCAGGCCACGGGCCGCGCCACCGCGGTTCAAGTCATCACCACGATCAATATCACCCTTACCGAACGCGCCACGGGCAAGGTTCTGTACACACGCCAGGGCTTCGAGGTGCGCGAGCGCTACGAGATCGCGGGCGACCCGGCGCAGTACTTCGACGAAAGCGGCACGGCCATGGAACGCGTGAGCAAAGACGTGGCACGCGCAGTGGTCAGCGGCATCCTGGAAGGTTTCTGATGACGCCGGCGCAACTGCTGACCCTGGTGAAGAAGGGCTCGCCGCCCCCCGCCTGCCTGCTGCTCGGTCCCGAGGCCTACCAGCGGCGGCGGATCAAAGAGGCGATGCTCGCCGTATACCCCGCCGACGCCGTCGCGCAACATGACATGACCGAGGTCACGCTCGCCGAGGTGATCGACGACGCGCGCGCCTTGTCGTTGTTTGCCAGCGAGCGCCTGATCTGGATTCTGAATGCCGAGGCCGCGCTGCCCAAAGGCCGCGCGGCGGAGGAGGAAGGCGACGCCGAGTCCGCCGGGCCTTCTTCGGGCGATGCGGCGCCCCTGGCCGACTACCTCCGCGATCCCACACCCGGCGTCGCGCTGGTATTCGAAGCCATCCGCTTCGATTTCGAAGGCGACGACAAGCGCCGGCAGGAACGCGTTCGCAAGTTCTACTCCGCGATCAACGCGGTGGTCGAGCTGCATCGCTATTCAGCGTCCGATGCGCATGCCGAAGCCGAGGTGCTGATCCGGCAGGCAGGCTTCCGCATCGATGCGGAAGCGCTCGATCTGCTGGTGGAGGCGCTGGGCGCCGATATCGCGCGCATCGCAGTCGAGATCGAAAAGCTGGCGCTTTTTGCGGGCGGGCGAACCGTCACCACGGAGGACATCAGCGCCCTGGTGCCGGATGCGCGGACCGCGACCGTCTTCGCGCTGGTGAATGCTCTGGGCCGACGCGACCGCGCGCGCTCGCTGGCGATTCTCGATACGCTGACGCGCGAAGGCGAATACCTTCCGCTCGCGCTGGCATTTCTTTCCACCCAGTTTCGCGTGGCCCTGGCCGCCCGCGAGGCCGGTCTGAAGAGCGCCCAGCAGGTGCAGGGGCACTTTACGCGCCTGGGGGTCCCGATGTGGAGCGCGCGGGCGGAACAGGTGTGGCAAACCGTGAGCAAATTCTCGCGCCCGCAGATCGAGCGTGCCCTGGGGCTGATTCATCAGGCCGACAAATCGTTGCGCGACGCGCGCCCCGACGATCGCACCGTGATGGAGCGCTTCATTCTAGAATTGGTCGGTTGAGCCAGTGGGGCAGGTTTCCGGCGTTTCCGGCCTTCCCCGAGTCTTGCTTCCGATGTGGCCGCAACGCCAACCCGACGACCTGTCCGACGAAGACGCCGATCTGCGCGACATCTTCATCCGCAGCGGATTTCGCGTGGCGGCGGCGTTTGCGCTGCTGTTCGGAGCGGTCTTCTTCGCCTTCTGGTGGTCGGGCAAGGCCGTCGAGTTCGGCGCGGCGCGCGCCGCGGGGCGCGCTCTGCCCACCTGGCGCGTGCTGGGCTGTGTGCGCGATTCCCAAACGCGCGCGCCGATTCCCTGGGCCGAGGTGGCCGACGATGCGGGCGGAAAGCCGCCCTTGTACCGCACCGACGCGGACCATACCGGCAATTACGAATTGGCGACATTGGCGGAGCCGCATCGGATTCGGATTTCCGCGCCCGGTTATCGGACCACTACAGTCTCAATTGGACGATTGTGGTTTCTGTGGCTGCCGCGCGGAGAGGAAAGGCGCGATGTCTACCTGCAACCCGATTGAAACGTAGTACTTAGCCGAAAGTTAACAGTACTTCTGTACTGGATTGAAGTATAAGAAAAATCAGGCAAAGTTTTCTTTGAAAGTTATTGCATACTGGTTTTAGGGATGGTAGACTCGTCATGGTTGGTCTAGTACCGGATCAACCTTGGACAACTCAAAAAGAGTCATGATCGCTGGCATTCTTATCATCGCGTTTTCGGCGGTGCTATTCGCCTACTGGCTCCGTTACAGTTGTCTTTTGTTATTACGGAACGCGACCGAACGCGCCAACCTCCAGGCTGCCGATGATGAGCGCTTCAGCGTAGGGCAAGTGATGGAGGGCCTCCGAACCGGCCGCGAACTGGATCCGCTGGAAGCCTCCCTGCAACGCGATTACTGCATCCTGAGCTATCTTCTCGAGCATACCGCCGATCTGGAAATGGCCTCGGTTGAGAACCGCCTGCTCCTGATCGACTACAAGCTCATGCGGGTCTGGTCGCACATGACGCGCACGCTCGCGCCGCGCCAGTCGCGCAAGGCGCTCGAGGAGATGGCATCGGTGCTGAGCGTATTGATTCGTGCTCTGAGCCAGCCGTCCGGCATCCGGGCCGAGGCGTAGTTTCCAACCACCTTAATTCCTGGTGCTGTGCCGCGCCAATAAGCGGTTCCGCATCCTCTACAATGTATAGCGTGGGATCCGAAGCCAACCTCCAACTTGCTGTCGATCGATTGAATTCCGTACGCCGGGAAATTGCCAAGATCATCGTGGGTCAGGACGATGTGGTCGAAGGCGTACTCATTTGCCTGATCTCCGCCGGCCACGTGCTGTTGGAGGGAGTGCCGGGCCTCGGCAAGACCACGCTGCTCCGTACCCTGGCGCACACGCTTCAGTTGAAATATTCGCGCATCCAGTTCACTCCGGATCTGATGCCCGCGGATATCGTGGGCAGCATGATCATGGAGAACGACGAGCGCGGCCACAAGGTGCTGCGGTTTCAGCACGGGCCGATCTTCGCCCACCTGGTGCTGGCCGACGAAATCAACCGCGCCACGCCCAAGACCCAATCCGCCCTGCTCGAGGCGATGCAGGAGCGCACGGTTACCAGCGGCAATACCACTCACGAGCTGGAAGCGCCTTTCCTGGTGATGGCCACCCAGAACCCGATCGAGATGGAAGGCACCTATCCTCTGCCAGAGGCTCAGCTCGACCGCTTCCTGATGAAGATTCTGGTGACCTATCCCTCGCGCGAGGAACTCGGCCGCATCGTGGAGCGCACGATCGCGCGCGAGGAGACCGTGCCCAACGCCGTTCTCGACCGCGAAGCCATTCTGCAGGTGCGCCGCGTGTGCCGCGAGGTGCTAGTGGCGCCGCATGTACAGGATTTCGCCATCCGGCTGGTGATGGCCACGCAGCCCGAGCACGAAGAAGCACATGAGATGGCCAAGAAGTATATCCGCTACGGCAGCTCCCCGCGTGGGGCACAGGGGCTGGTCGAGTGCGGCCGCGCCCGCGCACTCATGCACGGGCGCTTTCATCTCTCCGTGGAAGACATCCTGCACGTGGCGCCCGCGGTACTACGCCATCGCATCATTCTCAACTTCGACGCCCATGCCGACGGCCAGACGCCGGAAACCATCCTGCAAGCCGTAATCAAGGGCGTAACCGCCCAGGCATCCGTAGCGTAGGTATTTTATGGCTGCGGCTCCGCTGCTTGACCGCGAGTTTCTGGAGAAACTCGAACGGCTGACCATCCACTGGCAGAAGTCCTTCGCGGGACTTGTCGGGGGCCACAACCGGTCGCGTTTCGCGGGCTCCGGCCAGGAATTTCTCGATCACCGCAACTTCCACCACGGCGACGACCTGCGCGCGGTCAACTGGCGCGCCTACATGCGCCTGGAAAAGCTCTTTCTCAAGATGTTCCAGGTGGAGCCGCGCGTGCCGGTACGACTTCTGCTCGACACCAGCGCCTCCATGCTGGCGCACGGCGGCGCCAAATTCGACTATGCGCGCAAGCTCGCCGGCGCGCTCTGCTACATCGGGCTGGTCCGGCTCGACTCCATCGAGGTGCACGGATTTTCGAACCGGCTGTTCCATCGCGTGCTCGCCAGCGGGGGACGCCACCGTTTTTCGCAGGTGGTGGAGGGGCTCTCGGAGATGAGCGTCGGCGGCGTCACCGATTATATGGCCGTGGTTCGCGAATTCATCGGCGCGTTTTCGCAGCGCGGGCTGGTGATCGTCATTTCGGATTTTCTGGACGACCGGAGCTGCGAGCGCGCCCTCCAGTATCTCTGCGATTTCGGACACGAGCTGATGCTGCTCCAGGTTTGGGCGGACGAGGACCGTACGCCGCCCTGGGTGGGCGAGCTGGAGCTTCGCGATGCCGAGACCGGGGCCGGCATGAAACTCGATTTCGACGAAGAGGCGCGTCAACGCTACGTGCGGGCGTTCGACGAATACTGCTCCGGGCTGCAGTCGATCGCCATGCGCAGCGGCGGCCGCTGGGCGGGGATCGCTACGTCACAATCGCTGGAGAGCGTGATCTTTGGCGACCTGGTCCGGATGCGGGGGATTGCATGAGGACCGGGGCCTGGGGCCGGGGGCCGGGGGCCGGGAGGGCGACTTGTATTTTCTGAATCTGTCCTTCCTTCAGTTTGTCGCCGTCTTTGGCTCGATCTCGGCCATCTCCGTGGCGCTGTATCTGCTCGACCGTTCCAGGCGGAAGGTTGTGGTTTCCACCCTGCGCTTCTGGGCGGCGGCGGAGCAGCCGGCGGTGGCGGCGCGCCGGCGCAGGATTCAGCAGCCGTGGTCGCTGCTTCTGCAGCTCGTCAGTATGGGGCTGTTGGTGCTGGCGATCGCGCAGTTGCGTCTCGGCACGCCGGAGCAGGCCGGCCGCGATCACGTGATCGTGCTCGATACCTCGGCGTGGATGGCCGCGCGCTCCGGCAGCCGCACGTTGATGGACATCGCGCGCGACCGGGCGCGGCAATACCTCAAGGCGCTGCCAGGCCGCGATCGCGTGATGCTGGTTCGCGCCGATGCCCTGGCCACGCCGGCCACCGCGTTCGAGCAGGACCGCAGGAAAGTAGATGCGGCCATCCGGACATCGCAGCCCGGCTCCACGGCTCTCAATCTCGACCAGGCGCTGGCCTTCGCGCGCCACGTGCAGGGGCAGGACGGCCGCCGCGTGGGCGAGATCGCCTTCATCGGCGCCGGGCGCACCGCGCCGCGCGATCCCGGCACGGCCGCCGCGGCGCCGCACAACCTGCGCGTCATCCAGGTGGCCGACAACGTCGAAAACGTGGGACTCCGCAGAATCGGCGCCCGGCGCAGCGGCAAGGATTCCGAGCTCTGGGAGATTTACGTCTCCCTCCGCAATTACGGCGCGCGGCCGCACACCGTAACCGTGTCGCTCGATTTCGGGCCGCCCGGTCCCGCGGGGCGCGTCACCGCCGCCGCCCGTCCGATGACGCTCGCGGCCGGCGCCGAAGACGAGGCGACGTTCCAGTACCGTACGAGTGCAGGCGGCCTTCTCGGCGTGCACCTCACGCCCCACGACGTCTTTCCCGACGACGACCGTGCGGAGCTCGAATTGCCCGCTCAGCCCGCTCTGCCGGTGACCGTCTATTCGCAGGAGCCGGACCTGCTGAAGCCAATCCTCACCGCGACTCCTCGCGTTGCCGCGGTCTATCGCAAGCCGGAAGAGTATCGCCCAAACGATGCCGGCCTGGTCATCCTGGATCGCTTCATCCCGCCTTCGCGCCCCGTCGCCGATTCGATCTGGATCGATCCGCCGGCGCTCGGTTCGCCGATACCGGTGCGCAGCAGTGTCGAGCAGGCGGCGTTTTCTGGTTGGGACCCCGCGCATCCCGCGGCCGCGGGTCTCCACGCCAAGGATTTCAAACTGGACAGGGCGTCGGTATTCGAGACCGGCGCCGGTGACGCGCGCATCGGCGAAGTGTCTGCCGGACCCGTGATCGTGGCGCGGCCCGGAAAGCCGAAGGTGGTGGCGCTCGGCTTTCATCCGGCGCTTACCGGAATGCGCTACGAGCTGGCCACTCCGCTCCTGTTCGCGAACCTGCTGCGCTGGATGTCGCCGGAGACCTTCCGCCGCAGCGAGGCTACCGTGGGCAGCGTGGGCTCCGTCAAGCTGGTGATGGAGCAGGATACGCCGGCACAGGGTATCAAGGTGAGCGCGGGCGACGGCTCGCCCCTGCCCTTCACCCTCCGCGACCGCACCCTGACGTTTTTCTCGGGAGCTCCGGGAGGCGTCAAGGTGGCTGCGGGCGATCGCGAATACCTCTACTCGTTGAGCCTGCCGGAGCTGTGGGACACGAAGTGGACCGCTCCCGCCGAGGCTAGATCGGGCATTCCGCACTTTACGCAGGTCATCGACGCCGCGAGCGATCTGTGGCCGTGGCTGGCACTTGCCGGCGCGCTGGGCCTGCTGGCGGAATGGATTCTGTACGGGCGCTTCCGGCGCGGGCTGCGGTTGAAGACAATTGCCATCCGGCGCACCGCCGCGGAAACCACGGGGGTATCGCGATGAGCTTCGATCGTCCCTGGCTGCTTCTGCTGGTGCTCATTCCGGCCGCATGGGCGGCGTGGGAATGGCGTGAATCCTCGCGGCGTCTCGCGCTGGTCCTGAAGGCATCGGCCTTCGTGCTGATCGCCCTCGCGCTCAGCGGGCCGCGCCTTTCGGTATTTCAGAGCAAGGTCGCGGTGGTGGTCCTGGCCGACACCTCGGCCAGCGTCTCGGCGGACGACCTGGGGCGCGAATCGGCCATCGCCACCGAGGTGGAGCGTGCGCGCGGACGCCACTGGGCGCGCGTGATTCCTTTTGCGCGCGGCACCCGCCTGGTGACGCTTCAGGAGCGAAGCAAGAACGGACTGCACCTGGGCCACACCGCGGGCAACGCGGGCCGCGGCACCAACCTGGAAGCCGCGATTCGCGACGGCGTGGGCGCGCTGCCCGCGGGCATGATCCCGCGGCTCCTGCTGGTTTCCGACGGCAACGAAAACCTGGGCAGCGTGGCGCGGGCCATCTGGCAGGCCGGGCAACTGGGCGTGCCGGTGGACACGATCGCGCTGGCAGGCCGTCCCAAGCCGGGCCTGCTGCTGGAGAGTGTCTCCATACCGGGACAGGTTTTCAGCGGGGAGCGCTTCGCCATCGATATGGCCCTGGAATCGCCGCGGCGCGCGCAGGCGTCGGTGCAACTGACTGCCGAGGGCAAGGTCATCGGTGAAAGCCAGGTGGATCTCGCCGCCGGGATGAACCACGTGCGCGTGCAGGCGATGGTCAATTCCGTGGGCGCGATCGCGCTGGCCGGCAGGATCTCGGCGGCGGGCCTGGGCGAGGCGCGGTTTGAAAACTCCGTGACCATGCGCAGCCCGCGCGTACTGCTGGTCTCGCGCGATCCGGCGGCCAGCGAGGAGCATCTGCTGCGCGCGTTGCAGGCCAATCAATTTGAGGCCCAGCAGGCGCCGGGCGGCATCCCGGCCAAGCTGGACGATTTCCAGTTGATCGTCATCAACAACTGGGACATGGAATCGATCCAGCCGGCGGCCAAGGCAGCCCTCGAGGAGTACGTCAAAAGCGGCGGCGGCCTGATGTGGATCGCCGGCGAGCGCAACGTCTACGTCGATAAGAAAGGCCAGCCTGACGACGCGCTCGAGCGCACCCTGCCCGCGAAGCTCGCGCCGCCCCGCTCTCCGGAGGGCACGGCGGTGGTGCTGATCATCGACAAATCGTCCTCGATGGAAGGGCGCAAAATCGAGCTGGCGCGTCTCGCGGCCATCGGCGTGGTCGAGAATCTGCGGCCCATCGATTCCGTCGGCGTGCTGATCTTCGACAACTCTTTTCAGTGGGCGGTTCCGATCCGCAGGGCGGAAGACCGCGCCGCCATCAAGAAATTGATCAGCGGCATCACGCCCGATGGCGGAACCCAGATCGCCCCGGCGCTCACCGAAGCCTATCAGCGCGTGCTGCCGCAGCAGGCGGTATACAAGCACATCGTGCTACTCACCGACGGCATCAGCGAGGAAGGCGACAGCATGCAGCTGACCAAGGAGGCGCTGCTCAATCACGTGACCATCTCGACGGTCGGACTGGGGCAGGACGTGAACCGCGCGTTTCTCGAAAAGGTCGCCGCCAATGCCGAGGGCAAGTCGTATTTTCTGAACGACCCTGCCGGGCTGGAGCAAATCCTGCTGCGCGACGTCGAAGAGCACACCGGCGTCACCGCGGTCGAGAAATCGATTACGCCGAAGGTGGTCAAGCAGGCCGGGGTGCTGGAGGGCATCGGCATCGAGACCGTGCCGATACTCAAAGGCTACGTACGCTACCAGGCGCGGCCGACTTCGGACACCATCCTCACCGCCGACCGCGAAGATCCGCTGCTGGTGCGCTGGCAGTACGGGTTGGGAAGGGCCGCGGTCTTCACCAGCGATGCCAAGAATCGCTGGGCGGCGAACTGGGTCACCTGGCCCGGTTTCGACAAGCTCTGGGCCAACATCTTTCGCGACCTGCTGCCGCACGCGCCGCAAAGCGAAACCAGCGCCGATTTCGACCGCGCCACCGGCGAGCTCGTGGTGGACTACCGGCTTTCGCGCGACGTGCCGGAGCCGGAAAAGATCCCCGATATCTTCGCCATCGGGCCGGAAAACTTTCAGGAGCCGCTCAAGGTGGCCAAGGTCACCATCGGCCACTATCGCGGACGGCTGAACATCGGCCAGGC
>DATJYJ010000312.1:0-9910 GCA_035578025.1 Verrucomicrobiia bacterium
CCGATCCAATTGCGAGAATAGGAATCTTGACTCCCCTCATCGAACTTCACAACGTGACCGTGCGCCGCGACGAGCGAGTCGCGCTCGACGGCGTCACCCTCTCCATCGCCCAGGGAGAGCATGCCGCCATTCTCGGCCCCAACGGCAGCGGCAAAAGCACGCTGATCAAGTTGATCTCGCGCGATCTTTATCCCGTGCTCAAGCCCGAGCCGTGGAGCTTCCGTATCCAGGGCCGCGAAAAGTGGCGCCTGTTCGACCTGCGCCACATCCTGGGCGTGGTCTCCAACGACTGGATGCAGATGTGCACCCGCGACTATTCCGGTTACGAGATCGCGCTCTCCGGCTTCTTCGGCAGCGTGGGGATCTGGCCGAATCACGAAGTCACGCCCGCGATGGAGGAGAAGACTCACCAGGTGCTCGATCTCCTGGAAGCCTCACACCTGGCCGGCCGCAATACCAACGAGATATCCAGCGGCGAAGCGCGACGCATACTAATCGCGCGGGCGCTGGTGCACGATCCCCAGGCGCTGGTTCTCGACGAGCCCACCACCAGCCTCGACCTCCACGCCACGCACGAGCTGCGCGAGATCCTGTGCAAGCTGGCGCGCAACGGCATCAGCATCCTGATGGTCACCCACCACCTGCCGGACATCATCCCCGAGATCCGCCGCGTCATCCTCATCAAAAAAGGTCGGATCTATCGCGATGACGCCAAGGAAAAAGTCCTCGACGCGGCGACCCTGACCGGTCTATTCGGTATCCCCGTGGAAGTCCTGGAGCGCGCTGGATACTACCACGTGATTTAGCGTCCTTCTGTCTTATCCGCGTTTATCGGCGTTCATCCGCGGCCAGTTACTTTCCTAAAACGAAATCCTCGTCCCCAACTGGAACGACCGGGGCCCGCCCGTCCCGAAGATACTGCTGAAGCGCGCCGTGGGCTGTCCGAAGCCCGGCGCCAGAAGATTGTTCTCGTAGCCGCTCAGATTGGCCGTGTTGAACAGGTTGAAGACTTCGCCGAAGACCTGCCACTGCCAGCGTTCGCTCAGCTTGATGAACTTGGTCACGCGCAGGTCCTGCGAATTGAAAACGTGCCCGGTCGAGAAGTTCTCAGGTAGCGTCACGAAAGGGAACGTCTGCGCCGGGTTCGGTCCCTTCTTGCCTGCGTACGTTTGGTTGTATTGGTTCACCAGCCGGATCAGGTCGCTCTTTCCAAGCCCGAAATTGAACTGGTTAGTGCCCGAGCCCGGCAACAGAAACTGGTCGATCCCGGTGCCCCAGAAATCCGTCCCGGTGATGATCGGCTGAAACGGCAGCTTGCTGTTGAAGCTCGAAATGAACGTCACCTGGATGCCGCCCGGCACGTCCACCAGGCCGGAGATATTCAGAATGTGCCGCGGCGAATTCGGGCCGATGTCCTGAAGCCAGTTGTTCAGGTTCTCGATCGGCGTATCGAGCTGCCGGATGCCGTATACGTTCTGGTCGCTCGCCAGCGCATAGGAGACCTGCACCGCGTGGCGATGGCTGAAGCGCTTGTCGGCGCGCACCATCAGGCCTTTGTACGTGCCGCGTCCGCCGCTGATCGTCGCCTGGATAGGTCCGTTGGAGCACTCCACTCCGGGCACCTCGGCGTTCGCGGCGGTGCATGCCGGGATCACCGGACCGTTGACCGCATAGAAGTGATTGAGGTCGACGCCGCGCAGCGTCTCGTGGAGGAAGTGCCGGTAGACAAAGTCGGCGGTGACGGCGAAATCCGAGGTCACCTGGCGTTGGATGCCGACGCTCAGGTGCTGCGCCGAGGACGGCACAAAATCGTCGACGAAAAGATCGGTGCCGGTCTTGAACACGTCGATGTTGCGCACCGACAGATCAGTGTTGTTGGGGTTGACATTCAGTGTCTGGATGGCGCTGGCGCGAATCAGCGGCAGGAGCGTATTCAGCAGATTGCCGGAAAACAAGGTCGGAACACGGAGGTCGAGCGGCGCGCCCACCGGCAGGCCGGGAATGCCGGGAATCGGGTTGGGGACGATCGACCCCGGCAGCGGGAGAAAGCCCGTGCCCAGCGGTCCCAGGTAGGCGCGCTCCACCAGCCGCGTTTCGATGTTGATCGTGTCGTAGAAGATGCCACCGCCCCCGCGGAGTACCGTGCGGTTGTCGGGCAAGGTCCACGCGAATCCGGCCGCCGGCGTAAACCGCAGGTACGTGTGCTGCTCGTGACCCAGGCCGTTAGTGCCGAAGATGGGCGCGAGAAATTGCGGCTTCGTGAGGTCGTGGTTGAGCGCGTTGCTTTCGAAATTCCAGGCAAGCCCGTAGTTGAAAGCAAATCGCGGCGCGAGCTTCCACGTATCCTGCCAATAAATATGGAAGAGGCGGTCGTGATCGGCCTGGTCGCGCTGAAACGTCGGCGGCTGGTTGGGGTCGCCGATACCGAAAGAGAAAGTCTGGAGCGGCAGTGAGAGCACGTCGGCGGCGGTTTGAAACGTAGTGGGTAGCAGCGGAGCCAACGGAGGATTCAACTGGCGCACTTCCGCCGGAGAAAAGAGCGTGATCGCGGCAGGAACGTTCAGGTAGTAGGTCCCGGTGCCCTTGAGAAACTCCACTTCGCCGCCGAATTTCATGCGGTGGCTGCCGTGTTGCCACGTCATGTCGTCGGCGAAGATGTTACGGCGGGTGAGACGGCTTTGGGGTGAGTTGGTCTGATTGCCGAACTCGATGCCCGCTCCCTCGACCACCACGTTCGGCCCGCCCAGTCCGATACAGTCCGGGCACTGCGCGGCCGTCGGAGGGCTGTTGCGGTTGCTCCAGAACGTATTCGAATAGCGAAACTCGTTCACCAGCGTCGGGCGAAGCGTGCTGATCAGCGAGAAGACGCCTGAGTCGGCCCAGTTGGTGTTGCTCTCCCACGCCGAGGGCAGCGAGTTGACGTCGCGCGGCGCGAACGCATTATTGCCGTCGTGCGAGTAGCGGATGAAGGCGGTGTTGCCCGCCGAGATCCGGTAATCGAGCCGCACGTTCACCTGGTTGTCGTGGCGCGGGCTCGAGGTCACGCGCCCCATGCTGGAAAACGCCGGGTCCGTCGGCACGCTGGTAAACACGCCGTCCTGGTTGTTGTGCTCGTAGGCGCCGAAGAAGAAGAGCCGGTCCTTGATGATCGGCCCGCCGATCCAGCCGCCGGTCTGCCGCCGCGCAAAGAACGGGTCGGGCGCCAGCGGATCGCGGTTGAGTCCCGGATAGGCCGCCATGTGGTGGTCGCGATAAAAGAAAAAACCACTGCCGTGGAGCTGGTTGCTGCCCGTGCGCGTCACGATATTGATCGCGCCGCCCGCGCTGATGCCCGTGGAAAGATCGAAATTCACGCTGGAAATCTGAAACTCCTGCACGATCTCCTGCGAGAAATTCTGCTGCGTGCCGCCGTCCACCGCGTCGTTGATGCGCGCGCCGTCCACCGTGATGCGCGTGCGGTCGGGATCGTTGCCCATCACGCTCACGTCCATGGCGCGGTTGTAATCGCCCTGATAGGCGCTGGAGATCATCACGCCCGGCGAAAGAAAGGCCAGTTGCAGAAAGCTGCGGCCGTTCAGCGGCAGTTGCTGGATCTGTTGGCGGGTGATCACCTGGTCGAGCGTGTTGCGCTCTACGTCCACCAACTGCGGCGCGGTGGCCACCGTCACCGTGTCCTTCTGCTCGCCGACCTGCAGATGCAGGTCCACCGTGGTCACGTTGCCGGTGGTCACCACCGCCTTTGTATCCAGCGTGTGGAAACCCGGAGTTTCCACCCTGATGTCATACGTGCCCGCCGCCAGCGACGGCGCGCTGTACTGGCCCGTCTGGTTGCTTAGAATCGAGCGCTCGAACGCGGTGGCGTCGCTCTTGATCTTGATGGAGGCGTTCGGCACGAGCGCGCCCGACGAGTCGTAGACCGTCCCGGCTATGGCGCCTGTGGGAGCCTGGCCGTACGCCCCCGATTCCAGAAGCAGGAAAAAACTCAGACAAAGTCGGCAACCGCGCAGTGGCATCCCCATATCCCTCCCGGGAAGGCGAGTCTTCAGACTCTTATGATTCAGCCACAGCAGCGGGCCGGTTGGCAACCGCTACCGGACCGGAAGCAAAGTCACCGTCGATGCACTGCACTGACCCGCGCTCGGGCCGCACCCGCGCGGCGACAGGTCCTTGTTCAGGCAGACCCTGATCTCCTGCAGTTCGCGGTCGTTGTAGCACGACACGCGAAAGGCCCCTTTCGGAAAACTCGGATTGGCGGCCGCGAGCTTGGATTCGATCTCCGACGTGCCGAGTTGCATCTGCTGCGAAGGAGCCAGATCGGGCGGCAGCGTCACCGAGTCGCGCGCCCTGGCGAGGGTGCCGAAGTAATCCGCCGCGCTCAATCCGCTGCAGGTTCCGTGCGCGGCCCATTCGTGCTGAATCAGGCTCTCGGTGGGAATGTATTTCAGCGTGGCGCGGACCACGTCTTTCGGAACCGGGCTGGCCGGGCCGCAATTCTCCGGTCCTCGCGAGTTTTCGCCTTGCGGCCACAAGCCGTGCACCACAAAGCTGACGTGGCGGCCGGCGCCGCACTCCTGCGGATCCTTCTTCCCTTGCGGCTGGCTGCAAAAGTCCGGCGCGTACGACATCACCAGCAGGTAGTACGAAAAGTCGGAGGATCCGGTCGGTTTCTTCTTGCGCGCGTTGGCGTCGGAAAGACCGGTGAGAATCAGGCAGACCAGCAGGACTGCCCAGAAGTGGCGGGCCATTGACTTTTTCATAGCGCTTCCTTCAAGTATAAGTGACCCGGAGGCGGCCATCGTTTCAACCGATGAAAGCTACGAACGAATGCTTTGGAACGCCGTGGGCAGCCTGTCGGCAGCCACGCTGACTACCGCCTCGCCGTTCTTCATACGCGCGCGGATCACGGCCCGGCCATTGTAAAGCTCCACTTGCCGCGACCCGGTGCTGGTGCCCAGGTTCTGGATTAGCTCGCCATCGCCCGCCAGCGCGAACCGCACCGCGTTGCGCGCGTCGAGGCACTGCACGCCCTTGCCATCCACCAGGCGTGCTTCCAGGGTGACCACGCCGCCTTCGCGCCCCGTCTCCGACAGCGCCAGCTTCGCGGGCTTGTCCCACTTCTCGGTCTGATACCGAAAGCGGATTTCATCCACGACTTCTGCGCCGCCCCGCCTGGCAACCACGCGCAGATGGTTCTCGCCCGGCTGGAACACGGCCATCCAGCGCAGACCCGCGGCTGGAAAATCCTGCGAGTTGCGCTGCTTCACGCCCGCGGATTTGCCGTTGACAAACAGCTCCGCCGTCGCGCAATTGGAGTAGACCTTCACCATCCTCGGCTCGCCCGCCGCGCCCCAGCGGATCGGCCAGGTGTGCCCGTAGATGTGCGCCATCGGTTTCTCGGCCCAGTAGGATTGAAATACGTAGTAGCCCTCTTTGGGCGTGAGGTCGCGCTCCAGCACTCCCTTCTGGTTCATGCGCGGCACCGGATTCTCAGGTCGCAGCGGCGTGGAAAAGTCCTTGAACACCCACATGGCGCTGCCCGCCAGGTAATCCATTGCCTCCTGCTCTTTGAGGTGCCAGTCGAAGAGATTGCAGATGTAGGTCTCGCTCCAGTCGCCGTCGCGGCTGGCGCGCGCGGTTCCGCCGGTGAGCAGGTACGCGCGGTCCTTCTCTTCCACGCCCTGGCCCGTGGCGATTCTGGCAATGACACTATCGGGATCCTCCGAATGCCGCCGCGCGTGGCTGTCGCCGCCCCACTCGATGTGCAGCATCCGCCCCACCTTCTTGACCTCCTTCTCGGTGGACGATCTGTACTCGGTGTACCGGCCGCTGTACCAGCCGGCCCAAATGGAGGGCGAATAGACGTCCGGAACGTCGGCCGCGAAGGGACACCGGCGGATCGCAGTGAAGCGCGTGGAGTCTTCTTTGTGGGCGATGTCGTTGAGCTCGCTCATGAAGGCACGCACGCCGTTTTGATCGAAGGTCTCGAAATCGCCCGGCCAGTCGTTCTCGTTGCCCAGGCCCCAGAAGACCACCGACGGGTGATTGCGGTGCTGGTCGATCATGTTGCGCAGCATGCGTCGCGCCTGCTCGCGATATTCGGGGCCGCCGATACCGCCGCGGCACCACGGGATCTCCTCCCAGACGATCAGGCCCACCTCGTCGCACAATTCCAGCGCCAGGCGCGAGCCCTGGTAGTGGCCCAGCCGCACGAAGTTGCATCCCATCTCCTTCATGAGCTGGAATTCCTTGCGAATCAGATCGTCGGTGAGCGCGGCGGCAAGCCCCGCGTGATCCTCGTGGCGCTGCGTCCCGCGCAGGAAGAGCTTCTCGCCGTTGAGGCTGAACACTCCTTGCTTGGGGAATTCGAACCAGCGCAGGCCGAAGCGCTCGGTCACCGTGTGCTCGCCGTGCGGGCTCCTCGCCGTCACTGTGCACGTGTAGAGATTCGGATGTTTGGGCGACCACCACGCCGGCGACGGCACCGTGAGCGGCGATCCGAGGCCCGCGCCGTCAAGCACCACACGGCCGTCGGGCCCGGCGACGGTGACGCGGAGGTCCACCTTGTCCTTCAGCCCCGCGGGATTGTAGAGGCACACGTTCACCCCCACCGACGCCTTGTTGGTCTCCACCAGGACGCGCTCGATCGAGATCGCTGGGACATACTCCAGGTTCACGTGCCGGTAGAGTCCGCCGTAGCGGTTGAAATCGCTCTGGTCGGATGGAATCATCTCTGCGTCGCGCGAGTTGTCGCAGCGGATCGCCAGTTCGACTTTGCCGTTGGCTTCAGGACGTTTGACACAGCGCGCGGCGGCGTCGGTGATGTCGACGGTCCACTCGTCGTACCCGCCGACGTGCTCCGCGACTTTCTCCACGCCGACGAAAACCTGGCTGCGCTGCCCCGCGCCTTCGAAGCGCAGAAGCGTGCGCCCGTCGGGGAACGGGTTCTGCACGGCCAAGGTGGTGCGATACCAGCCCGGCCCCTGGTAATAGGCGTGATCGGGATCGACTGCGTCGAACGCGTTGAAGCAGTGCGGCATGGCGACTTTGTCCCAGGCGACGTTGTCGCTGGCCGCCTTTCCGCGCCAGGCCTCCCACGCGCTGCCGAGATCGCCCCGATAATACTCCCAGCCTTCGGAAAGCCTGCGCACAGGCGCCGCCTCGCCGGCCGCCGATGCAGGGGAAGAGGAAAGGGCTGCTCCCGCGATAGCGGCGGATGCGGCCTGGAAGAGCTCACGCCGGGTGAGGCCAACGGGCTTTCGGATGTCCATGTCTAAAAATTAATTTAATCGCTAAAACCCTCGTTTGTGGGACCGGCTTTAGCCGAGCTTTAGCCGGTCCTGGTTCAGCCTCTCCAGCCCACCCCCACGTTCAGCGTCTTCCTCGCGTACTCGAAGCTGCGGTCCAGATCGACCCGCTGCTGCTCCTTCAGCGCCTCGTCCATCACCGCCGCCCGCGTCCCTGGGACATCCTCGATCACCATCGCGCCCATGAAAGGATGGCCGCTCTTCGCCAGCGCGACGAAGCGGGCGAACTCCGATCCCGGCATCTTGGGGAAAGCCTTCCAGAAGTCCGCCTCCAGGTAGGGCATCACGCGCGGCGGACGGCCGGTAATGATCTCCAGCTGCATGCTGGATTGCGGGCACAGCCGCCGGAACTCGGCCACGAACCGCGGCAGGTCCACGTTGCCGTCGCCCAGCGCCACCCACTGGAACGCCGCGCCGCGTGGATGCTCGAACACGCAGGAATCGCGCACGTGCGTGGTCACCACGTACGGCGCCAGTGTTTCCAGCGTCACGAACGGGTCCTCGATGGCCCAGACCGGGTTCCCGCTATCCAGGCACGAGGCGACAAAGTCTTTGCCGGATTCCTCGATCACCGTCTTCGTTTCGCGCGCCTGCATGTCGCCGGCATGGTTCTCGATCGCGACCTTCACGCCGATGTCCAGCGCCGCGGAGCGCACGCTGCGGAAGAGCTTGATGGTGGTCTCCATGTGGCGCTCGATGCCGCCATCGCCCAGCCGGTCCTCCCACGAGCCCATGTAACACCGCATGACCTTCGACCCCACCGTCTTCGAGGCGCGCAGCCCGGCGAGCAACTGCTCGCGCGCCGGAGGGCCTTTCTTCGAAAAGCTCTTGCTGGTTTCGCAGATGCACCCCATTCCGCTGTCGATCGAGATGTTCAGCCGCGCCGCGTAGTCCTTCACCTTGGTCAGGTTTCCGGTGTCGAGCGGGCCGTAGTCTTCCAGTGCCGAGAATTGAATGGTGTCGAGTTTCTGCGATGCCGCGTAGTCGAGAAGCTGCGTGCCCTTCCACTTGAACGCCCGCAGAGAGTAGGTGTCGAAACCGAGCTTGACGGGGACTTCCGCGGCCGGCGCGGGTAAAAGGGCAGCGCCGGCAGCGGACACAGCTTGCAGGAAGTTGCGGCGGTTCATATCGCTAGAGTAACCCGGAGCACGCTCCGGCGGGTCGGCATCTCGACGCCTTTAAATAATCATACTATTCTCTATAGACATTAGGTATTATGCAAAAACGCCTCCTCCTTATCGGCCTGATCGTTCCCGTCTTCGCCGCCGCTCAGAGCGGAACCAGCGCCATCTCCGGGTCGGTCAAAGACGCCAGCGGCGGAGCCATTCCCACGGCCAGAGTGAAGGTCGTCAACGAACAGAGCGGCGGTACTCTGAGCACGCTCTCGAACCAGGCAGGCCTGTTTCGCACCGGCTCGCTCGTGCCGGGCTCGTACCGCGTTGAGGTCGAGGCCGACGGCTTCCAGAAGCTGGTCCGGCGGCCCGTAACCGTGGAAGTCGGCGAAGTTGCGGCCCTGGACCTGGTGCTCCAGGTCGGAGCCGCCAGCGAAACCGTAGATGTAACCGAGGCCGCGCCGCTGACCGAATCGCAAACCTCGAACGTCACCCAGGTTGTGACCCGCGAGATGCTCGGCGGGCTTCCCCTTCCCAACCGGGCGGCCTCTTCGCTGGCGGCGCTTGCTCCCGGCGTGGTCATGATCGATACCGGCGCCGGCACCGCCGAAAATTACCCGGTATTCAGCGTGGCTGGCGGGCGCGCCCGCAATCAGAGTTTCACGCTCGATGGCGGCAACGTGTCGAACGCGGTCGGCCTCACGCGCCCTCAACAGCTCACCAGCCTTCCCGTGGACGCCATGCAGGAGTTCCGCGTGGTGGCCAACACCTACGCGGCCGAGTACGGGCATTCCACCGGCGGCGTGGTGGTCATGTCCACGCGCGCCGGGACCAACCAGTATCACGGCAGCCTGTTCGAGTCGCTCCAGAACGACATCTTCAACGCACGCAACTTTTTCTCCGCCAGCCGCGCCCCGGTCCGGCTCAACCAGTATGGCGGCACGTTCGGCGGTCCCGTCCGCAAAGACAAAACTCACTTCTTCGTGACCTGGGAACAGACCCGGCAGTTGACCAGTTTCGCCACTACCTCAACCGTGCCCACCACGCTCAACCGTCAGGGCGATTTCTCGGACCTTAGGAGCACCTCGGGAAAGTTCATTCCGATCTACGACCCCGCCACCGGCTCCACGGCCGCCACACGCCTGCCCTTCCCGGGCAACATCATCCCGGCGCAGCGCTTCGATCCGGTGGCCCTGGCCGCCATGAGCTATTTTCCGCTGCCCAACCGCCCCGGCACGGTCACCAACTCCAACAACTTCACCGGCAGCAGTCCGAGTGAGCTGAACCGCAACATCGTTCTGGGGCGGCTTGATCACCAGTTCCGCCAGTCGGACCTCGTCACCGCGCGCTACTACATCAACGACGCCAACACCTATAACAGCGGCACCTACGGGATTCCCGCGGCAGACCCGCTCGCGGACATCACCGACGTGCGCGTGCAGAGCATGCTCGGCTCTTACACGCATATCTTCAGCCCGTCGCTGACCAACGACT
>DATJYJ010000313.1:0-6178 GCA_035578025.1 Verrucomicrobiia bacterium
CAGAATCACCGACGAGGGGATAATGCCGTTGTTGTAGACGTCGCCGGTGAGTGGATTCATCACCGGGGTGCCCATGTTTCCCTTCCGCTGATCCACGCTGGGAAGGGTGGCGAAGGTAAGCTGGCTTTGCGAGCGCCGCAGGCCTTCGTAATCGGCGAACAGAAAGAGCTTGTCTTTCTTGATGGGACCTCCGGCCGCCGCGCCGAACTGGTTCTGATTATAATTGGGCTTGACGCCGCCCAGGGGCTGGAAGAAGCCGATCGCATTGAGGTCCGTGTTGCGCAGGAATTCCCACACCGAGCCGTGCAACTGGTTTGTGCCGCTCTTGGTGGTGGCCACGATGACCGCACCCGAGGCGTGGCCGTATTCGGCGCTGAAGTTGTTGGTCTCGACCCGGTACTCGGCGACCGCATCCGGATTGATCTGCACCACCTGGTTGGAGAATCCCTGGTTGCTTGTGCCGTAGGCGTTGTTATCGATGCCGTCGAGCATGAAGTTATTGGATTCGGCGCGCTGGCCGTTGACGTTGTAGGAAGCATCGCGGCTGGTGAGCGTCTGGTCCTGCAACTGGGACTTGCGGACGCCGGGCATGAGCAGCGTCAGGTCGGCATAAGCCCGGCCGTTGAGCGGCAGGTTCACCACCTCGCGCGTGGCGATCACGCCGCTGCGCTCGCTGGTGTCCGTCTCCAGAATCTCGGCCGCTGCGTTCACCGTCACGGATTCCGAAGTGGCGCCGACTTCGAGAGTCAGGTCCACGCGTTGCTTCGCGTTCACCGTCACGGTGAACCGCTCGGCCGTGGCGGCTTTGAAGCCCTGCTTTTCGGCCTTCAGCGTGTAATCGCCGATGCGAACGTTCAGAAACTGATAGTTGCCGTAGACGTCGGTAAGCGCGGTCTGCTGCACGCCATTGGCCAGGTTGGAGAGACTGACCTTGGCCTCGGCGACGACGGAGCCCGATTGATCCTT
Organism: Verrucomicrobiia bacterium; assembly: GCA_035578025.1. Classification (GTDB taxonomy): domain Bacteria; phylum Acidobacteriota; class Terriglobia; order Bryobacterales; family Bryobacteraceae; genus Solibacter. Next base: position 967 of record DATJYJ010000313.1, read on the forward strand.
CACCGTACCCAGCACCGTGGAGTCGTATTGGGCCCACACGGGGGCGCAGATCAACACAGCAAGTGCGTAAGAGCGGAACATATTCAATCACCCTCCCAAACAACGTCCGTCACGTGCCGGACGATTATAGCGAGTATGCCTGTCCATTCGGCAGTTTTCAAGTGGATTCCTGGACTTGCAGCTTCTTTCGATGTAAACCTTGCGGCCCCTCGCTCATTTGAGAATAGCAAGCGTTGATGAAAGGTTGATGAATTGCGCCGGATCACCCGTGAACGGCCAGTGGTCCGGCTTCCTTCCGCAGTCAAGCCCATGTCTCTGCCGAATATTGGTCTGGCATTCCGGACCTTGCAATCCGATATGCTTTGGATGTGACAGCCAGCCGCCGCGCCGCGCTTGCGCTTGTACTGTTTCCTCATGTTCTGAATACTCAGATCAAGGAAGGCTCCTGGTCCGGTGTCCTTCGCGATCAGTCGGGTGCCGCGATCGGCTGCGCCATACTCCGGCTGGCTGCGGGATCCACGCACCTTTCGGCGGCGACGGACAAGGAAGGACATTTTAGCTTTCCCGCGATCCCATCCGGCGAATACTCGCTCGCTATCGAATCGCGCGGCGCCATTGCAACTTACGCGACGCGCCTTCAGCTCCCGGATTCGCGCCCCGCGGCGATCGTACTCGGCTCCGCCGGCGCCATCTCGTTCAGCGCCGCCGAACAGCGTGAAGGCACCGGCGGCCAGCACCTGTCAAATAAGGAGGTCTCCGGACTGCCGCTGAATAAACGCGATTTCAGCCAACTGCTGCTGCTGGCAGCCGGTACCATGACCGACACCAACGGCGCCGCGAATTTCACCCAGCAGTTCGCCGTCAACGGCCAGCGCGGCACCGCGGCGGTATTCGCTATGGACGGTGTCGATATCAGCGATCCGGAGATGGGCGGCGGCACCTTCACGAACTTCAACGTCGACGCGGTGGCGGAAATCCGCTCCAGTTCCGGATGGATGCCCGCCGAAATCGGACGGGGCGCCGCCGGATACACCGACATCGTCACCCGCTCCGGCAGCAACGAGCTGCACGGCTCGGTCTTCGAGTTCCTGCGCAACGCCGCCCTCGACGCGCGCAATTTCTTCGATCGCCGCTCGTTCGCCAACCCCGGCCGCATCCCGCCGTTCGTGCGCAACGAATTCGGCTTCACCAACGGCGGTCCGGTGGTGATTCCCGGCGTCTACAACGGCCGCAACCGGACCTACTACTTCGGCCAGTATCAGGGCTTCCGCCAGGTGCTCGGCACCACGCAGGTGCTTTCCGTCCCGACGGCGGCTGAGCGCGCCGGCAAGGATACCACCGCCTATCCGGGCGACACGCTCTACGTTCCCGTCGATCCGGCGATCGCCAAGCTGATCTCCCGATACCCGCTGCCCAACGACCCGCAGGGCGCCTTCGGCGCGCGCACCTACGCCACATCATCCAAGGTGAAGACCGTCACCGACCAGTTCTCCGCGCGCATCGACCACAGCCTCAACGACAAGACCAAGCTGTTCTTCCGCATCAATGTCGATAACATCGAAGGTCCCACAACCAATCCCTCGCAGACCGCGCTCGATCCCTCGTTCGCCGTCGAATACCAGGACCGGCAACGCAACGCTGCGTTCTCGGTGACGCGCTCGCCGTCGCCGAACTTCACATCGGAGACTTCGGTCAGTTTCACGCGCACCACGCCGATCTTTCCGGCGAACAACCACACCGACCCGGCGCTCAAGTTCGGCGACAGCCTCTATGAGCCGTTCAACAACGCCGCGGGTTCGGTGACCGGCTCCTACGGCAATCTGTTCCAGGTGCGGCAGAATTTCACTCACGTCCGCGGCAGGCACACTATCCGGTGGGGCGGCGAATGGCGCGGCAATCGCGACACCACGGTCTACGGCATCAGCCCCAACGGCGAATACCAGTTCGGCGGCGGCGCCGCGTACTCGCCGGTCGAAATCCGTTCGGCCAGCGGTCTGCACGACATCCACCTCGGCGATCCGCTGCCCGATTCACTCACCGGCCTGCTGACCGCCAGCGCGTTCACGTACAACCTGGTGGTGGCGCCGCCGATGTTCCCGCAAGGCGATCATATCGGCGATGCGGGCATCCGGCGCGATGCCTACAACCTCTACGTGCAGGACAGTTGGAAGATCGGCGATCGCCTGCTGCTCAACTGCGGCCTGCGCTATGAGATGACCACACGCATCCGTGAGCGGTCGGCGCAGACGTCGACGCTCGACTTCGATACCTCGAGCGGGAAGCCCGCGGTGAACCTGCTGATCAACCCCGATCCGGCCTACAAGTGGGATCCTGCCGGGTTCGGCCCGCGCCTCGGCGTCGAATGGCGCGTCGCGAAAGACACGCTGGTTCGCGCCGGCGCGGGCATCACCACCATCCTCATCAACCTCTGGCAGAATAATGCGCTCACCGGCAATACGCCCTTTGTCGTATCTCCACGCCTCACCGCCGCGCCGGGCCAGCCCATCCGTTTTGGCATGACGATTACCCCCGAGCAACTGCCCACCGTGTACACCACCAGTGGCCAGCCCGTGTTCGCCACCGGCGATTCGAAGCAGGTACCCGGCAACACGATCATGGACGTGCAGCGCTTCGAAGACGAACTCGCCGCGCTGTCGCCCGACCATCGCATCATACCCCTGAATGGAGTCGCGATCTCGCGCGATCTTGTGAACGGCTACATCGGGACCTGGACCGCCGGTCTTGAACAGAAGATCCGCAGCGTCACCATGACCGCAGCCTACGTCGGAACGGCTGGCGTCAAGCTGACCGGCGCGAGCTTTCCCAATGGCTACACCGGCGCGGCGCCCGCGTTTGCCCGCTACACCCGGTTCGATTCGGCGGGCCAGATTACGGGCGGCTTCGGCCCCCTCTTCGTCATCAACAACCACGCGCATTCTGCCTATCACGCGGTTCAGGTTTCGGCATCGAAGAACCTGACCTCTTCGGGCCTTGGGGTCCAGGCGAGCTACTCGTGGTCGAAGTCCATTGACGACGTCAGCGGCGTGCTCAGCGCTATCCCGGCGCAGGATCCCTTCCACACCGGCCTGGACCGCGGCCCTTCATCCTTCGACGTCGCTTACGCGATGAGCTTCAGCCTGTTCCAGGATCTGCATGCGGATCGCGCGCCCCTCTTGCGCCGCCTGGGCAGGACGGCGATGGGCGGATGGCAGATGCTCGCCATCGGCAGCCTGAACACGGGCCTGCCGTTCACCGTGCTATCCGGCATCCAACAGACCGGAGTCGGCGCGGGCGGAGCCGACCGGCCGGACCAGACGGGCACGCCGGCGCTCTCCACCAGCCGCGCGGTCCGCGAAGACTACTTCGGCTTCGGCGACAACAACGTCTCGTACTTCCGGATCCCCATCGGCGTGGCCGGCGGCACCGGCCCGAACGACGGCCGCTTCGGCACGCTCGGCCGGAACACGTTTCGCGGTCCGATGTTCCACAACCTCGATGTCGCGTTCATCAAGGACACGCCGCTCGCCATGCGGAACGGCTGGGAACGCGCCGCGCTGCAGTTCCGTGCCGAGTTCTTTAACGTGTTCAACCTCGTGAACTTCGGTTTGCCGCAGAACACGCTGCTGGGCGCGGGCTTCGGGCGCATCACCAAGACGGCGGGTTCATCGAGGCAGATCCAATTCTCGCTGAAATTGATCTTCTGAGCAGTCGAGTACGTCGGGACCTACGGCTCTTTTCTGATCGGCTCCTCGTTCCCTATGTCCCACATCGCTTCGAGCGAGCGCCTGCTGTAAGCCTGGAACGCGATCAAGGTGTTCGTCGCTTCAATACCCGGCACCTTCTGGATCCGCCCTGCGACCAGATCCGCCAGGTCGTCATGCTGGCGCACGCGCACCATGGCGACCAGGTCATATGGTCCGGCCACGGAGTACGCTTCGGTTACCCCTGGCAGATCGATCAGGGCCTGCGCCACCTCCGGTGTGCGGCCCTGCGAAGTGTTGATGAGAACAATAGCCGTGATCATCGTTGTTCCCGCAGTCCTGACCAGATTCTAACCCGATATTGCTTCGGGCCCGCGGATTTCATTTATGACGGACCGCTCCTCACGACGAGCCGCATCCATGGCTGTAGGCGGTGGCGGCCGCGACTGCTTGGCGATACCCTACAAAGTGAGGCCAATGATGGCAAACAGGCATGTACTGCTCTTGCCTTTTCTGGTAGCCTTTCCACTGCCCTCTCCCGGGCAAATTCAAGTTCTGGCGGTTACGTCCTCCGCAAATTTCGCTGTCGGGCGGCTACTGCCGGGGAGCCTCGCCAGCCTGTTCTGCACTGGAATTCAGAACGTGGGCGGGGTGGTTATAGCGCCAGGGTTTCCGCTTCCACACATCCTCGCCGGCGCTCGTGTGGCTGTGAACGGCACGGAGGCGCCGATTCTCGCAATAGCTGACTTGGCGGGAGGTTCCTACCAGCAAATCAACGTGCAGGTCCCATGGGAAGCCACGACTGCCTCTGGGCTGGACTTCGAAGTGAGCCAACTGGGAGCATCGGCTCATTCCACCGCATATCCTCAAGACCCTTGGCCGGTCTTTTTTGTTGATTCATCGGGATACGCCGTCGCGCAGCATGCCGGCGATTACCGCCTGGTCACCCGGAGTGATCCGGCCAGGCCCGGGGAATGGGTCGTGGTTTACGCGACGAATCTCGGCTCAGTTCAGAATCCACCAGCCGACGGCTATCCGGCTCCTCTGACCGTCGACCCAATCGTGCCGGACACGTCCCCTTACGCGTCTTACTTTGGGCTCGCCGTTGGCCCGTCTGCGGACTACACGTCAACGCGACTCCAGAGCAACTATATTGGGCTGGCTCCGGGATCGATCATCTATCAGGTGAATCTTCTGGTCCCGGGTTCTCAACCGGCGGGAGACCTGGTTTTTCAGGTCGTGAACATTTACAACTGCGGGTTCTTCTTTATTCCTGGCTGCGGCCGCGGTTTGACAACGCAAGCTGCAAGTATGCCGGCCAGGATTCCCGTCGGAATATGAGGACTACCGCCTCACCGCCCCGGCACAAACCCCCGCGCCTTCGTCCTCAGCCTATACACGGACGTCCGCGCCGTGATGTACAGCGTCCCGTAATCCCCGTCGCCCCAATTCAGATTGGCCGTCGATTCCGGCATCAGAATCGTGCCGATATGATTGCCCTCGGGATCCCA
>DATJYJ010000314.1:0-18617 GCA_035578025.1 Verrucomicrobiia bacterium
GCTCGGCAGCCGGCAAAGCCAAAGTCATCTCCGTACCGCACGCCGGCGGAACCGTCCATCAGCCGGAAGTGATTCTCAAAGCCATTGTGGAGGCAGCCCGATGAACAGTTCCACCCTCGCACCAGAGCGCACCGCGATCCCCGACCCCAGACCCCCGGCCCCCGACCCCCAAGTCCAGAACCCGGTCGAGCAACTCCTGCGCATGGACCGCATGCCGCACATCTGGTGTCCCGGATGCGGCATCGGTACCACGGTCAATTGTTTCACGCGCGCGCTGCTTGATTCCAAGGCCGACCTGGAAAAGGTGGCCATCGTCTCCGGTATCGGCTGTACCGGCCGGGTAGCCGGTTACGCCCGGCTCGACTCCTTCCACACTACTCACGGCCGCGCTATCCCCTTTGCTACCGGCCTCAAACTGGCCGACCCCGAGTTGCAGGTGGTGGTTTACTCGGGCGATGGCGACCTGTTCGCGATCGGCGGCAACCACTTCATCCACGCCGCCCGCCGCAACATGGACCTCAAGGTCATCTGTGTCAACAACCTGACTTACGCCATGACCGGCGGCCAGACCGCTCCCACTACGCCCGGCCAGGTGATCTCCGCAACGTCTCCCTATGGCGTCTTCGAGCCCAGCTTCAATCTCGTCCAGCTAGCCGAAGCCGCCGGCGCGGCCTACGTAGCCCGCTGGACCACGTACCACGTGAAGCAGCTCTCCCGCTCCATGGAAGATGTGCTCAAGAAGAAAGGCTTCTGCTTCATCGAGGTGATCTCGCCCTGCCCCACGTTATACCAGCGCCGCAACAAAATGGGCGACGGTCTCGACACCATGAAGTTCTACAAGGAAGTGAGCAAGGTGCGCAACGGCGCGCCCACCGGCGAATGCGCGCTCACCAAGAGCGGTGAAATCGTGGTCGGCAAGTTCGTGGATCGCGAGCGGCCCGATTATTTCGAGCTGCTCAAGGCGCAGATGACGGCGTCGCTCGGCGACCGCTACGCCGAACCGGAGGTCTCATGTTGCAGCGAATGCTAACCGAAATCCGAATCGCCGGCTTTGGCGGCCAGGGCGTGATTCTGGCAGCCAGCGTGATCGGCAAGGCCGCGGCCATCTTCGAAGGCGGGTTCGCCACCATGACGCAGAGCTTTGGTCCCGAGGCCCGCGGCGGATCCTCGAGCGCCCAGGTCATTCTGTCGCGCGATCCGATTCTCTATCCCTACGTGACGCGCCCGGACGTGCTGGTGGTCATGAGCCAGGAAGCCTACACCCGTTTCTCGCCGCAGCTCAAACCCGGCGGAATCCTGATCACCGAGCAGGATCTGGTCCGAGTGGACCACGTCCCGGAGAACATCCAGGTCTATGGAGTCCCCGCAACCCGCCTCGCCGAAGAACTGGGCCGCAAGGTGGTGTTGAACATCGTCATGGTCGGTTTCTTCGGAGCCGTGACCAATCTCCTGGATGCGGATGCTCTTCGCAAAGCCGTCGAAGACTCGGTCCCTCCGGCGCTGGCGAAGCTGAACCTCCAGGCCTTCGACAAGGGCTTTGCGTTTGGCACCGAGCTTGTGCACAAACTCGCCGAAAACGGCGACTGCGAGTCCGTCGCCGCCCTCGAATCGGTGTAATTGTGGGGGCGGGTTCCCGGCGCTCCCGACCTGCCCGGAATCAGAACTTCTTTGGCTGAGTAAGGCTGAACCGGTTGCCGCTGGGGTCCTTGAAGACCGCTTCGACGCCATAGAACTTGTCTTCAGGCGGCGAGAGAAATTCGACCCCCTTGTCGGAGAGCTCCTGCCAGGTCTTGCGGCAGTCCGCCGTTTCGAAGACACCGGCTGCCGCGAGCTTGCCGCCGGTGAGGAGGGCGGCAAGTTTGGCGGCGGATTCGGCGTCGCCGCCCATGTTGGCGCCCACTTGCATCAGGATCAGTTGAAAATCGGGCTGGCCTTTGGGCCCGACGGTGAGCCAGCGGAAACCGCCGGCTTCCTGGTCCATGCGGAGGTCGAAGCCGAGCTTGTTGACGTAGAAGTCGCGGGCGGCGTCCTGATCGGTGACGTAAAGGGTCGAGTGCGAGAAGCGTTGAATCATGGAACGAATATAGCCGAGGTGCGGGGCGCCCACTTCTTCAATCTTGCGGTATTCGGAAGAAAGCCGCGTAACAATCGGGGATGCGGTAGATGCGCCATCCGCACGAGGGGGCAAGCAGGCGGCGGGCTTCGCGGCGGAAGGCGGAAGGCGATTGGCCGGTGCGGGCGGCGAAGCGCGAGCTGAACGTGCCGAGGCTGGTGTAGCCGATCTGGAGGCAGATATCGGTGACCGGCTGGTCACCGGCGGCGAGGAGCTGCTGGGCCAGGTCCATCCGCCGGCGGGTGAGGAAATCGTGAGGGGTCTCGCCGAAGACGCGGGCGAAGAGGCGCTGGAAATGGAACGGCGAGAGGCAGGCTTCGCGCGCGGCGCTGTCGAGCGTAATGGGATCGGAAATCGAGGCGGCGAGGAAATCGCGTGCGCGGCAGAGACGGCGGAAAGTCACGTCGTCGGTGAGAGGCATTGAATGCGAGTTTATAAGATCGCCGTTTCGTGAAGCAAATGGCCGGCGGCAAAGCGGTCGATCGATAGAAGCGCGCTGTCGATGAGGTCGGTGCGGCCCTTGAGGATGAGGTCGGCGGTGACGCGGCCGGTGGCCGGGGAATGCATCACGCCGTGGCCGCTGAATCCGTTGGCGAGGAAAAAGCCGGGAAGCGATTGGACGGGACCGAGAACCGGGTGGTGATCGGGCGTCATCTCGTAGAGTCCGGCCCACGCGCGCTTGGGATTGACTTCAGCCTCTTCGAGAACGGGCAGACGGGTGACGCCGCGGGTGAGGATCTTCTCGATGAAAGCAGGGTCGAAGTTGAGTTTGAAGCCGGGCGTTTCCTCGGGGTCGTTCCAGGCCATCAGGATGCCGCGGCCTTCGGGGCGGTAGTGAAATCCGGTGGCCATATCGACGACCATGGGTGAGCTCTGGGCAACCTTGTCGAACGGTTCGGTGGGCACGAGCATGCGGCGCAAGGGTTCGACCGGAAGATCGACTCCGGCCATGCGAGCTACCTGTCCCGCCCATGCGCCGGCGGCGTTCACCACGGTGCGCGAAGAAAACGTCCCGACGGTGGTTACGACTCCGGCGACACCGCGAGAGTCGGTGAGGATGGCGGTGACTTCGGCACTGCGGAGAACCTGTACCCCGCGCTCGATGGCGCGCTGCGCAAAGCCCGTCATGACGCTGTGCGGGTCGACGAAGCCGTCGGTGGAGCAGAAGGCGCCGCCCAGAACATCGCCGCAACGGATTTCGGGGGCGAAGTGTGCCACGTCCGCGGGCTTGAGGAGCTGGACGGTCTTAAGCCCCGCGGCCACCTGGCGGGTGTAGTTCTGGCACAGGTAATCGAGGTGGCGCTGGTTGGTGGCGACGAAGAGGTAGCCTTGCGCGCGGTAGCCGGAGGGATGGCCCATGACCTCTTCGAAGGAATTAAAGAACGGGATGGAGTACAGGGACATCTTGATCGATTCGGAGGTGGAGAACTGGGCGCGCACGCCGCCCATCGATTTTCCGGTCGAGCCTTTGCCCTGGTGCGATTCTCGTTCCAGGATGAGGACATTGGTGCAGCCGGATTCGGTGAGGTGATACGCGATGCTGGAGCCGACGATGCCGCCGCCGATGATGATGACGTCGGGAGATTGCAAGGATAGCCCTCCTGCCCAGAAGAAAGCGCTTGCACGATTTTACTATAGGCGCCGGCGCTACCATAAGAAGCGTGGATGCTCTCTCCTTTTCCGAGGCGCGGAAGACTGTGATCCAGGTTGTGCGAAAAGCGCGGCGCGTTCCTGCCGCCGAGCCCGTGGCGCTCCGAAGCGCCGCGGGACGCGTGCTCGCGGAAGACGTGGCTGCGGATCGGGATGTGCCGGCCCTGGCACGCTCCGTGAGGGACGGGTTCGCGATCCGCACGGCGGATGTTCCGGGGCGCCTGGCGGTGATCGGAGAAGTGCGCGCCGGAGACCGGTTCGAAGGCGCGGTGGGCGCGGGGCAGGCGGTGGAGATCATGACCGGCGCCCCGTTGCCAGCCGGCGCCGACGCGGTGGTAATGGTGGAGCACACGCAGCGGGACAACGGGCTGGTGATCGTGGACCGGCCGGCGGAGGCGCAGCAGTTCATCAATCCGCGGGGGTGCGAAGCGGCGGCCGGCGAGACCGTGCTGCACAAGGGCAAGCGGCTCGACTACACCGACGTTGCCATGCTGGCGGCGTTTGGACGGGCTGCGGTCGAAGTCTACCGCAAGCCCGAAGTGGCGATCGTGCCGACCGGCGATGAGATAGTGGAGATCGAGGAGGCCCCGGCGGATTACCAGATTCGCAATTCCAATGCGTGGTCGCTGGCCGCGCAGGTGACGCGGGCGGGCGGCAGCGCGCAGGTGCTCGGGATCGCCCGCGACACGGTGGCGCACACGCGAGAGTTGATCGCGCGGGGGTTGAAGGCGGATCTGCTGCTGCTTTCCGGCGGCGTATCGGCTGGCAGGTATGACGTAGTGGAGCCGGTCCTGGCGGAGCTCGGGGCGGAGTTCTATTTCGACCGGGTGCTGATTCAGCCTGGGCAGCCCCTGGTGTTTGGGCGCGCAGGTGGCACGTTCTTCTTCGGGCTGCCGGGGAATCCGTCGTCGACCATGGTGACGTTCGAGATCTTCGCGCGGGCGGCGCTGGAGCTGATCGGCGGGCAGGACGAGACACCGCTCCCGATGCCCTTGGCGCGGCTGACTCGCGAGTTCCGGCATCGGACGGGCCTCACCCGCTTTTTGCCGGCGCGATTGAGCGAAGGCGGCGACGAAGTGACTCCGGTGGAGTGGCACGGTTCGGGCGATGTCCCGGCTTTGACGCGAGCCAATGCCTATCTGGTCGCCGACCCGGAGCGCCCGGCATATGAGAAAGGCGAGTTGATCCGGGTGCTGATGAAATGAAGAAACTCTCGCACTACGATGCCGCGGGCAACGCGCGGATGGTGGATGTTTCCGGGAAGACGGAGACCATGCGCACGGCACGGGCGCACGCGTTCGTGCGGATCGCGCCGCGCGTGCTGAAGGAACTGCCCCGGAATCCCAAAGGGAACCCGCTGGAAGTCGCGCGGATTGCCGGAATTGCGGCGGCCAAGCGTACCAGTGAGCTGATTCCCCTGTGCCATCCGCTGATGCTGACCCACGCGGATGTGGAGGCAACGGTCGAAAAAAATGGAATTAGGATCGTCTCCAGCGCATCTACTAATGCACAGACCGGTGTCGAAATGGAGGCGCTGACCGCTGCCGCCGCTGCTGCGCTGACTGTTTACGACATGACGAAAGCGCTGGACAAGGGAATCGAAATCCAGGATCTGTATCTGTTGGAGAAAACGGGCGGGAAGAGCGGCGAATACCGGCGTCCGCGGCGCGGAGGCGAATCGTGATCGAGGCCGCCGTGCTGACGATCAGCGACAGCGTGAGCGCCGGGACGCGCGAGGACCGCTCCGGCCCGGCGGTGTGTGAAAGATTGGAACAACTGGGCTGGCGGGTCTCGGTGGCGGAAGTGCTGCCGGATGTCGCCGTGGACATTTCGCGGTGCCTGGCGGCGTTGGCCGACGGAGGTGACGTGTCGGCCATCTTTACCACAGGCGGCACCGGGGTCGCGGCGCGGGACGTGACGCCGGAGGCGACGCGGGCGGTGCTGCATCGCGAAATTCCGGGATTCAGCGAGCTGATGCGGGCGCGCGGGCGCGAATCGACGCCGCTGGCGGTCCTGTCGCGTGCGGTGGCGGGGACGCGGGGGAAGGTACTGATTGTGAACTTGCCGGGGTCGCCGAAGGGGGCGGTTCAATCCCTGGATGCTATCGTGGAATTAGTGCCCCACGTGCTTGAACTGCTGCGAGGGCGGACCGAACACGCTTGAAGAGGATCTGTATGCGACGACTGTCCAGTGTCATTTTTGCGTGCGGCCTGCTCGCTGCACAACAGCCACAACAGACTCCTCCGCCGAAGCCGGCGGAGCCGGGCCAGCCGCCGGTCAAGATCACCACCACGGTTATCCACGTGACGGCGCCCGTGCTGGTGTACGATCGCGACGGCAGCTACGTGAACGGGCTCCAGCCCTTCCAGTTTCATCTTTACGACAATGGCAAAGAGCAGAACATCACGGTGGATGTGACGTACACACCGATCTCCGTCGTGATCTGCCTTCAGGCCAATGCCCACGTCGAGGGCATACTTCCTCAGGTACGGAAGATCGGGAACCTGATCTCGCCGCTGCTGATCGGAGATCAGGGGGAGGCGGCGCTGATCGCCTACGATTCGCGGATCCGGATGCTGCAGGACTTCACCTCCGATGGCGACAAGATCACCAAGGTGGTAAAGGACCTGTATGCGGGCAGCAACGCGAACCGGATGATCGACGCGGTGGTGGAGGCGACGCGGATGCTTTCGCACCGGCCGGAGAACCGGCGGCGGATCATCCTGCTGATCGGCGAGACGCGCGATCTTTCGAGCGAGAACCGGCTGCGGGAGGCGCTGATCAACCTTCAACTGGCCAACATCATGTTCTACTCGGTGGACATGTCGCGGCTGTTTTCGACGCTGACGGCGAAGCCGGATCCGGGGCGGCAGAACAATCTGCCGCCGGCGATGAGTCCAGCGGTTGGGCTGAATATGCCCGCGACGCCAACCACGGTGCAGCAGGCCACGGGATTCGGCAACGCGGGGCGGGCGGAGTTTATTCCCTTGATGGTGGAGCTGTTCAAAGACGTGAAGGCGATCTTCAAGGACAACCCGGTGGAGGCTTTCACAAAAGGCACCGGCGGGACGGAGCTGAGCTTTTACAAGCAGCGCGGGCTGGAAGAGGCGGTCCAGCGCATCGGTGCGGAGCTGCACAGCCAGTATTTTGTCAGCTACAGCCCGAATAACTCGGACGAGGGCGGATTCCACGAGATCACGGTGGCGGTGGCCAGTCCAGAGGTGAAGAGGGTCCAGACGCGGCCCGGGTATTGGCTCAGTAACAAGTGAGGTTGACAGACCTCCCGCTCTGTCCGGCTGGGCGCGCCAGGAGGCCTGCGCGACTTACTCGATGTTGACGAGTGCTTGGGGTGCTGTGCCGTTCAGTACGGCCGTGGCGTCTTCCGCGGTGAACGCTTCCACCTTGGCGGAGATGTTCATCGAACAAAATTTCGGACCGCACATGGAGCAGAAGTGGGCGTCCTTGAAGCCCTCTTCCGGCAGCGTCTCGTCGTGCATCGCGCGCGCGGTCTCGGGGTCGAGCGAGAGCTCGAACTGGCGGTTCCAGTCGAAGCGGTACCGGGCGCGGGAGAGATCGTCGTCGCGGTCGCGGGCGCCCGGGCGATGGCGGGCGATATCGGCGGCGTGCGCGGCGATCTTGTAGGCGATGATGCCCGCCTTGACGTCGTCGCGATCGGGCAGGCCCAGGTGCTCCTTGGGAGTGACGTAGCACAGCATCGACGCTCCGTGCCAGCCGATCATGGCGGCGCCGATCGCGCTGGTGATGTGGTCGTAGCCGGGGGCGAAATCGGTAACCAGCGGGCCGAGCGTGTAGAATGGCGCCTCGAAGCACATCTCGCGCTCCTTGACCACCTGCATTTCGATCTGGTCCATGGGGATGTGGCCGGGACCTTCGATCATGACCTGGACGTCGTATTCCCAAGCTTTCCTGGTGAGTTCCCCGAGCGTTGCCAACTCGGCGAACTGGGCTTCATCGCTGGCGTCGGCGAGGGAGCCGGGGCGCAGGCCGTCGCCAAGCGAGAAGCTGACGTCGTGCTTCTGGAAGATCTTGCAAATGTCTTCGAAGCACTCGTAGAGCATGTTCTGCTTGTGGTTCTTGACCATCCACTCGGCGAGGATCGAGCCGCCACGGCTGACGATTCCGGTGACGCGTTTCGTGGTCAGCGGGATGTGCTGCACCAGGATGCCGGCATGGATGGTCATGTAGTCCACGCCCTGCTCGGCCTGTTCCTCGATGACGTCGAGCATGATGCGTGCGCTGAGATCCTCGACGCGCCGGACGCGGGTGAGCGCTTCGTAGATGGGCACGGTGCCGATGGGGACGGGCGAAGCTTTGATGATGGCTTGCCGGATTCCCGGGATGTCGCCGCCGGTTGAGAGGTCCATCACCGTATCGGCACCGTACTTGACGGACCAGGCGAGTTTCTCGAGTTCGCCCGCCGCATCGCTGGTGACCGAGGAGTTGCCGATGTTGGCGTTGATCTTGCACGTGGAGGCGACGCCGATGCACATGGGCTCGAGGTTGGTGTGGTGGATGTTAGCGGGAATGATCATGCGGCCGTGAGCTACTTCGGCGCGGACGGTCTCGGGAGAGAGGCTTTCGCGCTTGGCGATGTAGTGCATCTCCTCCGTAGTCACGCCCTGGCGGGCGTAGTGCATCTGCGTGCGAATTTTGTCGTTTTGGCGTTGGGCTACCCAGTTTGTGCGCATTCGATGGCTCCCTGGCCTCCGGCGGAGGGACACCGGCGGCGACTTCGGCGGACGCGAACGTCAATCTGAAGCGGCGTGCGCGCCCGCGATTCAGCTACGTGGTCGCTACTTCTTCTTTTTCGGTTTCTTGACTTCTTTCTTCGGGCTCTTGTCCTTGGCCACGTGATTGATCCTCCCTTACAAGAGGATTATAACCGCTAAACGCGCGGGCGGCGATGCAAACGCGGCGGGGTGGCGAGACGGCTCTTCCTACTTTCCAGGCGCGTAGCCGAAGGTCAGCAGAAGCGAAAAGCTGCGGGCGGGGAGCAGTGTCAGGGTGTCGCCGGGCGCGGGAAGGTTGCTCGCGGTCGATGCCGGGGCGACACCGACGATGGCATGGTTGTCGGTGAGATTGTTGATACCGAAGCGGAGTTTGGTGCCGCGAAGCCAAGTGTCGCCGCGGACGGTGTAGTTGATGAAAAGGTTGGCTACGTTGAAGGGATCGATGGAGACCGCCTGGTTGATGGTGCCGTTGTCGTTCCACATGTGGCCGACACGCTTGTCGAAGAATCCGACGTCCCAGCCTTTGTAGCGGTACTGGAGTCCGGCCGTCGCGGTGGTTTCGGGAGTATTGGCTACCCACAAGTGCGTGTTCTGATACCGTGCCACGCCATAGGTTCCGTTGAGATAGAGGCTCAGTCCGTAGCCGATTAGAAAATTGGTCTCGGCTTCGACACCCTTCGTGTTGGTAGGCGGAGTCTGATAAAAGTAGGACTCGCCGGTGGTCGAATCGATATACGAGCTGTAAGGATTCTGGAAGTGGCTGTAATATCCGTCGAAATCCAACGTCCAACGGTTGAACTTCACGACCGTGCCTCCCTGGTAAGTCTTGACCGAAGTCGGATGCGGAAGTACTGCCACCTGCGCGCCGGCTGAGTCGAAGACGCTGCTCGGCGGAATTACGCTGCCCATGGCGAACTGCCCGTATACCGACCAATTGCTCGTCAGCCGGTAGTGCGCGCTGGCGGCTGGATTCCAGGCGCCATAATTCGCTGAATGGGTAACGTAAGGGGCGCCGCCGAGGCTGCCCACGGTCTTGCCGTTGTCCGCAAACTGCTTGAGGTCCATCGTGTAGTGGGCGTACTTGATGCCGGCATCGAGCGTGAGCGCCGGGGTGACGCGGTATTCGTACTCTACGTAAGGCTGGAGCGAGTTGGTAATGAAGTGCTCGTGGAAGTTGGGCAATGCCGCGTCCACCCAGGTGCGCGGATCGCTGGGAATCTGGTAGCGATCGGTGTAGGCCCACTCGTACCAGAGCCCGGTACGCAGGATGCCGCGCGTGGATTCGTGGCTGATCGCGAAAGTGTCGCCTACCTTGCGATAGCCGTTGAGTTTGTCGGTGGCGCTGGTCTTGCTGATGGAGGTTGCGCTGTTGTAATTCTGCTTGTTCCAGTAGCGGTAGGTGTAGACCTTGTTATCCAGCACCCATCCGTGGCCAAGATCGGAGTGTACGCCGATATATTCGAAGTCAGTCTGGACGTGATAGAAGTTATAGCCATAGTAATTCGCCTGGCTGGGATCGCCGCTCAATAGATAGTTGTCGCCGAACTGGGCAACCTGAGCGCGGGTCGGGCCCTTGGTATTGGGCGTGTTGGTCCGCAGATCGACGAGGCCGGCGAACGCGGTGAAGGTGGTCTTGGAATTGAGACGGTATTGATACTTGATGAATCCGGCGAGGCGCTTCTGGTAGTTGTAAGTCTGATAGCCGTCGGACAGCATCTGGTGCAGGTTCATGGTCAGGCTGGATTTCTTTCCGGAGCCGCCGAACTGTCCGGAGTCGGCGTCGAGGGCGAGCATGCGCGTGTTGAAGGAGCCGATCATGCCGGTGGCGCGGATATCGGGGCTGTAGGCCACACTGCGCGAGAGCAGGTTGATCGTGCCTCCAAAATTGGTGGGCCCAATGGTGGAGGCGGAGCCGGGGCTCCGGTCGAAATCGATGCCGGCGATGAACTGGCTGGGGAAGAATGCCCACGAATGGTGAGTCGGATCGTTGGTGTCGTTGAAGGGGATGCCGTCTGCCTGCATGGTGTACTGGCCGTCTTTGAAGCCGCGGAAGAAGGTCTTGCTGTCGCCGAGACCCACGCCGTTGGGATTGACGCTGAAGGTGCCGGGCGTGTAGTTGAGCAACTCGGTGTAGTCGGCGATCGGGGAGGCGAAATTCTGGATGAACTCGGGACTGACCTCGGAGCGGGCGGAGGTGGCTTCCAGAGTGTTCTGCGAGGGGGCCGATTCGGCAGCGATGGAAACCGCGCCCTCGACCGTGATGCTCTGAGCGATCTCGCTCATGTTGAGGGAAATGGTGATGTTCTCCGAGCCGTTTGCGGACACTTTGACGCCGGCGCGGCGGCTGGGCGCGAAGCTGGGAGCCGAGGCTTCGATTGTGTACAGAGCGGCGGGTAGGGCAGGGAGCGAAAACCTGCCTTCCTGATCGGCGACCACGCTGCGAGGCGCGCCGGAAGATTCATTCCTCGCCAGAATGACAGCACCGGGAATTCCCTTGCCGGCGACATCCAGGACAGAGCCCGTGATGGCGCCGGTGTCGCTGGATTGAGCGTGGAGCACGCAGGCTGCGAGCAGCGAAATAGCGAAGGTGTACAAATGGCGCATGATCAGTCAGCTCCCTGAATGGAAAATCAGAAATCAGACTAGCGGTGCCGCGTAACAACTGGATGAAAAAGAGGTTAAGAAACGCAGCTAATGCAATCGGTAGGTTCGGCCGCGCCAGCGGAACGTGGTTCCCCAAGCTGATGACAGGAGCGCGACGAGCCAAACCCACGTGGCGAGCGGGACCCAGATGGCGTGAACCCAGATGTGGCGCTTGAACCAGGCTTCCTGCCCCGGCATGGCGGCTTTGGCGAGTGTCGCGCGATTGAGGCCCTTCAACATGCCGGGCGCGAGTTGTGCCAGGAAGGCCCACTCGGCGAGGCGCCCGCCGCTGATGGACGCGGCGAGAGAGGCAGCCATGCCGGCGCAGTAAATGATGTGCGCGACGAGCGCGGGCCACCACAGCCGCGGCGCGAAGGCGCGCGTGATCAGCATCTGGCGGCGGATCCAGGGAAAGAAGCGGGCGGCGGTAGTGTGATCGAAACACGGCGTGAGCGCGCCGGGAGCGTAGGCGATGCGAAGGCCGGCGTCGCGGACGGCTTCGCTGAGCGCATAGTCGTCGGAGATCGCGTTTTCCCAATACTCGGGGACGCGGATTTCGAAGAAGACCTGCTTGCGGAGAGCCATGGCTCCGCCCCAGGCGAAACGGTTGGGCCCGGGTCCCATCATGCCTGCGGCGACGGCGTCCCAAACGCTGCGCATAAGCGACCAGAAATCGGGCGGGACGGGAGTGAACCACCGATACCCGGTGCTGGCGCCGACCCCTTCTTCGGCCAGCGGCGCGGCCAGGGCCTTCAGCCAGCCGGGATTCGGGCGGCCGTCGGAGTCGGCGAACGCAAGAATCTCGCTCTGCTTGCGGGCCACGCGAACCGCGACGTACAGGCTCTGGACCTTCTCGGAGATCTCTGTTTGCGGCTCATGGGACAGCACAACTTTGGCGCGCGCGGGAAGTACGCCCTCGGGAATATCGGCGGCCTCGCGGGCGACGACCAGAAGTTCGTAGTCGGGATAGTCGAGCGCGGCCAGGGCCTCCAGATTCTCGCGAAGCCCTTCGTCGGGGCCTTTCACCGGGACGATGACGGTCGCTGGCGGCAGGGATGACGGGTCCTCGGCGAGCCGGTACGCGACGTAATCGGCGCGCTTGCGTTCACCGCGGAGCGAGAGGAATGCGAGCAGGATGGCGGGCGCGGCGAACAGCCAATACCACATCAGGGGATGGCGGCCTCGCTGAATGCCGAGAATTCGCTGAGGGCAGGGCTGGCCGATGCCTGTTCGATGCGTAGCCGGAGACGGGACGCGATCACGGGCGCTTCCAGCCGGATCAGGCGGCGCGCGCCGATGCTGGTGGCGGTGGCGATCTTTTCCCACCCGCCGGGCTGCCAGCGCTCGAGCGTCACGGCGTCGATGCGCTGGCCGAAGCGGATGGCCTCGCGGAGCCGGATCACCTGGATCTTTGCGGGGCGGCCGAGATCGAGCGTGACGTCCGGGCTGGTGACTTTGTCGTCGGTGGTCCAATAGGTATCGGGGCGGCCATCGATGAGGTTGGCGGGGCCATACTGTTTGTCGTTGCCGCGGACGTGAGTGGCGTCGGTCTTGGCCTTGGCGGCGAGGTTCTGAGCGAATGTTCCGCGCAGGTATGCGCCGAATCCCTGGAGCGAGGCAATGTCTTCCGCGGAAAGCAGGCCGTCGCGATTGGGCGGCACGTTGAGGAGGAGAGTGGCGCCGCGGCCGACGCTCTGGTAGTAGAGATTGACGAGCTGCGAGGGCTTTTTGACGCGCGTGTTCTCGGCTTCGTGCCAGAACCATCCGGGGCGAATCGAAACGTCGCATTCGGCGGGGATCCACTGCTTTCCGTCGCGATCGCCGGAATTGGACGACGCCGTGCGAACGTTGCCGGGCGAGGCGGGCCCGCCGTTTTCGCCGACGGGATCGAACGTGGCCCAGCACGGGTCGCCGGCGATGCCGCGCTCGTTGCCTACCCAGCGAATATCGGGACCGACGTCGCTGAAGATGCAGGCACCGGGCTGCATGGCGCGGACCATCTCCCAAGTCTTGGGCCAATCGTAGTAGGTGTTGCGGTCGATGGCGCGCTTCTCGCGGGCGCCCCCGTAGTAGCCGTCGCCGCCGTTGGCGCCGTCGTGCCAGACCTCGAAGATGGGGCCATAGCCCGTGAGGAGCTCGCTGAGTTGTGCGCGGTAGATCTTGATATATTCAGGCGTCCCGTAGGCCTTGCTGTTACGGTCCCAAGGGGAGAGGTACACGCCGAATTTGAGGCCGTGGCGGGCGGCCGCCTGGGAGATGTCACGGACGACGTCGCCTTTGCCGCCGCGCCACTTGCTGTAGAAGACGCAGTGGTCGGTAGTCTTGGTGGGCCAGAGGCAGAAGCCGTCGTGGTGCTTGGCGGTGAGGATCACGCCGTGCATGCCGGCGCCGGCGAGAGGCGAGACGATGGCGTCGGCATCGAACTTTTCCGGGTTGAAAATGTCAGGGTCTTCATCGCCGTAGCCCCACTCTTTATTGGTGAAGGTGTTGACGGTGAAGTGGAGGAAGGCGGTGCATTCCAGTTCGTGCCATGCCAGCTGGCGGGAACTGGGAAGTGCGCCGTAGGGCTGGGGCGGAGGAGTCGACTTGGCCGCAAAGGCCGCGGTGGCGCCGGCGAGCAGGGCCCGTCTGGTGAGCATGCCTTACTTCTTTGGGCGTCCGCGTCCGCGCTTCGGCTTGGGCGATTCCTCTTCGACGGGAGCGGCGGCTGCGGCAGTTTCGGTCTCTTCGAGTTCGGCCACGGGTTCGGCGTCGGTTTCGAGTTCGAGCTCGGGGTCGGCTTCGGCCGGGGCGGCGTCGCCGGGGCTGACTTTCTTGAGAACTTCGTTAAAGAGAGCAGCCTTGCGGGGGTCGACCTTGGGCGGCGGTGCCTGCTCGTTGCGGTAATCGTGATCGCTGTGACACGTGCGGCAACGGACCTTGGCGGGCTTGCCGTTCAGAACCGACACCACGTTGTGGTTCATGATGCGCTTGCAGCGCACGCAATAATCGTCAATGTCATCGCCGAGGCGGATATCGCGCATACAATCTCCTAGCTGCCCACCGCGGTGGGATTCGCCGGTTCGGATTCGGGCACGGGCGAATGCTTGATTTCCGGGAGCACCCACTCGGCCGGCTCGAAGCCCACGTATTTGCAAATGCGCAAGCGGCCGTCTTCCGTCTCGAGCAGGTCGCCGACTTCGAGCGGAGCGCCGGAATCGCGCAGGAGCTTCCACGCGTCGTACTCGTTGAGGGCCTCTACCTGGCCGCGCGGCTCGAAATCGCGGGGCTTGGCGCTGGCGGTGCCGGATACGTGAGGTGCCCATCGAAACTGCTGCCGGGGCGAATCCTTCATGCGGAAGACCCGATAGAGCGGCATAGAGCTACATTTTAACTGAACTCACTCGGGCGAGAGCATCCCGCTCGCCGAGCGCGATCCAGCGCGCGATGTTTGTCGGGTTCCAGACAACCGCGTCGTAGAGAGACCCGAGAGGCTCGGAAGGCTCGATGCGTGTGACCTTTAAGGCCGGGGTTGCACGGCGGCTCCAGGCAGTGGCTTGAAGCGTGCGAAATAATCGGGTGTTGAGCACGTTGAGCGCGATGGCGTCGGTGGCGCCGAGTTCTTCGGCCGCCCAGAGCGGAAGGCTGGCGCGAAAGCCGCCATCGACATAGCGGCGGCCGTCGATCTCGACCGGCGGGAACACGCAAGGTATGGAACTGGAGGCCGCGAGATGCCGCCAGGTGATATCGCCGTCGCGCACGATGCGGCTGCGCAGCGAGGGCACTTCGACGATGGTGAGGGCGAATGGGACGTGGGGCTGGTAACGGCCCGAGAGCAGGCGGGCCTTCTCGTACATTGGTTCGGGACGTTCGCGCATGACGCAGGCCATACTGGGATCGAGCCACTCGCGCTCGAGGTCGTTGGGTGTGGCTCCCGCGGCGATGGCGAACCCGTTCCACGCGCCCGCGGATGTGCCGACGATGAGATCGGGCTGGAAGCGATCGCGCAGGACTCGCCACGCGCCGACTTCCCAGGCCGCCCACATGCCGCCCGCGGAGAGCACCAGGGCCGTCATAATAGTAGGTTCGCATGTTCGATGCCGGCAAATACGGTGAAGAGGTGGAACGGATCCTCGCGCTGGATGGCGGCGGCGAGCGGCTGATGCCGCTGACCATGGGGCCGTGCAGCTCCGCGGAGGCCCGCCGGCTGATTCAAGTGTCCAAGCTGCCGGCGGTGGTGCGCGCCGGGCTCTTCTTTTACTTTTCGTGCTGGACGGAGGCGCACGAGGTGGCGCAGAACATCGAGTTGGCCGAAGGGAGCTACTGGCACGCGATGGTACACCGGCAGGAGCCCGACGCGGGGAACGCGGCCTACTGGTTCCGGCGCGTGGGGCGGCATCCGATTTTCCCCGCGCTGCGAGAATTCGCGGCGTCGCGCGGAGTGAGTCTCGCGCCGGAATGGGACCCGATCGCGTTCATCGATTATTGCGGAGCTGCACGCCCGGGGTCGGAGGAGGAGCGTCGGGCGCTGGAAGTACAGCGCGCGGAATGGCAGTTGCTGTTCGACTATTGCGCGAGGTGAGGGAGAGCTACTTCAGGAGCGGATCTAACGACTTCATCACCAGCGCTTCCACCTTGCGCGCTCCGGCAGCGTTGGGATGGAGCCGATCCTTTTGCATGAGCTCATCGTGCCCGCCCACGCCTTCCAGCAGAAACGGGATCAATGTAAGTTTGTATTTCGCGCCGAGATCGCGGTAGATCTTCTCGAA
The DNA here is from genome assembly GCA_035578025.1 of Verrucomicrobiia bacterium. Classification (GTDB taxonomy): domain Bacteria; phylum Acidobacteriota; class Terriglobia; order Bryobacterales; family Bryobacteraceae; genus Solibacter. The sequence goes on from DATJYJ010000314.1 coordinate 15,906, forward strand.
GCGGGCGATGTACTGCGGTCCGTAATTGGGCGGAAGGGTCATGCCGGCGAGAACCACGCGGGCGCCGGCCGACTGAAATGCCTCGATCATTTGCGCGAGGTTGGTTTGGGAAAGGTCGGTGGGAATGCCGCGCAGGCCGTCGTTGCCGCCCAGTTCGAGGATCAAGATGGCGGGCTTCTCGGCCAGCGCCAGCGGAATGCGTGCGAGGCCGTCCTGGGTGGTGTCGCCGCTGACGCCCATGTTCACGACGCGGTACTTGAGGGCACGGCGGTCCAGGTCTTTTTGCAGGAGGTCGGGGAAGCTCTGGCCCGGCTCGAGGCCGAAACCGGCGGTGATACTGTCGCCGAAGCACACGATTGCCGGGCGGGGATCGGGGGACGGCGCGGGTGCAGACGCCGCGGGGCGAGGTGCGTCGGACACCGAAGGCTTTGGGGGTGCCCCCTCCTTATTGCCATTGCCGCAGCCGCAGGCGAACAGCACGACCCAGAAGAAACGAGCTCTCGTCATCCCAATGCCATAATAAAGGTTTGATCGAAGTTCGCGGGCTCACCAAATCCATCGACACGGGAACGCACCGGGTCGAGATCCTCAAAGGCATCGATCTCCTTATCCCACGCGGGCAATTTGCGGCCATCATGGGACCCTCAGGCAGCGGGAAAAGCACGCTCCTGGGGCTGTTGGCCGGTCTCGATTCGCCCACCAGCGGGCAGGTGATTCTGGACGGCGAGGATATCACCCGCCTGAGCGAAGACGAGATGGCGATGGTGCGCGGGCGCAAGATCGGTTTCGTGTTTCAGAGCTATCACCTGATTCCGACCCTGACCGCGGAAGAGAACGTGCTGCTGCCGATGGAACTGGCGGGAAACGGCGGCGGACGCGGGCGGGCGCGCGAACTGCTCGCGCGAGTAGGGCTGGAGGGACGCTTCGATCACTACCCGGTGCAACTCTCAGGCGGGGAGCAGCAGCGCGTGGCCCTGGCCCGTGCGTTCGCACTGCGTCCGCCGATCCTGCTGGCGGATGAGCCGACGGGCAACCTCGATAGCGCGACGGGCGGGGCGGTGCTCGAACTGTTGCTTGCGATGAACCGCGAACAGGGAACCACGATGGTGATGGTCACTCACGAGCAGGCGCTGGCGGAATCGGCGGACCGGCGCATCGTGCTGCGCGATGGGCGGGTGGTGAGCGGGTAAGATGCTGCCTCGGACAGCGGCTTAGCCTTTCAAGTCTTTGAAGGCTTCCTCGATTTCGCGTTTGGCCTCCGGGGTCGGGACGGAGAGCGGCAGGCGCGGGGGGCCGCCGTAATAGCCGTTGAGATCCATCGCGTATTTGAGGCCGGGGATGCCGTATTTGGACGTCACCAGCGCAGCGGCGCGGCCGATGCGGTTCTGCCAGTCCAGACCGGCGGCTTCCTCGCGCGTGCGATAGGCTTCCCAGATGGCGATGGTCGAGTAGGGCGCGGCATTCGCGTAAGCCAGGATGGCTCCGCAGGCCCCCATCAGGAGCGAGGGCCAGAGCGTCGGGGCCGAACCGACCAGGACCTGAAAACCGTGCTTTACCTCGCGGATCATCTGCATCACCTTTTCCAGATTGCCCGAGCTTTCCTTGATGGCGATGACGTTAGGGTGCTCGCTGAGCGCGACCACGGCATCCACGGGGATATCCACGCCGGTTACCTGCGGCCAGTTGTAGATGATCAGAGGGAGCTTGGATTGATCGGCGACGGCGCGGTAGTAGAGCATCTGCCCGCCCGTGGAGTTGATCAGGTTCTTGTAGTAGTGCGGCGTGCGCACCATGGCGGCTTTGTAGCCCATTTCGGCGGCGCGGTTGGTCAGCCAGACAGTCTCGCGGACGCTTTCGACGCCGGTGCCGGCGATCAGCAGCTTTTCGGGGGCGGCGTACCTGGCGACGTGTTCCCAGATCTTGAACTTCTCTTCGGGCGTGCAGTGGACGCTCTCGCCGGTGGAGCCCATGACCACGTAGCCGGAGAGCGAGGTGAGGTTCCACTTGCAGACGTTGTGCTCGAGCTTGGACCAATAGACGTCGCCGTTGTGATCGAACGGCGTGGTGATTGGTGGGAAAATACCTTGTAGCTTCATGTGCCTCGTGAAATTTCAACATAGCAGCCTTGCGCTGATGCTGGCGGTGATGGTGTGCACTCTGCCGGCCCAGGAGAAGCCTCTGCGTTTCAGCGGCGAAGTGAAGGCCGGTCAGGATTTTCGGAAACCGATCGGCCGGGGCGTGGTTTTCGTCCTCAAGGGCGACGAGGACGGCTGGATCATCGAGGTGGAGCCGGAGGCGGGGCGCGGCCAGGGCTGCACCAACTACTCGACGGTGATCGCGACGCCGGTGCGGGGGTACACGGCGAACGACCTGAACGTAAGCTACGGAGTCGCGGCGGCTGAGGCGGTCAAACGGTCGCCCCGGGAAGTCGAGTTCGTTCTCGACGGAGACGCGTGCAAGCGCGAATTCGAGCGCCTCAACCGGCTCTCCTGGCCGGGTTCCTACCCGGCGGCGGAGGTACAGGAAGCGCAGGACAAATTCGGTTCGTCGGCGGGTGGCAGAGCGGTGCTTCGGATTGTGCAATCGAAGGTCAGCCCATCCGGCGAACTGGTGGAAGGCAAAGACCTCGGCAAAATCGACTGGATCCGGTTCGAGGTGGAGATCGCGTTTCCGCGGAGATAGTATGTTCTCGCTCGAAATCGATTGCGATGC
>DATJYJ010000315.1:0-4132 GCA_035578025.1 Verrucomicrobiia bacterium
CGTGGACCATCGCAGCGGCACGCCCATCCTCACTGTCGCCGACCGCGGCAACGCCCGCATTCAGCGTTTCACGCTGGACGGCAAGCACATCGATTTCGTCAGCGGCACGAACCTGCCGTGCCACTTCTACTTCTACAAGAACGGCGACATGGTGGTGCCCGACCTGGGCGCACGCGTCACCCTGATGGACAAGCACAACCAGGTGATCGCGCATCTCGGCGACGATTCCGAAAGCAAGTGGCGCGAGACGCGCAAGCTGTCGCGCGACCACTTCACGCCCGGCAAGTTCGTCGCCCCGCACGGCGCGTGCTTCGATCACAAGGGCAACCTGTTCGTAGTCGAGTGGGTGGAAGTAGGCCGCGTCACCAAGCTGCGGCGGGTGTGAGCCGCCGCGTTAGAATAGTAGCCGATGAGCGACGAAACGAGCATGCCGCTGCCGCCGGCGTCTTTCGGCTTCCTGGTGCTGTCGTTGCGCACGCAGGCGGAAGTACAACTGGGATTAATGCACTTCGGCGAGGCCGAGGAAAAGCCGGAACCCGATCTCGTGCTGGCGCGGCACACCATCGACCTGATGGGGGTCCTGCTGGAAAAGACCAAGGGCAACCTGTCGGTCGAAGAGCAGCGCCTGCTTGAGAATTCGGTGACCGAGCTGCGCTTCCGGTTCGTGCAGGTGTCTGAGGAAGCCGCCAAGGCGTCGGCACAGAAAGCCTGAATGCCGGCGCGGGCCTGCAAAATCCTGGTGCTCGGCTCGGGAACCAGCGTCGGGGTGCCCACGATCGGCTGCCACTGCGAGGTCTGCACCTCCGCCGACCCGCGCGATCAACGCCTGCGGCCCTCCATCCTGGTGAGCTTCGCAGGCCGCAACGTGCTGATCGACACCACGCCCGACCTGCGCACGCAGGCCCTGCGCGCGAACCTCTCGCGGCTGGACGCCATCGTCTTCACGCATTCGCACGCGGACCACGTGATGGGGCTCGACGACGTGCGCCCGTTCAATTATCACCAGCAGGAGCCGCTCCCCATCTACGCGTCGGAAGGCACGATGGCCGCCATCGTGCGCTGCTTCCCGTACATCTTCGACGGCGGAAAGAAGGAATCGAACGTGCCCCGCCTGGACCGCCGGCTCATCGACGGCGCGGCTTTCGACGTCTTCGGTATGGAGTTCCTGCCGATCCCGATCCTTCACGGCAGCCAGCCGATCTACGGCTTCCGCTTCGGCGCGGCGGCCTACCTGACCGACCACAGCACGATCCCGGAAACCTCGATGGAGCTGCTGACCGGCCTGGACGTGCTGTTCCTGGACGCGCTGCGTTACCGGCCGCATCCCACGCACTCCACCGTGGATCATTCGATTCAAACGGCGGAGCGACTGGGGGCGAAGCGGACGTTCTTCACCCACATCTGCCACGAGATCGGCCACGCCCGCGGAGAGAGCCTGCTTCCTCCCGGAATCCGGCTGGCTTACGACGGCCTGGAACTGGAAGTGGCGGCATGAAGATCTATCACAGCCTGGCGGAGGTTCCGCGCGACTTCGGTCCGAGCGCGCTCACCATCGGCAACTTCGACGGCGTGCACTACGGACACCGGCGGATCCTGCGGCGGGTCAAGGCCCTGGCCGACGCCAACGGATGGAAGCCCTCGGTGCTGACCTTCGATCCGCATCCCACGCGCGTGGTGGCGCCGGAACGTACGCCGCCGCTTTTGACCGTGCCGGAAGAACGCGCGGTCCTGATGCACGAGGAAGGCATCGAGCAGGTACTCATCCTTCCCTTCACCTCCGAAACCGCGCACCTCTCGCCGGAGGATTTCGTAACGCGCCTGGTGGTTGGCGCTCTCGGTGCGCGCGCGGTCCTGGTGGGCGACAACTTCCGCTACGGATATCGTCACGCGGGCGACGTGAAACTGCTGGCCGAGCTGGGAAAAAAGCTGGGATTCGAGACGGAGATCGTGCCCGCGGTTTCTTACCGCGGGCGCGTGGTGAGCAGCAGCGGGATTCGCGACCTGATCCGCGGCGGACAGGTCGACATGGCCGCGCGCTTCCTGCTGCATCCTTACGCTCTGGAAGGCCGCGTGGCGCCGGGGCGGGGCGTGGGCTCGAAGCAAACCGTGCCCACGCTAAACCTGGCGACCACGGCGGAAGTCCTGCCGGCCACAGGGGTTTACATCACGCGCACGCGCGATCTCGATGCCGCGCGCGAATGGGACTCGATCACCAACGTGGGCTATCGGCCCACATTCGGAAGCAGCAGTGAGCTTTCAGTGGAGACCTTCCTGCTTGACCCGCTGCATGGCGACGCGCCATCCCGCATCCGCGTCTCCTTCCTCAAACGCGTGCGCGAGGAGCGGAAGTTCGAGACTCCCGAGGCATTGCGCGGGCAAATTCTCAAGGACGTGGCCGCGGCGCAACGATACTTTCGGAGACTGAGGGCCTGGACGGGGCGGGCATGCATTTCCTGCTGAGCGCGCTGGCGATCATCCTCATCGACCTGCTGCTGGCCGGCGACAACGCGCTGGTCATCGCACTCGCCGTGCGCGCACTTCCCAAACACGAGCGGCGCCTGACGATCGCCTGCGGCGCCGCCGGAGCGGTGGTGCTGCGCGTGGCGCTGACCGCGGTGGCGGCCCGCCTTCTGACCGTGCCGTACCTCCAGATCGCGGGCGGGCTGTTCATTCTGTGGATCGCGGTCAAGGTGCTGGTCGACGTCAGCACCCCTCCCGACAAGGCCCCGGCGCCCCATCGCCTCCTGCAGGCCATCCGGTACGTGATGGTGGCGGACATCACCATGTCCACCGATAATATTCTGGCCATCGCGGGCGCGAGCAAAGGCGACTTCTGGCTGATCCTGTTCGGGCTGGCGGTGAGCATTCCCTTAGTAGTGCTCTCGAGCAACCTGCTGGCGAACCTGATGGACCGCTTCCCCGCCCTGATCTACATCGGCGCGGGGATTCTGGGAAAGGTCGGCGGCGAGATGATCCTGACCGACCCGCTGGTGGCGCACGCCTGGAATCCCACACTCGCGGTGCGCTACTCCGTGGAGGCCGTCCTGGCGCTCGGCCTGATCGCCTACGGGGCGGGACGGCGGCTCATGGTTGCGCAGGGGCGCCTGACTTAACTATAGTTAAGTTCATGGTCCCGGCGGAGCAGATCCGGTCGCTCTCCGAAGTGCACTCGAGCGTGCGCACCTCGCAGGTCTCGATGTGGCGCCGCATGTTCGCCTTCGCGGGGCCCGCCTACCTGGTGAGCGTGGGCTATATGGACCCCGGCAACTGGGCCACCGATCTCGAGGGCGGAGCGCGCTTCGGATACCAGCTTCTGTGGGTACTGGTGATGTCCAACGCCATGGCGGTGCTGCTGCAAACGCTCAGCGCGCGCCTGGGAATCGTGTCGGGGCGCGACCTGGCGCAGGCCTGCCGCGAGAGCTATCCGCGGAACGTCAACCTGGCGCTCTGGGTGCTATGCGAGATCGCGGTCGCTGCCTGCGACCTGGCGGAAGTGCTGGGCGCGGCCATCGGGCTGAACCTGCTGTTCCACATTCCGCTGCTGATCGGGGTGCTGCTGACGGCCGCGGATACGCTGCTGCTGTTGTGGTTCCAGAGCTTCGGCATCCGCACCATCGAAGCGTTCGTGCTGGCACTGATCACCATCATGGGAGTGTGTTTCGGCATCGAGATCCTGTGGGCCAGGCCGTCGATCGGCGAGATGCTTCCCGGCCTCTTGCCGATCGTGCACGGCGAAAGCCTGTACGTGGCCATCGGAATCCTGGGCGCGACGGTGATGCCGCACAATCTTTACCTGCATTCGGCACTGGTGCAGACGCGCGACATCGGCCGCACCGAAGAAGACAAGCGTGTCGCCTGCCGCTACAACCTGGTCGACAGCACCGTGGCACTGAACGGCGCGCTGCTGGTGAACGCGGCCATCCTGATCCTGGCGGCGGCGGTGTTTTTCAAGCACGGCATCGTGGTCACCGAGATCCAGCAGGCGCACGAGCTACTGGCTCCGCTGTTGGGCACCAGCGCGGCCGGGGTGATGTTCGCCGTGGCGCTGATCTGCTCCGGCCAATCTTCCACGCTGACCGGCACGCTGGCCGGGCAGATCGTGATGGAAGGTTTCCTGAACATCCGCATGCGG
>DATJYJ010000316.1:0-11962 GCA_035578025.1 Verrucomicrobiia bacterium
CTCGACCCGCACCTGCGTAGCGCTCAGGCCTACATCTACAACTTCTCCGTCGAGCGGCGGGCGGGCGATTTCGCTCTGGCGGCGGCCTACCAGGGCAGCGCCGGGCGCCACCTGGGCATCTACGTCGATATCAACCAGCCCACGGTCATCGTGCGCGATCCCTCGAAGCGCGGGCCGGTGGCCCCCAACGAGCAGATCTTCCCCTACAACCATTTCGGACAAATCCAGTTGGCCAGTTCCGCCTCCAACTCCCACTACGATGGCGCCACCTTCTCGGTCCGCAGGCCGCTCTCGCGCCGCGCGAGTTTCCAGGCGGCATACACGGTCTCCAAGTCCCTGGACTACAACTCGTCCTATTTCGGCAGCGGCAGCCAGACCGGCGAAACCGGGGCCCCGGTGGACAACCGCAACCTGCGGATCGAACACGGTCCTTCCGCCTTCGATGTCCGTCACCGCCTGAGCGCGTTCTTCGTGATCGACACACCCGTGCCCTGGAAAAGCAACCCGGCGGCGCGCGCCGCGTTTTCGGACTGGAGGCTCTCCGGCGTCGTGACCCTGCAATCCGGCATGCCGTTCACCATGGTCAACGGCGGACCGGACGCCAGCGGGTTCAACCAATCGACAGCGGGCAACAGTCCCAACGGCGGCAATCGCCCGAACTTAGTGAAGAGCGCCAGGTTGCCCCAGGACAACAGCAACCCCGACGCCGCGTTCGACGCCTCCTGGTTCAGCGCGAACCTCGCCGGGCAGGATGGAACCTCGGGCCGCAACCAATACTACGGTCCGGGTCTCCGTAACTACAACGTATCCGTGATGCGCAGCATACCGATTCCCGTGAGCCGTCCGGAAGCCATGCGGCTCCAGGTCCGTGCCGAAGCCTTCAACCTCTTCAACCACACGAACTTTGCGAACCCTGTGGCGGACCTCAGCAACGCCGCCTTCGGCCGCATCACCCAGACGCTGGGATCGGCCGCGGGCACATCCGCGGCCACCAGCGGCGGTATTACCGGTGGACCGCGAATTCTTCAGCTTGCGATGCGGCTCGAGTTCTAAATCTATCCTTGACTCTTACCGGAAAGTAAGAAAGAATAATCAAACCTTACAACGATGCTGTCTAAGTAGACCGCGCATTCCTGGCGGAGAGGAGTCTTTCTGTGCAACGCATCCAGATCCGGCGGCAATCCGGCGTCGTGACGTTCGATCCCGCCGACCAGATGGTCGATATCACGACCGACGGCGGCGGCTTCATCTTCCAAAACGACGACGCCGTTCCGCACCAGCCCCAACCCGCAAAGGGCACGTGGGTGGATCACCCCATCGAACCCGGCCAGCCTTCCACCCTCATCACCGCGCAGACTCCGGGAGCCTACCCCTACACCTGCGCGCTCCATTCGGGTGAGCAAGGCGTGGTGACCGCGCCCTACGTGATCACCATTCAGACTGAGCTGATCGATACCGGCTTCAACCCGGCCGCCCAGCAGATGACACCCGCCAAAGACGGCGGGTTCGTCGTCTTTCTCAACCTCGACCAGAACGCGCGCCACCATCCGGCCCCCGATCCTCCCGTCCCCGGCGATCCCAACGCTCAGGCGTGGTTTAAGGACGACATCGCCCCGGGAGCCTATTCGCCGGTCCTTGAGCTCACCGCACCCGGCACTTATCACTATCACTGCACCATTCATCCGGACGAAAGAGGAGCCATTACCGTTAAGGCTCCGTCCCAGACCTAACCAACAACAGGAGGCTCAAGTGTCGCAAGAAGAAACCAAACCAAGGCAGGGTCTGAGCCGGCGTGACATGCTCGGTGGATTCGCCGCCGCCGCTTCCACATTCGCTCTCTCTGCGCTTGTCACCGGCGAACCGGCGGAAGCCCAGCAAGCGTGCCAGTCCTCCACCAACTGCCAGCCGGCGGTCGGCCAGGAGCTGCTAAACCCGGGCGAAATCAGGCGCAGCACGGACGGATTTCTGCGCGGCGTCGTCACCGTGGAAGGTGAGATGCGCAATGTGAGCTACTATGCCGGCAAGAACTTCTTCTGCAAAACGCACTACCTCCGCGCCTACCACGGCTACACCGACCTGAACGCGCTCAAGCAAAACAGGGCAGTCACCATGAAAGGAGTCGGCTCGCCCGGTCCGACCCTGCGCGCGCAGGTGGGCGACACGGTTCAATTGCTGTTTCTGAATCGCATCGATCAGACCTGCTTCCCCGAAACTCCCCTCACCGGCGAAGGCCAGGGGTGCGAGGTGGCCCATAATGCCACTGGCCAGGAGATCTATCCCACCAGCACCGTCAAGCTCAAAGCCGGCGGAACGGTGACCGTCACCGACCGCTACCCGGATTGCTTCCGCCTTTCCAACACCACCAACATGCACTTCCACGGCACCCACACCACGCCCTCAGGATTCGGCGACAACGTGCTGGTGGGCGTGCTGCCCAATCACTCCATCAGCTTCGACGATGCTGCCAAACAGGTCAATGACCTCTTCGCGCTCTGCAAGCCCGGCAATTCCGACCCGAACCACTGGAAGGAAAGCTCTCCTGACACCTGGAAGAAATTTCAGGCATGGTACGGCACCGCCAACCAGACCCTGTCTCGTATGGGGTCGGCCGGCGCTGCGGCCGCCATGGCCAATACCCACTCGGTCGAGGCGGGTGAGTGGCCGCAATACTGGCCCGGCTACTATCCGTTTTATTTCCCCCTGCCCAAATATGAAGGCGGCAATACTTTCCCCGCGGCCGGACAGACCCCCGGCACCCACTGGTATCACGCGCACCAGCACGGCTCCACCTCCATCCAACTGCTCAACGGCATGTCCGGCCTCCTCCTCATCGGCAGCCCGGATTACGACGGCAAAATCCTCACCCTCGGCGGCGGCACGCCGGAGGCGCCGAAAATCAAAGAGAAGGTCCTCTTCTTCCAGCTTTTTGCCGAGCTCACCAACCAGATGCTGCAGCCCGGGGCGCCGCAGTCGCTGTGCGTCAACGGGCAGTTGCAGCCCATGATTTCGATGAAGCCGGGCGAAGTGCAGTGGTGGCGCATCGGCAACGGCAGCATTCAGTCCCACGGCATCAACACGTTCATCTTCCTCGACAGCAAGACCTACGATACGCTCGTAGCCCAGTTCGATTCCGGCGCCCGCCCGCCCATGCCGCCGCCGTCCGCCCGCGGCACCAATCCGGCCATCCGGCTCATCGCCCAGGATGGCGTACAGTTCGCCTGGGAAAACTACCAGCGCCACTCCACGGACACCAGCTTCATGATGTCGCCGGGCAATCGCGTGGATCTCCTCATCCAGGCGCCCCAGGCGGCCGGCGACTACTACATGATGATGTGGCCTTCCCCGACGTGGCCGGCGCCGAACGGCGGGCCGCCGCAATTCGGAGATCTGCGCGGGATAATGGTCCTCAAGGTCCATGTGGCCGGAACGCTCTCCGGCGAAAACACGGAATGGTACGACCCGAAGCTTCCCGCTCCGCCGGCCAATTATCCTGTCCTCCCCGCCTTCCTCGGCGACATTCCGGACTCCGACATTCGCATCACCCGTAGAGTCGTCTTCAGCATGGTGCGTCACAATGCGGAGCGCCCCGACTTTCTGATCGACGGCAAGCCGTTCAGCGAAAGCGTCGTCGACAAGGTGATGCTGGAAGGCGACGCCGAGGAGTGGACCCTCGTCAACCTCAGCGTCAACTCCGTGCAGCACCCGTTCCACATCCACATCAACCCCTTCCAGGTCGTCGAAGTCTTCGACCCCTCGATCATGGACCAGCCTCAAAAGATGCCGCCCAAATGGGTCTGGCGCGACACCATCGCCATCCCCGCCGGCTTCTACAAGCCCATCGTTCAGGTGCCGAATCCCGCCAACATAGATACCGACTACAAATTCGTTCCCGGCCACATCAGGATTCGCCACCGATTCCTGGATTTCACCGGCAAGTACGTGCTGCACTGCCACATCCTGGGCCACGAAGACCGCGGCATGATGCAACTGATCGAAGTCGTCTCGCATCAGACCACGGTCAAGCACCACTGAGCCTTATAGCCGAATTGTTGCCCGCCGGTTCCGCTCCTGCCGGCGCAATCGTAAATGGGCGAAGTGTCCGTGGTGCTGCCATCGTGCCCATGCGCTCGCTGATCCTCCTGGCCCCTGTAGTCGCGGCGGCCATGACCGTCGGCACGGATTTCGAAGGCGGCAGCCTTGGCCGCATCGAGCAAGTATCCGGCACACATTTCCGGCTCGCCGTGAAAGGGGAGCGCGATCAGGACGGGCGCAACCGGCAGGCCAACTGGTATTACTTCCGCGTCGATCATGCCGGCGCCAAAGAACTGACGCTCGACATCGTCGACCTCCCCGGCGAGTACAACTATCAGCCGAACCGCGGCGCGATTACCAGGGATACTCCGCCGGTCATCAGCTACGACAACCAAACCTGGAAGCACGTCGCGACGTTCGAATACGACCCGGCAGAGCCCAAGCTGGTTCTGCATATCCTCCCCAAACACTCCCGCTTCTGGATCGCCCACGTTCCGCCCTACACCGCGCAGAATCTCGGCCGGCTTCGCTCCTTCGCCCTCCGTCATCCCGCCTTTCACGAACAAGTGATCGGTAAGACCGTCGGCGGCCGCGACCTCGTGCTCTGGACCGTCTCCGCCGCTCCGCTCTCGCCAGATCAGCCGGCCGTCTGGCTCATGTTCCGTCAACACAGTTGGGAAGCCGGTAGCTCCTGGGCTGGCGAGGGAGCCCTGCGCGCGCTCCTGCGCGACGACGCGGAGGGCCGCCGCCTCAGGCAGGCGATCGTCTGGAAAATCTTCCCGCTCTGCGATCCGGACGGAGTAGCTCGCGGCGGAGTTCGCTTCAACGCCAACGGCTATGATTTGAACCGGAACTGGGATGTGGAGGATGCCCGGAAGATGCCGGAGATCGCAGCGCAACGCGACGCCGTGCGCGCGAGGCTCCGGGACGGCCATACCATCGCCCTTTACTTTTCGCTGCATAACACCGAGACCGGCGAATACCTGGAAGGGCCGCCGGAGCAGGGTGGCGATGGCAGGTTCCGGCCGCTGGCAGAGCGTTTCTTCAAGATCCTGTCCGCCGAGACAAGCTTTGCACCCGCCACTCCCCTGCGTTTCGCCGACACCACTACCACCGCAGGTATGTGTGGCCGCATGACCGTTGTCCAGGGCCTGTATCACGACTTCAGGATCCCCGCGTTCCTGATGGAGCAGCGCATTTCGTTCAACTCCAAGCTGGGCCGCCTGCCCGAGGCCCCCGACCGCCTGGCGTTCGGTGCTGAGTTGGTGGCAGCCATTGGAAAGGCGATATATTCGAAAGATCAGGGGCGGCCAATTGGGAACGTGATCGAGCACAAGGAAACACGGACATGAAGCCAAAGAACACGATCTGCCTGTGGTTCGACAAGGACGCTCATGAAGCGGCGCGCTTTTACGCCGCCACCTTTCCTGATAGTGAAGTAACCGCTGTTCACAATGCGCCCGGCGACTATCCGGGCGGCAAGAAGGGCGACGTGCTGACCGTGGAGTTCACCGTCCTGGGCATTCCCTGTCTCGGTCTCAACGGCGGCCCGGTGTTCAAGCACAGCGAGGCCTTTTCTTTCCAGGTCGCCACGGACAATCAGGAAGAGACCGACCGATACTGGAACGCCATCGTCGGAAATGGTGGCCAGGAGAGCGCGTGCGGCTGGTGCAAAGACCGTTGGGGGCTCTCCTGGCAGATCACCCCGCGCGCGCTGACCGACGCGCTTGCGGCTGGCGGCGGTGAGGCCAAGCGCGCTTTCGAAGCGATGATGACCATGACGAAGATCGATGTCGCCGCCATCGAGGCCGCGCGCCGCGGATGACACGAACACTCCGGGCTCTCCTCGTTGATCCCTACTTCAATAGGTACACGACCGTCGTCTCGGTGTCGGCCGGATCCGGCGCCGGATCTCCATAAATCTCCCACGAGTGCCCGGCGGACTCTCTCCCGTTCGCCGCCATCCATCTGCGGATCGCGTCATGCGCCTCGTTCATGCGATCGTAGGGGCCGCGGTGGACGGCGATGGCAGCCTCGCCCGCGGGCGTTTCCGTCGCGTACACCTCGCCCGCCGTTTCGAAATTGCGCGTGACCTCGACACCGAAGTCGCACACTATCGGCGCGCCCGCTTGTGTCGGGTGGTGATAGAGAAAAATGTTGTGGCCGTTGGTCCACAGTCCCGGCTGGCTTCGAATGAACGGCCAGACTTTGCCAAGGGCCGGCCCCCACGCCGAGCCAACTCCGCCCGGCGCAACCTCGCGCCGCACCGCGGCCAGCTTGCGGGGGTGAACCGTTTGTACGTTGACAGAGACGGGCATTCCTCGATAGTAAGACAGGACCGCGATCGCGTCCCGGTTGAGAAGCCGGCGGCCGCCGGCCGTTCCTCAAGCCTCGGCTGGAAACTGCTCCTTCAGCCACGCCTGCCACCGCCCTTCGTCGCTTGCCGCCGCGGCCGCGCCCTGCTCCCCGTATAGATAAAACGTGATCCCCGCCATCACCTGCGATCCCATGCCGCAGGTGTAGAGCATCGCGAATCCCGGCGCGGGCGCCTCCAGCCGAACCAGCTTGAATGCGTGATCCGAGTCTCTCGTCATTTCCACCGTGCCCTTCAGCGGCGCGCTGCTCAGAGACTTCCAGACCGGCTCTTCCGGACCCGGCACAATGCTCACCAAATTGAAGTACGAGCACCGTTGTCCGCGGAATCGCGAGAGGTATAGTTCCAGAATTCGGAAAAACGCCGGCCACCCCGATTCCAGGCTCTCGAGCTGGTTATCCCAATCGTCCGTACTGGCAAACAGGCTGTGCACTACCCGGACCACGCACTTTCCACCCGCCCGCGCCTCCACAATCCATTCCGTCGCCATGGGCGGAGCATTCGGCCCCAAGTCCGAACTCTTCGCCGCATACCCCCGTGGTGGATCCCATGCCGTGATCGTCGACACGGAGTCCATCCCTGGCCCGAAGTTCGCTGTCCACTTTCCTGCGGTCGCATCCACCTCCGTCGGCACGAACCACGACGACACCCCCGGCCCCGTAGCGATCGCCTCCCAGACCTCTTCCGGCGTCCCCGTCACCTCGACCTCAACCGCAATCGACCTGCGTCCCGACTCTTCTTTCTTCACGCTCATAATCGCTCCTTAGTCTTTCCTGGAACCCCTATCCCTTCCCCGGCAACGGATGTGCCGCCACAACCAGTCGATGCGCCCGCCCGCCCGGCGCCGATTCATCGTGATACCGTGCCGCCAACCCGGCCACCGCACCCGCCAATTCCCTGCTGAACGCAGCCCGATCCGCAGCCGACCGAAACCGGATCACGGTATCCACCGACAGTGTCGGCAACCGCTTGTCGAGCTCCTCAGACCTCCCCAGCAGCGCCTTTACCTCGCGCACGATCCTTGCCGCCAGGGCAATCAGATAGCCTGCCGACAGCCGGTCCACAATTCGACCGGGGTCCGCCGCCACAGCCCCCATCGCCACAGGCGACACGATGTACGACGACGCCGTCGCCACCATCAGTCTCTCGGTCAGTCCACCCCACGCCCGCTCTTCCGCCACCCGCACCAGCCGATGTTCCTCGAGCGTCCGCAGATGATAGTTGATCTTCTGCCGCGCGATCCCCAGCCGACCCGCAAGCGTCGCGGCCGAAGCCGGTTCCGCCAGCTCCGAGAGGAGACGGGACCTCGTAGGATCGAGCGCCACCACCGCGGCCGCCGGATCGTCGATCACCTCAACAGCATGCATTCTGGCCTATTAGAACATTGACAAATTTATTTGTCAATACGCAGGCCCTCGAAAAAATCACTAAGGATCTACGCCAGAATTTGGAGAGCAGGCGGGAACAATGGAGCATCACTTCGGGCGTCCCAGGAGCCGGCGGCCGGAAATCTCATGAGACTCGCGGATCGCGGCAGCGAACAGTATATGGGCGCGCAGTCCTGAGCGCTCAGGCGACACTGAGGTGACGCAAGACAAAATCCGCGCGCTCCTCCACGGAGACACAGGGTAAATCGATCAGGATATAGCCCAATCGCTCATATATCCCTCGAAGGCAGTCGCCGAACTCGCGTGCTTTGGAAAACGGCAGCGTGCGCTCATCATCCGTGGAATAGATCTGCTCCCAGGCCGGAGCGAGGAACACCCGAGGATTGTAGCGATAGAGTAGGGCCGCATTCTCGCCGGGCGGAAACTCAAAGCCGAAAAGTGCAGCATAGCCGAGAATATCGGGTATTCCTCTGTCGAAGAGAAGCGGTCCCCGGGAGGCATCACTGTGCCAGTAGGTATGTAACATTCGGGAGAACATCAGCTCGACGAAGAGCTTCGGGTCCTTCTCCGGGAGGCCGTTTCCCTGAATACTTCGCTGTTGGGCCAATATCGGCCGTGCGGGCTCCATGATTCCCCGAATACCACGCAATTGCAGATGTTCCACCAGCGTGGATTTGCCGCTGCCAAACGCGCCAGTCAGAAGGAAGAAAGAATCTCTGACCATAGCAAGACGCGCGCGCGCGCTTAGTACAGGGCTGTTTTGTACGAGTCACCGGAAGGACGGGTCACGGCCTTGCGGCGCGCCAGCATTGCGAGCACTCCCAGGACGAACAGAGCGGCGCTGCCCGGTTCGGGGGCCGAGGCGCCGGCCGGTCCGAAGCTCAGCTCGAATCCATTTGCGCCGACGGTCTCGGTGAACTGCAGGTCGGAAGGGAGGCCGATCACGTCAAAGCTGACATTCCCGACGGTGAGACCGAGCGTGGCGGCGAGCAGGTCGAAACTCTGGCCGGCGGCAGGCACAAAGCCGTTTCCGAACTGTACGTCGACGGCTCCGCCGGTGATGTTCGCCAGCCCCGATATCAAGAGGCGATCGTACTGCGCCGGGCCCAGGCCATCGATCTCGAAGAGCAGCAAGCCGGAAGATTGAGTATAGTTCCCGGTGATCGTCATGACTCCCGTGGCGTCGCCCGGAGTAATCGTGCCGCCACTGTTGAACACGCTGCCGACGATGTTCCCACCCTGCCCGTTGAGAAGGCCGCCGGTGTCGACCGTGATGCTACTGGTGACCGTGCCGCCATCCGTGACCAGCAGGGAGCCTTTGTCGTCGATCGTGAGATTCCCGGTGCCGTTGAGGGTCCAGGAGGAGTCCGTGCCGGTGACGGTGACCGTGGTATCGCCTCCGGCCCCTCCGATGGTCGCGTTCTCTCCGCTATCGAACGTGCCGCCGTTTTCGATTGTCAACGTGGTGGGACCGGCGCCGCCGATGGAGACGTCGCCGAGAACACTCAGGGTACCGTGATTGGTGACGGTGACCTGTACGGGCGCGAAGTTGCTTCCCATGGATGCGCCGCCCGCGGTAACGGTGCCGCTATCGATGGTGAGGCTTGCCGCGCCGTCGCCGCCGACGGTCAGGATCCCGCTGTTCTGCCACGCACTGCCCAGTCCGATCACAGTGACCGATCCACTGGACCCCGCCTTGTCGCCGATCACGGCATTGGTATTCGTGACCAGCCCGGCATTGGAGATGGCCAGGGAGCCGCTGCCGTTGGAGCCCACCGTAAGATTGCCGGAGACGGTCCACTGCGAAGCCACACCGCTGACTGAGACATTTCCGCTCGAGCCGGCGTTGACGCCAATTACGGCGGAGCCGCTCTCCACGGTGCCGGCTTGCAGAAGTTGCAGCGTCCCGGAGCCGGCGGCGCCGATCTGCAGGGTTCCGTTGGCCTTCCAGTCGCCGCCTTGCAGGGTTACGGTGCCGGTCCCGGTGCTTTGAGTGCCGATGGAGCCACTGAGGCCGCTGGCATCGGCTCCGGTGACCAGTGCACCGCCGTTGCGCACGCTCAGGAAGCCGGCGCCGTTCTCGCCGACGCTCACCTTGCCGGTGCCATTCCATTTACTGCCAAAATCCGTGATGTTCAGGGTACCGGTTGACGTAGAGCTGGTGCCGAGGACCAGTTCTCCGGAAGCGGTTGCGGTTCCGCCGCCCTGGAGAGTGAGGGTGCCCGCTCCCGCGGAGCCGACCAGAACAGCCGTGTCGGAAACGATCTTGAGGGTTGCATCGGAATCGATGGTGACGATACCGCTCTGGATGCGGAAGGAGTCCGCCACGAGATTGCTTTGGTTGGCGGCGTTGACCACGCCTCCGGATGCCACCAGCAATTGGCCGGCGGCGGTGACGCTGGATCCCGAGTCGGAGACCGAAAGGAGTGCGGTGGAACCGATCGAGCTTCCCGAGACGGTGATGTTGTTGGCCGAAGCAACACCTCCGCTGTTGACGAACATCTTGGAATCGGTCAGGAAAGCGGCGCCCAAGCCGATCAGGAAGTTCCCGCCCGAGCCGCTGGCGGCCATGCTCCCGCCGTGCTCCACGATAACGGTGGAATTGGCGATCTGCCCCAACTCAAGGGCGGTGTTCGTGAGGTTGAGCGTGCTGCCGTTGCCCGTAACATCGATCGCGGAGGAGCCCGGCGAAAGTCCTACCAACACGGGCGCAGAAGTAGCGGTCCAGGTGGAGCCTCCCTGAAGGGTCAATGAGCCCGAGGCGATCGTGGTCTGGGTCGCGTTGATGATCGAGCCATTATCCACCGTCAGCGAGGCGCCGGAATTGATGTTGAATTGCCCGCCGATCGTGGAATTCGAAATCGCGCTGAAAGAGTTGATGGCCAGGTTCGAGTTGGGAGCGATGTTGCTGTTGGCTGCCGTCAATTGATTGGCGACGGTGAGCGGCCCCACGGTGCTGCCGGTGATGTTGGCATTGAAGGCTTGCACGCTGCCGGTGGCCGTGGTTGCCGCTAACTGCAGAGTGTTGGCCAGGAGGAAACCAGTGATGACTGAGCCGGACGCAGTGACGATCCCGCCTGTCATCTGAATTCCGAGCGGGTCGGTGGCAGTCAGAGCCCTGTTGTTCAATGTCAAAGAACCGCCGGTGCCGGAAATGGTCGCTACCGTCGCGTCGGTATCGAGAGTGATATCGCCCCCGATGTTGATGACGTTAAATCCCGCGCCGGGCACACAGTGGCTCGAAACACCATTGATCACACAATCCCAGTTGGCCGCGGTGTTCCAGTTTCCGGCAGTGGTGTTCCAATTGGCGAGGTTTTGCCCAGACGCAGAGCCGGAAAGGAGGAGGAAGACGAGGGTGCGGTGCCACGCTGCACCTCCGACTGTTCCCCATCGAATGAGCGGGGTACCCCTCCCGCGTCGCGCCATTTCCCTGTCCTCCGAGTATCGCGAACTTGTTGAGCGCTGGTGTCCGGGTATTATAACGCGCAAAGGGAACGGAAGCGTGGGGCTGGGAACTCGAACTCCATCTCGGTTTCGAGGGAAACGGATTTTGCCGGGCGAAAGCCGCACCGCAATTGGAGGCGGAGTGCGGCTCGGTTGTCGGAGGCCGTCACGGCCCAGACGCGGCGCAGGCCAACCTCCCGTGCCCGCTCGAGCGTGGCGTTCACGAGCGCGGTCCCGAGCCCTCTTCTGCGAAAAAGTTGGTGGACAAATACCGCCATTTCCGCGGAGGCTTGCTCGCCCGGCACCAGGAAACAGTGACCCACCGCCTCACCGGCCGGAGTGACCGCTGCCAGGTTCACCTCCTGCTTCAGCGCGGCAGCGACCCACTCATGGCGCGCTTCCGCCTTGGGGGGCGGGAGGCCAAGTGCCGCGCCGAGCGGGTCGAACTCGTCATACATTCCGACCAGAAGGTCCTGCTGCAGGTGCCCGATTCGCCGGATCTGAGGGACGGCGTTCATATAAATACCTGCGAAAAAACTGCCGCCCTCCTCAGTGTTTCTGGTTTCTATCCCCAGCGGGGCTGTTCGTCCGGGTTGATTCCCAGCGCCGTCTTGCCCACGATTTCGTGGGTGAAGAAGGAATTCCCGGGGTGAATGCGGCCCAGGCGCGCGTCGCGGAACATCCTCTCGATGCCCGCGGAGCGGAAGATGCCGAAGCCGCC
>DATJYJ010000317.1:0-2403 GCA_035578025.1 Verrucomicrobiia bacterium
GATGCCCAGAATCGCGATGATGTCCTGCAGGTCTTTGTAAGTCTGCAGCGTCTTCTTGACCGACTGCGCCACATCGTAGTGCTCCTGCCCGACGATGCGGGGATCGAGAATGCGCGAGGTGGAACCCAGGGGATCAACCGCGGGATAAACTCCAATCTCGGTCAATGCGCGGGAGAGCACGGTGGTGGCGTCCAGGTGGGCGAAGGTTGTGGCCGGCGCGGGATCGGTAAGATCGTCGGCGGGCACATAGATCGCCTGCACGGACGTGACCGATCCTTTCTTGGTGGAGGTGATGCGCTCCTGCAGTTCGCCCATTTCCGTAGCCAGATTCGGCTGGTAACCTACGGCGCTGGGCATGCGGCCAAGCAGCGCCGAGACTTCTGAACCTGCCTGGGTGAAGCGGAAGATGTTGTCGATGAAGAGCAGCGTATCGGCGCCTTCTTCGTCGCGGAAGTATTCGGCGACCGTCAGACCGGTAAGCGCCACGCGCAGGCGCGCGCCGGGAGGCTCGGTCATCTGGCCGTAGATGAGCGCGGCCTTGGATTTGCTGGAATCCCCCGGCGTGATAACGCCCGATTCCGTCATCTCCAGCCACAGATCGTTGCCTTCGCGGGTGCGCTCGCCGACGCCGGCGAATACGGAGAATCCACCGTGCTGCTTGGCGACGTTGTTGATCAATTCCATGATGACAACCGTCTTGCCTACACCGGCGCCGCCAAACAGGCCGATCTTGCCGCCTTTCTGGAAGGGCTGGATGAGATCGATGACTTTCACTCCGGTCTCGAACATTTCGGCCGTAGTGGCTTGCTCGTCAAACAGCGGGGCGGGACGGTGAATCGGCAGACGCTCTGTGTATTGCACCGGTCCCAATTGGTCCACCGGTTCGCCGATTACGTTCATCACGCGGCCGAGTGTGCCGTGGCCCACGGGGACGGAAATCGGTCCGCCCTGATCGATGGCTTTCATGCCGCGCACCATGCCCTCGGTAGCCTCCATGGCGACACAGCGCACCCGGCCTTCGCCCAGATGCTGCTGCACTTCGAGAACGACCTTGATGGGGGAGGGGACGTCGAAGCCGTCGCTCACGACAGTAAGCGCCTGATAGATCGGTGGCATGGTGGCTTCGACGAACTGCACGTCCACCGCGGGACCGGCGATTTGAATTACGTGTCCGACGTTTTCTGGCATAGAACCTCAGCCTGCAGATTTGTAATTTTGTAATCGGGTAATTTGTGATTTGAAAAACTCGTCGCTCTCGTTGGGTTTGAAATTACAAATTACCCGATTACCAAATTACAAATTTTCACAATGCGGCTGCTCCACTCACAATCTCGATGATCTCTTTCGTAATCTTCGCCTGGCGGGCGCGGTTCATGGCCAGGGTGAGCGAATCGATCAGATCGATGGCGTTGTTGGTGGCCGCGTCCATGGCGGTCATGCGGGCGGCGTGCTCGGCGGCGACCGATTCCAGCAGCGCGTGGAAAATCTGGATCCCTACGTACTTCGGTAGCAGAGCGTTGAACAACTCGCCCGGCGGCTGCTCGTAGATATAATCCACGGGCGCGCTGGCGAAGCGGGCGGCGGCGGCATCGGCTTCGGCGGTATCCGCGGGACGCAGGCTCACGCCCGCGCCCTTCGCAGCCTCCACCGCGTGGCGCTTTTCCTCCAGGCCCATGGCTTCAGCCTGCGCCACTTCCACTTCGCCGACTTCTTCGATGGGCAATACCCGCTCCACCACCAGGCGCTGCGAGATCACCGATTTGAATTCGTTGTACACGATGTACACGGAGTCGATTTCGCATTGGCTGTAGCGTTCAATCACGCGCTCGGCGATCGCCGAGGCCAGCGGATATTCCAGCTTGTTCAAGACGCCGATCTGTTCGCCGATGATGGTGGTGCGAGGAGCCCCGGCGGATTCGGCTGTGCGCGGCTCGGCGGCCGGAAACCTGCGCCGCAGGAAATCACGCCCTTTACGGCCAATGGCCTCGATCTCGATGTTCTTTCCGGGCTTCGATTCCAGAAAGCGCGTCGCAGCTTTCAGGATATTGCTGTTGAACGCGCCCGCCAGCCCCTTGTCCCCGGTCACGACCAGCAGCAGGATGTTTTGTTCCGGGCGCTGCGCCAGCAAGGGATGTTTCGGCTCGCCGGTTTCGGGGTCATAGATTTCCGCGCGCGACACCAGCGACTTCAGGACGTTGGTTAGCATCCGTGCGTACGGCCGGCTCGCCAGTGCTCGCTCCTGGGCTCGTCGCAGACGCGCCGCCGAGACCATTTTCATGGCCTTGGTGATCTGCCGCATGTTGGCGAAGCTGCGAATGCGGCGGCGGATGTCGAGGATGGAAGCCATGGGTCAGTCGTTGGTCGTTAGTCGTTGGTCGTTGGCCAAAATCGGAATCTCATTGT
>DATJYJ010000318.1:0-2066 GCA_035578025.1 Verrucomicrobiia bacterium
ACGATGGGCTCGGAATGGTACACGGATCCGAAGGAGGGAAACGGATTCACACTGCCGTGCACAGTGCCGAGCGAGGGGCGTGAAGGCCGCGACCGCGAGACCATCGACCTGTACCAGGAGCAGCTCGTCAAGCAGGTCTTCATCGCGAACCAGAAGACCGTGGTCGTGCTGATCTCCAGCTTCCCGTTCGCCATCAACTGGACGCAGGCCAACATCCCGGCCATCCTGCAAATGGCGCATTCCTCGCAGGACGAAGGGACCGCCATCGCCAAGGCGCTGTTCGGCGACTACAACCCGGGAGGCCGGCTCGTGGTGACCTGGCCGAAGTCGCTCGCACAGCTTCCGCCCATGATGGACTACAACATCCGCCACGGCCGGACCTATATGTATTTCAAGGAGGAACCGCTCTACCCGTTCGGGTTCGGTCTGAGCTACACCAGCTTCCGGCTGTCGAATCTCAAGACCGGTGCGCCGCGACTGGCCAGGGACGGCTCCCTGAAAGTCAGCGTGGATGTCACCAACACAGGAACCCGCACCGGGGATGAGGTCGTGCAGTTATACGTGAAGCACATCGGCTCAAAGGTCGAGCGCCCGCGCCAGCAGCTCGTGGGATTTCAGCGCGTAACTGTGAAGCCGGGCGAAACCAGGACCGTGGAGATTCCGGTTGCGGCGTTGCGATTGGCGTATTGGGATGCAAAAGCCAAGGCCCTGACGGTGGAACCCGGGCAGATCAGCATCATGGCCGGCGATTCGTCGGCGAACCTCGCCCTCTCGACCAACGTGCGTGTGGAGTAGGACAGCGCGAAGTTTTCATCGCGTACTCCGGATCGGCCCCGTTGCCGGATCCCAGGACAGTCCCGGCTGGCGAGCGCTTCCCCGGCGTCGCGGAAACCCCCTCAATACCCTGAAAACAAAGGCATTGACAAGCGTCTACGCGCCACGAGAGTTAGCGCTGCGTCGAATGCGCGCCATTACCGCGGTGGATGGGGCTATCACGGCGGCCACGAGCATTTTGAACATCACGAGTTTGCCCATGGACACGTTGCCAATCGCGGCGGCCAGGTGCACGCATCCCGCAGCCATGGACGGCACTAACCCCGCGGCCGGTGGTGCGATTCCACAGGGCTAAAGTGAACGGGCCCGCCAGAGGTGGCTCGCTTCTGGCGGGCCGATTGCATTCGTGGATCGGCGAGGAACAACATCTATGCGACGAATGTTGAACTTATTCTTGCCCGCGGCCGCGTTGGTAATCTTGAGCACTTCAGCGCAGGCACAATTTGGCCCGGCCGGCGGTCCTTACCAGCCGGACTCCGTGACTGCTCTGGTCGAAAAAGTCCATACGGACCTCAATCAGGGTTATGATCGCTGGCACCTCTCTAATGGCGATCGCGACAGGCTCAACGACGCGGAGAAGAAGCTCCGCAGCTTTGCACGCGATTGGCGGCACGCCAAATTTGACAAAGGCGATCTCGACAGCGCCATCGCCGCGATCCAGCATGTGTTCGACAATAACCATCTGAACGGAGCGGAGCGCGATGCGCTGGGCAGCGACGTGGATAATCTCCGCCGCATGCGCGAAGCCTACGACCGGCACGAAATCGGGCGTTGGTGACGCTGTCTAGGCCGGGCCGGAAGGCGCTCTGACCCGCACAAGCTTGGAATGTCCTGCGGCCGACTGCCTTTCGATTTGAATTACGACGCGGTGCGTGGCGCCGTCGTTGGCCAGGGGAATGAGGCCGTCATCCATTACGCGGCCATCGACCTCCACTTTTCGCCCTCTTCCCGGGGCAGCGTGAACCACAATCTGGTAGACAGCGGATCGATGGCGATAGACGATCTCGAAACCGGGCCAAACCTCCGGCAGCACCGGATTCACCGATAATGTGTTTCCCCGAAGCTGAAAACCCAACACGTCTTCGATCCAGATGCGATACATCCATCCGGCGGAACCCGTGTACCAGGTCCAACCGCACCGGCCGGCCATGCCGGGTGCGGATGACACGTCCGCCGCTACCACATAGGGTTCGCCCCGATAACGCGCGACATCGGCGGGGGTGCGGCACAGT
>DATJYJ010000319.1:0-16400 GCA_035578025.1 Verrucomicrobiia bacterium
AGTGCCCAGGCCCAGCACCGATACCTGCAAATCGCCGCCCTCAGGCACCTCTTTCAGCCCGATCCTCTGCAACTCCTTGCCCACGGCGCCGCGGATGATCGGGTCGAACACAGGATCGTTCTCGACGGTTCCGGCCTTCCCGAGTACCTTGGTCGGAAGCCAGGTGTACGTCTTGTATCGGGAGAAATCCGTGCCCGGCGGGAACCATGTCTTAACTTTGCCTGCGAAACACGGTGCGGCCAGGACCCCAAGCAACACCAGGGACGCTGCGGATATTCGTTTCATCTCAGGTTAGCGATGCCGGGACGAGGAGCCGGTCGTAAATTATTCGAGGCGGCCGGCCAGGGGATTCATTATTTGTCCGTCGTCTCGTTGCCCGCGGAAAACTTGCTCCAGGTGGCGTCGGGCGAAAAAACCGTGATGCCCGCGGCACTCGGGGTATTCGAGCCCAGATCCTTGCCATAAACCACTCCGAGCTGATTGACCTGAAAGGTCGTCGTTCCCGTGACGCCGTATTCGGCGGGCCAGGCGATCAGGGCAAACCCGCCGATCAGCCGGCCGTCGACCGAGTAGTCGCGCGCGCCCCCGGCGGCATCGGGCCCTTGAGAAAGGAGGACCTTGAAGTAATAGCCGAAGTAAGGACGCGCCTGGCCTTCTGGCGCGTTCTCGTCCCAGGCTGCCGCGGCGAAGTTGGGACCGATGGGACTCTCATCGTCGCCGCCCTCCACCGGCCAGTAGAGGCCGTCGTGCTTGCCGGGTGTGCTGCGGATGCGTCCGGCAAACGAAAGGTAACCGTCGCCCGTGTGGTCGGAGGAAAAATACTCGAGCTGTGCGCGGACGTATCGATAGCAGGCCTCGATGACCGCTGGTTCGTTGGCAGCCAGTGCGTTGGCGGATGCCCGTCGCTCCGGCGCGCGCAGGGGGACGGAAAGCGAGACGGCCCGTCTTTCGGCGTTCGGCGCGGTCTGCGCCAGGGCAGCGGCGCTCGCCAGCAGTGCCAGGAGACTGCATCGCCATGGAAAGCTCGCGCGGACCGGTCGTAGCCGGTCCCGCCACGGTTCGTTACCGTGCCCAGGATTCCAAACGGCCCCGGCGCGAACCTCTCGCCATCTCATAGTCCACCACCATTCCCTTCAAGCGCCGGCCGGCGACGGGCATGGGTCGCGATTCCGTGCCGGCCAGCAGACAGCCTACCGACAGATCCTGAATGCTCCCGTCCGCGAATTCCAGGGTCCAACGGAATACCCGGATATCGACCAGCGGCGATTTGAGTTTGACGAAGCAGAGGCCGTTCCCGATATCCAGATCGACTCGAAGTCTGCCTTTGGGAGGGGCCACTGCCACATGGGCGATCCGATTCCAGTCGGCAGGCGCACCGACATAGCTCAAGCCAAGCACACGGGTAATCCACTGCACCATCCGGCCAAAAGATGATGTGAAACCGTCACGGATCTAGATTATCTTGGAGCGTCCAGGCATTCAAATAATGAGGCTTGCGTGCGCGCCTGCGCATCTACCCGGCAGACCGCCATGTACCCGGCGTACCAGCGTGAAGATCCCGCGGACGTATCTGGGTGGAATCCGCGGCCGGCAGTGGATCGGTTTTCCGCTTCACGATTCCACGGGGCGAAGTCGTATGACAATGAGGAAAGGACCTTCTATGGTTAACTCCTGGGCGCGTTTTCTGATCCTGGCCGCATGCGTGACGATTCCCGCGGCGTTGCGCGCTCAACCGCCGGACCACGATTTCGGCGAGATCTCCGCCTTCACCGGCGGAAATTTCGGCGTCGGCAGCCACTGGACCGTAGGGGGCACCACCGGACTGTCTTTTTCGCGGTATGGCATGGTGCTGTTCGAAGGCTCGTACACACCCATGGGGAACGACACCGTCCGCAGCCATCCGGCGGGATATTCCGTGCAGAGTTCCCGCCTGATGGACCTCAATCTGACCTTTCACATCACCATCCCGGTGCGCGAGCGGTTGGTGCCCTATGTGATCCTGGGAGGCGGGCCGCTCTGGGTCTCCTACGACCACGCGGTCGCGGGCTCGCAGGGAGCGGCATTGACTCATGTCAATGAATGGAACTTCGGATTTCATACCGGCGGCGGAGTTCGCTACTACATCCGCGACAACTGGGGGGTCCGTCCCGAGTTCAAAGTAATCGTCAGTAACAGAATCTACACTCGGGCCTCGGTGGGGATATTCTACAATCTGCCCACCGGCTGGCCATGAGCATGTGCCGCCGGCGACGGCTGGCGTGCCTCGCGGCGGCGGCTTCCCTGCCCTGGTGTGCGGCGCGCGCGCAATGGAAAGCCCTGGGACCGTTCGGCGGATCCGCGGCGGCGGTGCAGACGGATCCGCACGCTTCCAGAACGGTGATTGCCGGGACCAGCAACGCACTGCTGTTCCGATCGACGGATAACGGCGATTCATGGACTCCGCTGCGGTTCCCGCTGGAGATGCGCGCGGTCCTCTATGCGCTGGCCGTCGATCCGAAAGTGCCGGGCATCTATATGGCCGGAATCGCCGCGGAATCGCCCGACCGCTCCGGCATGCTGCGCAGCCTGGACAGCGGCGCCACCTGGCAGGACGTACCCGGACTGCGCGGAGAGCGCGTGCGCGCCATCGCCATTTTCAGGGGCAATTCGCAGGTGATCGCCGCCGGGACCGAGCGCGGCGTGTTTCTGAGCCGCGACGGAACGGCGACGTGGAAAAGAATCACGCCGGCCGACGACCGCGAACTGCAGCCCGTGGTGTCGGTCGCATTCGACTCCAGCGACAGCAAAACCATCTACGCCGGTACGCCTCACCTGCCATGGAAGACCGCCGACGAGGGCGCCGCCTGGAGCTCGATCCATAGCGGCATGATCGACGATTCCGATGTCTTTTCCGTGCTGGTGGACCGCAACCGCAGGCAGCGCGTATACGCCAGCGCGTGCAGCGGAATCTATCGAAGCCTGAACGGAGGCGAATCCTGGACCAAGCTGAATCAGGCCAAGGGGGCATCCTTCCGCACGTACACCATCGTGCAGGATCCGCAGTACGAGAACGTGCTGTTCGCCGGGACAACCAGCGGCATGATCCGCTCGCGCGACGGCGGCACGACCTGGGAAAAACTGGCGCCATACGAAACGCGCGCCATTGCGTTCGATATGCGCCGGCTGGGACGGATCTTCATCGCCACCGGGAGCGGAATCCTGCGCAGCGAGGACAACGGCAACACCTGGCGCCAGGTCAACCGCGGCTTCTGCAACCGCCCTCTGACTCCGCTGCGGACGTCCGCCGACGGCACGCTCTACACCAGCACCATCTACGATCCGGCGGATGGAGGGCTCTTTCGTCTGGCGCCGGGAGCCGAAGAATGGTCGAAGATCGCCTGGGATGCGGGAGTCGCCGCCGAGCCGCTGGTCCAGGTGGCGCCCGTCTCGAGACAGAGACTGTACGTTGCGACGGCCAGGACGCTGTTTCTTTCGCGCGACGCGGGCCGCACCTGGACGCGTGTCACGGGATTGAACACGGGATCCCGCCTTACCGGATTGCTGGTCCCCTCCTGGTTGAACGGCAGGTTTATCGAGTCGGCGGGCGAAGGGGTCTTCGGCGGCACGGAAACCACGGGCGTGCGCAGACGCGTGCGCCTGCCCGGCGTGGCCTCGGAGATCCGCTCTCTGGCGGCCCTGGATGCCGCCTGGATCGCGGCCATCGCCGGGCGCGATGTCTGGCTCTCGTCCGACGGAGAAACTTGGACGCGGTGCGCCCGCTCCGATGGCGAGGTGGAAGGATTGGTGCGCACATCCGGGCGCAGGGTGGTAGCCGCAACCACTACCGGCGTCAGGATCTCGGAGGACATGGGCCGTTCCTGGCGTCCCGTAGGCGGCCCGCTCGAAGGAAATACCGTTCAGGCAATCTGCAGTCATCCGGCTCAGAGCTCCATCCTGTTCGCCGCCCGCTTCGGAGCGATTTACCGGAGTCTGGATGGAGGGGAGCGCTGGGAACCGTTTTCGCCCCGCGATTGGCCCGTGATCTCGGTGAAACAGTTGATGGTGAAGCCAGGCCGGCCCGATCGCCTCCTCGTGCTCTCACAGCAGCAAGGCGTCTTCGCGATCTCGCTGGAGACGCAGCCGCAGAAGTCGCCCACTAATGGGCGGTGACGCCCGCCCCGCTCTTGTCCGGACTCTTCTTGTTGCCCCGATTCTTGGTCAGGGGGCGCGTCAAGTCCGGCAGAAATTCCTTGACCGTGGTGGTCAGCACGTTGTAGCCCATGGTAATGCCGAAGCTGACTGCGCCATCGCCGGCAGTGCTTGTACTGGGCGGCTGCCACAGGCGCGAGAGAAAAGCGCCGGCGGCAAATCCCGTGATGCCCGACACGGAGGGATACCGCCGGCCATCGTCGTGCCGCGCCAGAATGCTGCTGGCCATGGCATACACCACCCGGCGTCCGAAGCCTTTCTTGCCGGAATTGAAGTACCGGTTGTCTTCGTGCAACAGGCTGGCCAGGCCGAACGTAGTCGTGCGCTGAATGGCGTACTGGCCCATGATGTTGCCGAAACGCTTGCCGTAGCCCGAGGCGCCCTGCTCCCACTCCTCCGGCTTATCGTGCACAAGATCGATCGCAGCCGACGTGGCTCCTTTCAGGTACCACACCGGGTTAATCAACGATCGGGCGTAAATGGCGTTGCGTTCGTGCTGGGTGAGAGGTTTGAAATCGGCGGCCGTATGCCTTCCCGCCATGCTCAGGTAATCGAAGACGTAATTGACGGCTCTGGAAAGTCCTCCGCTGCCGCTGTCATCGGCAGTGCCGGGATTCGCAGTTTGCGCCAGCGCATGCCCACAGACGAGCAGCACCACGCCACACCGCGCGCACCGCAGGTTCAAGGGCAGCCTCCGCCAGGTGTGGCGGCTCGTCTCAGGCTCAAGGTCCGATGGGTGGGATTAGAGGGGTTCTGAGGAGTCGAAGTCTCGTTTTGAGGGTCTAAGGAAGACCTTGAGCCTATTCGAGACGGCGTCATGCCCGAATGATGCCGGGCGATTCCGCGCGATCTAATTAATTCGGATCACCATGTCCCCATGTGGAGAACCAGTCCGCAAGTGACCTTGAGACCGCTGGAATACTCTCTGCCGAAAACCGGCCCGGCCCAGGACTGGCGATAGGAAATGTCGGCGACACGCAGCCCCAGCGCCCGGTTGAAGCGGTAATCCACGCCGCCGCCCATGCTGACGGCGAACCCGTTGGCGTCGGCGCTCTCCGTGTAGTCCGAGTGGGTCGGCATGTCTTCCGGAGTCTTGGCCGCCGCCTCCAACAACTTCTTCTTCTCCTGGAACATGCGTTCCTGGGTCAGCTTGTTGCCGCCCACCAGCATTTGAAGATGCGCACTCCACGGCCCCCGCGTGCCCATGGTCCAGCGCGGACCCACCATGTAGGTGAGCGAATCTCCGCTGAGATTCTGCTCCAGGCCCAGCATCTTGCAGCCGCCGACGTCGAACACCATCTGCCACGCAGGGGCCAGGCGGATAGCCCCGGTTCCACCTCCGCCCAGGCAAGGCGTGCTGTGGCCGCCGCCTCCCAGGCGCTCGGGCTGAAAGGTCATATTGAATTCGAAGGGAGCGACTCCGACAATCTGCGGAAGATCCGAAGCTTTGGGACTGTTTCGGCGCCCGTCGGAGGAAACCAGGGCGTTCTCCCAGGGAGCGTAGGAAAGGATACCGGGACGCGTGTCGCGATGCCACGGAGACTCGCCGTTCAAAACGTTGGCAAAGGTGCGCGACGGGTTGAGACCGGAGCGGACCATCATGCGAATCCATCGATTCGCGGTCATGACCTCGACACGCTTCACCACGTATTTGTCCATGGCGTCTTCGGCCATCATCCATCCCAGGCCGATGCTCGGTGTCACCACGTGATCGACGAATCCCTGCTGCGGAAATTGCGACTGGATCCCGCCGATGGAAGCCTCGCTCAGAACTCCGATTTCGAACTGCGTGCTGTAAGCCCAGGCAAAGGCGGCGGCACGCAGACGGCTCTTCCAATACAGCCGGTTCTGGCCGAATTCGGCCTCGCGGTACCTGCGATCGTTGTGGATCCACAGGAAGCCGGCGACACTCCCCTGCATGGGATGACCGACGTAGTTGACATAGAACGGGTCGCCGTCGGCCCAGCCATGCAGGTTGCTGACGGAATCTGCATAATTATGGAGATACGGCCCTGTCAAACCTTCCCGTGTGCCGGGTTCCGTCATCAGGCGAAAACTGTGCTCGATGGCAAGAAACCGGAACGAAGCGCGCAAAACACCACCCCAATCGACACCAGCCGGCTCCTGCGAGTTGCTGTTTCCGGCGCCGGAGGGATTTGCCGGGTAGGCCGGAGAGATGGGCTTTACCAGAGGCGCCGGAGCAAGCGCGGAGGGAAAAATCGGCGCTTGAAGCGTTCTGGTGTCGGGCGCGGACGCCCCATCCCCCGAAGACAACAAACTTGGCACGTCGGCACTGCTGGGCTGACACGAAAGGCTCAGCAGGGCCGGAGAGAAAAGGAAAAGAGAGAGACTAAAAACCAGGCGCGCCATCCGCTTGTGGTGTTCCTTTCTACTTATTCTCTACCGAAGCCGGACGAGCTTCGGCTGACTCACCTGCCCAGATGGTGCAAAACAGCCCGTTGCTCCATTATTTGTCCCGGCAGATTACCGGATGGAGATCAACCCGCGCAAAGAATTTTGAACCCCGCGGCACTCCTGCTCATCAGTCGATTGTCCGGCGCCCGGTGCGACGCGCAGATGCAGCAACACGTGAGCATCAGGGGCGGCGAAAATTTCATGCATCGAATCCACCGAGAGGTGGGGAGGTAACTGCGGTGAAAAAGAGACTTTTCTACCTGGTAACGCCTTTGGTGTTGTGTACCGCCGTATTCGGGCAGGATGTGCCGAAAGGTGAGTGGTTCTTTGGCTACAACTACGTTCGCGTGAATTCGACCACGGTCGTTCCGGCGTTCAGCTCCAACGGCGGCAGCAGCCAGGTTGCCATCAATTTCAGCAAGTACGTTTCGGGCGTCATCGACCTTGGCGCCTATCACAACGGAACGATCTCAGGCGTCCCTGTCAATAACACCATTTTCAATTACCTGTTCGGGCCGCGGGTGAACATCCGAAATCATACCCGGGTGACGCCGTATTTCAACGTCCTGTTCGGCGGCGTCTATGCTACCGCACAGGCGACCACCCAGGCTCAGATCTGCACCGGGACGTCGTGCGTTCCGGCTTCCGCCCACCTCACCAACTCGCAGAATGCATTTGCCATGGCCGCCGGCGGCGGGGTGGACGTCAGGCTCGGAAAACACGTGTCGTTCCGGCCGATCGGTTTGGACTACTTTCTCACCCGGCTGTACAATCCGGTCAACTCCAACGACCATAACCAGAACAACCTGCGCTACTCGGCGGGCATAAGCATCCTCTTCGGCGGTGAGAAACCAGCCCCAGCGCCGCCGTCGCCCCCGCGCGCCATGAAGACTTGCCCGGGCGGGACTTCGGTGCCCGCAAACGAGGACTGCCCGAAGGCCAACATGGGCATCAGCCTGAGCGCGGCGCGCAGCGAGACTTGCCCCGGGGCCTCGATCGCGGTCACTCCCTCCGGCAATATTCCGGACGGCGCCACCTACCAGTGGACGCTGAACGGCCAGGCGCTCAGTCAGGGCCGGACGTTCGACTTCGGCACGTCGGGCCGCGACCCGGGGAGCTACCGGATCGGTCTGACCGTGACGGCCGCGGGATATAATGACGCAACAGCCAACACCACGGTGACCGTGCTTGGGTATCGTCCTCCGTCCGGGACGGTCCAGATCAACCCGTCCCAAATACCGGCGGGCACCACGGCAACAGTCAACGCCAACTTCACTCCGGGGCAGTGCGGCGGTTCCATGCGCGGACCGGTGATCACGGCCAGCGAGGGGTCGATCCGCGGAAACACGTTCGATTCCGCGGGCATTCAGTTCGATCCGTCGAACAACTCGGCGCAGCAGAAGACGGTGCGGGTCACGGCACAGGTGGCCGACGACCGCGGACCGACCAGTGCCGAGGGCACCGTCGTGGTCACGAAAGCGGCGGCGCTCCAGGCCACGCGGCTTCCCGATATCATCTTCCCGGCCGGCAGCTCCCGCGTGAACAACTGCGGTAAGCGCGTCCTGCTGGAAGACCTCAAGGCGTTGGCCGCCCGCGACCCCAACGGCAAGGTGGTCTTTGTCGGCCATGTCAGCGACAAGGAAAAGGCTGAAGGCCTCGACCAGAAGCGCGCGCTGAATGCGTCCGCTGTGATTAGCGCCGGACAGGGCGTTTGCAGCAGCTTCCCGGCGAGCCAGATCATGGTCGGAGCGGCGGGCTCGGCCGAGAACGGGTCCGATTACCAGCCGCGTTTCTGCGGCACGTCCGCGACCCCGAAGGTCGGCGAGCTTCCCGGCCAATCGGTGAGGGAAGCCGATGCCCAGGCCAAGTACCGCCGGGTCGAGGTGTGGTTCGTTCCCTCCGGCGGCGTGCTTCCAGCAGCGGCCAGCGGCTCCAAGGACGCTACGTCTCTCTCGGTCAGCAGCCTCGGTTGCCCCAAGTAGCATGCGCTGCAAACCGGGGTCTGACCGCTCTGTCCCAAGGCGCATCTACTCTCTTTCAGCAAGTCATAGCTAATCGCCGCGTGGACAGAGCGGTCTGACCTCGGTTTGCCCCGTCGAGATCGGCCGCTCGCACGCTCGCAGTCGGGTGCCCGCGTTGGCGTCAGCGGGGCGCTAGAATAGCGGTGAGTTCAGTCTCGCACCGGCAGGCCCCGAATGAGTGCAAGTCGAATCTTGGTCGTGGAGGACGATGAGAGTCTGCGGCGCGTCACGCAGCTCCAGTTGGAAAGGTGCGGCTACCAGGTTTCGGCGGCCGAGGACGTCCCCCAGGCGCTCGAGCTCCTGGAGAAAGAGCCGAAAGAGCTCGTCATCACAGACCTGAACCTGCCCGGCGAATCCGGGCTGGACCTGCTGAAAAAAATCAAAGCCGAGCATCCCGAGACCTCGGTTGTGATGGTGACGGCCTACGGCACCATCGAGACTGCGGTCGAGGCGATGAAAGCCGGCGCCTACGACTACATCACCAAGCCCGTTCATCCCGACGAATTGCGATCCCTGGTCGGCCGGGTCCTCGAGCGGCACAGGCTCCTCGAAGAAGTCCGCGCCTTGCGGAGTACCCTCGACCAGAAGTATGGGTTCGAAAACATCGTGGGCCGCTCGCGGGCCCTGTTGCACGTGCTCGATTCGGCTTCGCGAGTCGCCCACACCGACGCCACGGTTCTCATCCTCGGCGAAACCGGGACCGGAAAAGAACTGCTCGCCAAGGCGATTCACGTCAACAGCCCGAGGAAAGAACGCCCGTTCGTCACCATCAACTGCGGAGCCATTCCCGGCGAGCTGCTGGAATCGGAGTTGTTCGGATATGTCAAAGGCTCCTTCACCGGCGCGCTGTCCCACAAGAAAGGCAAAGTGGAGATGGCCGACGGCGGCACGCTTTTCCTGGACGAAATCGGCGAAATGCCTCTTGACCTGCAAGTGCGCGTTCTGCGGCTGCTCCAGCAGCGCGAGATCGACAAGGTAGGGGCAACCAAGAGCACTACGGTGGACGTGCGGATCATCGCCGCCACCCACCGGAATCTCGAAGAGCGGATCGCCGCCGGCGCGTTCCGCGAAGATCTCTATTACCGCCTGGCCGTGATCCCCATCCAACTTCCGCCGCTTCGCGAGAGACGCGAAGACATCCTCGAGTTTGTCCACACATTCTTGGAACGGGCAAAGGCCAAGTACGGGAGAGTGGGACTCAGGCTGCCTTCTTCCCTTCTGCCGTACCTGGAGAATTATCGCTGGCCGGGCAATGTCCGCGAGTTGGAGAATCTCATCGAACGCATCGTTCTGCTGAGCCGTACCGACGAAGTCACCTTGAACGATCTCCCGGCGGTGATCCGTACCGAGGCGGCGCCCGCGCCGGCGGAATCCGTGGAGGCGCCCAAGGGTGCGCCACAGCCGGAGTTGCTGGGGCTGGAAGCCGCTGAGCGGGAGATGATCCTGAACGCCCTCCGTAAGGCGAACTGGAACCAGAGCCAGGCGGCGCGCCTCCTCGAGATTAGCCGGAAGACGCTGCTGTACCGGATGAACAAGTACGGCATAGAAAAAGAAAGCCCCGGGCGCGAGCCCGAGGCCGAAGAGGAAGAAACTGACGACTTACCCGGGGAAGACCGCAGCGATGCCGCGGGGCACCTGTGACTGACGCCCGGCCGCAGACCGCGGGCATGCATTCTACTGGCCGCCAAACAGGAAATTCACGCCGGCCGAATAACGCAGGTTGTGCTGGTTGTGATCGTTAGCGTTGACCGGATTGTACATGCGGGTCAGGAAGTAATCCAGCCCGATGGGCCGGAAGGCCACGTGCTTGGCCACCTTGATATCCACGCCGCCGCCGACCGCCATGGCGAACGCGTTCTGCGAATTAGTCAGATGCGCTGACGCCGGCACGCACGATGTCCCGGTGCAGATCTGCGTCTGCGTGGTAGCCTGCGCGGAAGCATAGACTCCGCCAAACAGGATATTGAAGTACGGTGTCACGCGGGAATGATTGCGAACGCTCACCCTTGGTCCGAACAGGTAGTTGAAGATGGTGTTGTTGACGGAGTATCCGCCAATCACGCCATTGTGATATGCGCCAAGGTCTACCACACCTGACAAGTACTTGTTGAAGTTGATCGCCACCTGGCTGCTGCCGCCGTTCGAGCTGAAGGCGGGAACATCGGTGGTGGAATTGACACGAACATAGTTGTAGCCTAGGAACCACTCGCCTTTGGGCACATCTTGCCCAAAGGCCGTCAAGCTGCAGAGCAGAACCAGGACAAGCACACTGATAGTCTTCTTCATTTTTTCTCCTCGATCCAAAGATTGATTGAACTGGTAACCCCCAGATACGACCTGCACGGTGCGTACTGGTGCCGGCCGCAGAGTATTACCACTACGACCCCATTCGCTGATAAGGATGCGATCAGCCTTGGGAGGATCTAATTTTTTTGAGAATAAAGGCCCGGAAGTTACTGAAAAAAAACCGAGTGCCGCGGAAATTCGCCTCCGGACCTTCCCCCTGCCCCAAATGGGCGCAACCCATCGGATGCGGCTGTCCCATATCGGGCATGCTGGGCCCATTTCTGTCCCCAGCCTCAGCCAACGTATTGAAAACAAAGAACACGTGCTGCCCCCAGCGATTTGGCACGTGATCTGCCCTTACGCAGACCCGAAATCAAGACAATCAACTCTCTCGAAAGGGTCTGGAACTATGCAAGTATCGGGAAAACAAACATTGCCTTTTGCCGATTCCGCGCTGGTGGAGTTTGCCCGAAAGGGCGACAGAGAGGCATTCGGAGAGCTCATCCGGCGCCATCAACACAAGTGCATCGACCTGGCTACTTTCTTCTTGCGGAACCGCGACGATGCCGAGGATGAAGCTCAGAACGCATTCTCGAAAGCTTACATGCATCTGGATCAATACAAGGGTGACGCGGAGTTCTCGACTTGGCTGGGGCGGATCGTCGCCAACCAGTGCCTCATGCTGATGCGCGTAAGGCGGAACGCCAGGTACGTCTATCTCGACGAACCCGCCACCCGCACGCCCCGTCCGCAACACGTCGAAGTGCCGGCCAACGGCGGCGACCCCGAAGGCGAGTTGGCGTGCCAACAGATGACGGACGCGTTAAAGAAGGAGATTCACCGCATCCCCTCCGTGCTGCGTAAGGTCATGTTGCTGCGCGATATCCAGGAGCTGCCCATGCCCGACGTCGCGGCCCGGCTCGGAATCTCCGTTCCGGCGGCAAAGTCGCGTCTGCTGCGGGCGCGCACCGAGCTGCGCAGCCGGCTGAAGCGCTACACCACCGGGATGGGCAACACTTCACCCCTTTCGAGATCGGCGGCGCCGCTCAATCGCGTGGCGCGGCACTGTGCCATCCGTCCCGCCGAGGGCACTTACGCCGGCTCCCGCGTTGCCGTATGAAGCGGTTGTCACTGACCTGCATTTCCGCCGCTGTCTGGCTCGTGCTGTGCTCGCAATCGGGGATCGCGCAAAAGGCCGCCTTGCCCGGCACCGACGCACGGCAAAAAGAAGTGCTCCGGATCGCGCAGGAAGTCCGGAAGCGGATTGTGACGCTGCCGGAATTCGGAGTTTTCGACAATCTCACCTTCGGGATCAAGGAAAACACGGTGATCCTCCGCGGCTTGGCTTCCCGGCCTATCCTCAAGTCCTCAGCCGAGAACGTGGTGAAGAAGATTGAGGGCGTGGAAAGCGTCGACAACCAGATCGAAGTCCTGCCGCTGTCGCCCAGTGACGACCGGATCCGCGCCTCGGTTTACGTCAGCATCTACGGCTATGCGCCGCTGCAACGTTATACATCCAATCGCGGCGGCGGCAGGACGGGCCTCTCCGTGGCGCGCGCCGCGGGCGGAATCACCAACGACCCGCCGATGGGATTTCACGCGATTCACATCATCGTGAAGAACGGCAATGTCACTTTGACCGGTGTCGTGGACAACGACGGTGACCTTGCGATGGCCGAGATGCGGGCCAATTCGGTCTTCGGAGTGTTCAGCGTGGAGAACGAGCTTCAGGTAGCCAACAAGCCGAAGAAACCGCCGCGCGGCTAAGTACCCGCACGCCTCCAAACCGAGCCGCGACCGTCAGGGAGCGCCGGTAGCCCGCGGCGAGACCGTACTTGTGAAAGCGTGCGCTTATTTGGAAACACCGGCGATGGAGGACCGGCCCCCCAGGTCTTCGCTGGCACACGGCAGCATGATTTCGAAGGTGGATCCCTTGCCCGGCGCACTCATCACCTGAATCGTGCCGCCGTGCGACTGCACGATTCCCTGAACCACGGCCAGGCCCAGTCCATGCCCCTCCGACTTGGTGGTGAAAAAAGGGTCGAAAATCCTGGTCCGTTCGGCTTCGGTCATTCCGCACCCGGTGTCGGAAACCTCCAGCTTCAATCGGCCGCCGTCGGCGGGACCGGGCAGCCGCGACATAGACACCCGGATCGTGCCGCCATCCCGGCCGAGGGCCTGAGAACCATTGATGACCAGGTTCATGACCAGCCGGCGGAGGTGTGTCGGGTTGCCCCAAAGCCGTGGCAGGCCCGGCTCGATCTCGACCTCCAGTGCCGCTTGCCTGGAGACGGACGAGCGAAGTACCGGGACCATCTCATCGAGGAGATTCGAGAAGTCCACCAGTTCGCGCGTGGAGTGCTCCTGCCCCGCGTAGATCATCAGCTCGCGCACGATTTCGGAAGCCCGGGTGGCGACGGACTTGATCGTATCGAGCTGTTCGGCCGGCCGGACGCCGGCATGCATCTCGGACTCCGCAAGCTCGGTCTGCATGAGAATCGTGCCCAGCAGATTATTGAAGTCGTGCGCCATGCCGGCGGTCAGAACGCGCATGCTTTCCAGCTTCTGGCGGTCGAAGATCTCCTCCTGGGCGCGGCGGATGTCCGTAATGTCCACCATCGAGGCGATGTAGCCGGCGAGCGTGCCGTCCGGGTTGAAGTGAGGCGCGCCACTGCACGCCAGCAGGCGGTACTCCCCGTCCGCGCGG
Organism: Verrucomicrobiia bacterium; assembly: GCA_035578025.1. GTDB lineage: Bacteria > Acidobacteriota > Terriglobia > Bryobacterales > Bryobacteraceae > Solibacter. The sequence goes on from DATJYJ010000319.1 coordinate 13,618, forward strand.
CGCACGCGATACTCGATCTTGCAGGACTGCCGGGCCCCGAAGCTCGCTGCGATGGCGGAGAGGCAGCGGTCTCGATCCTCGGGATGAATGCCGTCGGTCCAGCCATTGCCCACCTCCTGCTCTTGTCTCCGCCCCGTAAAGCTGAGCCACGCCCGGTTGAAGTACGTCGCCAGACTGTCGGGACCGGACGCACAGATCATGATCGGAGCGCTTTCGGCGATGTTACGGAAGCGCTGCTCGCTCTCCATGAGTGCCAGCTCAGCCCGCCTGCGCTCCGTGACCTCGGTCTGCAGCCGTTCGACAGCCGCGGTAAGTGCTTCCGTGCGGCGGGCAGCCAGTTCTTCAAGGCGATGGCGCAGACGGCTCAGTTGGAGGTGGGTGCGCACACGTGCCAGCAGCTCTTCCCGCCGGAGTGGTTTCGATACGAAGTCCACCGCGCCGAGATTCAATGCCTCTACCCGCTCGTCGGGTTCAGCCGCCGAGCTCATGAAAATGACCGGTATTCTGCTGATCCATTGGGCGGCACTGAGGCGCCGGCAGACTTCGAGGCCGTCCATCCCGGGCATCCGCATATCCAGCAGGATCAGATCGGGGGCCACGGCGTCGATCGCGGCCAGCGCCAGCCCTCCGCTATCCGCCGCATACACCTTGTACCCCGCTGAATACAGGATCTCCGTCAGCAAAACCAGGGATTCCTGTTGATCGTCGATTACCAGGATGGTCGCGCTGTCGCTCATGATCAGGTTCGTTCGGCGTGATAGCGGGGCGGCGACAGCTCGTCGGCCTGAGCTCCGGCGCACGGGAGAAAGACCCGAAACGTCGAGCCCTTTCCGGGCGAACTCTGCATGGAAATAGCGCCTCCATGGCTGCGTACAATGCCGTGGACCGCCGCCAGACCCAGACCCCGCCCGAATAATTTGGTGCTGAAGAACGGATCGAACACGCGGCTCCGCTCGTCGTCGGTCATACCGCATCCCGTATCGGAGACTTCGAGAACTACGTAGCCGCCGGCCGGCAGAGGGGGCGGGTGCTCGGGCGAATACCCGGCGCCCTCCGGGTAGCCGTAAGCGATCAGCGCAATCTCGCCTTGCTGCGCAGGCAGCGACTCGGCGGCGTTGGTGATCAGGCTCATCACGACTTGACGCAGTTGCGAAGGGTTGCCGCGAATGGTCGGCAGCTCTGCCGGTATATCGACCTTGAAGACAATCTTCTTGGACAGGTTGACCTTGCCGAGTTGCAGCGTCTCTTCGACGATCCGGCCTAGGTGAATTTGCACCAGGGTGCCGGCATCGCCGGCCCCCGAGTATGCCATGAGCAGGGAGACGATTTCGGAAGCCCGCGTCGCGATCTCGTAGATTCGCTCCACATTGCCTCTCGCAGCCGCATTGGGACTCAAGTCGGCCAGCGCCAGATCCGCCTCTCCCAGGATCGATCCCAGCAGGTTGTTGAAACGGTGAGAGACTCCGGCTGCAAGAGCGCCGACGCTTTCCAGCTTCTGCTCGGCAATCAGTTGCTCCTGGTTGCGCTTCAGCTCGGTGATATCGAGCACTACGCCGACGTAGCCGGCGAATCCACCATCGGCCAGAAAGCGCGGGGTCGCCGTCTCCAGCATCCAGCGGTCCGGTCCGCTGGTACGGAGCAGGCGGTATTCGTCCTGAAAGCTGGTGCGGGACTTGAGGTGGGTAGCCAGGATTTCCGCTCTGCGCGCCTGATCTTCGGGATGGATAATTTCCCGCCAGCGGCCGGCCAGGAGTTCCTCCCTCGCGCAGCCGGTGAGGATGCTGGCGTACTTGTTGAAGAAGAAAAGCCGGCCCTCGGTATCTCTCAACCAGACCACGACCGGGGCGGCGTCCGCCATGTTGCGGAAAAGCTCTTCGCTTTCGCGCAACGCATGCTCGGTGCGAACGCGTTCGCTCAGCTCGAACCTGAGGCGATCGTTGGCCACCTTTAGTTCCGCGGTTCGTTCGGCCACCTGCTGTTCCAGCCGCAGCCGCAGGCGCCGGAGCTCGATGTGGGTCGCGACGCGGGCCAGAAGCTCCTCTTTCTGAAACGGCTTGGAAATGAAGTCCACGGCGCCGAGCCGCAGTCCTTCGACGCGCTCCTCGGTGGCGGAGAGGGCGCTGATGAATATGATGGGAATGTCGTGGGTGTCTTCCAGCGCCTTGAGCCGGCGGCTGACCTCGAAGCCATCCATCCCCGGCATGCGGATATCCAGCAGAACCAGGTCCGGAATCTTTGCGGCGACGGAGGCCAGCGCAAGTTCGCCGCTATCGGCGGGTCGGACCAGGTAACCCTGGGCGGTCAGAAGGTCCGTCAGCATCATCAAAGATTCGGGGGTGTCTTCGACCACGAGGATGGTAGCTTGGCCAGCAGTCATATGGGGAAGGCGATCTCACCTGTAAGAGATCCTCCGCCTCGAAGCTCTATGTTATTCCAGCACATGTACGGCGTCGATAACCCGGCCTGCTCGGCCGGAGCGGAATCGGGAAGCCCCGGTGACAGTGCGGCAGCGTCCAGTTTCGTATTCCATTGACACAAACGGCCCCTTCCCGTAGTCAAACTGACTGCGGGCGGACCGGAAGAGGCGATTCTCCTCCGCTCCGGCCCGGACCGCGGCCGCTCAGGAGGCGCCGGGGCGACCACGGCCGAGGGGGAGCGGTTGACGCGGCGATGCAAACCGGGCGAGGAGCGACCGATGTACACCGCCGCGAGCCTGCCGGGCGGATCGCCGTCCGCCCGTTTTCGATGCGGCCCGCTACGAGCGGCGGATCGCCCGCAGAGCC
>DATJYJ010000320.1:0-2689 GCA_035578025.1 Verrucomicrobiia bacterium
AACCGCCGGCCAGTCCTTCAAGATCCTGGACACCAGCGTCATCATCGACGGCCGAATCGCCGACATCGTCGAGACTGGTTTTCTGGACGGAGCTTTGGTCATCCCACAGTTCGTGCTGCGCGAGTTGCAACTGGTCGCCGATTCGGCCGACTCCATGAAGCGCAACCGCGGCCGCCGCGGCCTCGACATCCTCCAGCGCATCCAGAAAATGGCGCACCTCAACGTGCAGATCGTCGAGGAAGACTTCCCCCAAGTCCGCGAGGTCGACATGAAGCTGATCGAGCTCGCCAAAGTCTACGACTGCAAAGTGGTCACCAACGACTTCAACCTCAACAAAGTCGCCCAGCTTCACGGGGTCGAGGTGCTCAACATCAACGAGCTGGCCAACTCGCTCAAGCCCATCGTCCTCCCCGGCGAGACCATGCGCGTCTTCATCCTCAAAGAAGGCAAGGAGTACAACCAGGGCGTGGCCTACCTCGACGACGGCACCATGGTGGTCGTGGACAACGCCAAGAAGATGATCTCCAAGACCATCGACATCTCCGTCACCAGCGTGCTGCAAACCACCGCGGGCAAGATGATCTTCGGCAAGTTCGACGAGCGCCAGCACGCCGCGGCTGCCGCCGACCGCCACGACCGTCCACCGCGCAAGCCCGAGGCGCAGGCCGCCGCCGCGGCTGCCCCCGGAGTCGCGCCCGAAAAAACCACGATAGAATCGTAATCGAATGAAAGTCGCCGTCATCCTGCCCGCCGCGGGCCTCGGTACCCGCATGGGCAAAGGCCCCGCGGAAAAGGCCGGCACCAGCCGAAAACAGTTCATGCTTCTGGACGGCTCGCCCATCCTCATTCACACCGTCCGGAAATTCGCCGCCAAACCGCGCGTCGGCGAGATCGTGGTCGCCGTGCGCCCCGAGGATATCGACTGGGTCCGCGACATGCTCGCCGGCGAATTCGGCTCGCGGGTGCGCGTGGTCGCTGGAGGCAATTCGCGCCAGGAATCGGTCGAAAACGCGCTGCGCACCCTCCGGCCCGATACCGACATCGTCGCCGTGCACGATGCCGTGCGCCCCTTCATCGACCCCGCCACCATCGACCAGGTGCTCGACGAAGCCATCGAGACCGGCGCCGCCATCGTCGGCGTGCCCGCCGTCGATACCGTCAAGCGCGTCACCCGCGGCACCAGCCACGTCAAAATCCGCGAGACCCTGCCGCGCGAAAAGTTGGTGATGGCGCAGACCCCCCAGGTGTTCCGCTACGACATCCTGGTGCGCGCGTTTCAATCCGCGCGCCAGGACGGCTTCTCCGCCACCGACGAAGCCAGCATGGTCGAGCGCCTGGATGTGGAAGTCACCGTGGTCCCCGGCAGCGACCGCAACATCAAAATCACCAAGCCCACCGACATGGACCTGGCGCACCTGTTCCACTCCGAGGAGCAGAGGTAGGGTGCCCGAAATCCGCACCGGCCTCGGCTGGGATGTCCACCGCATCGCTCCCGGCCGCCCGCTGATCCTCGGCGGCGTGACCATCCCTTGCGAGTTCGGACTCGAAGGCCATTCCGATGCCGACGTCCTGTCCCACGCCATCACCGACGCCATTCTCGGCGCCGCCGCGCTGGGGGATATCGGCATGCACTTCCCCGACACCGACCCGCGTTGGAAGGGCTGCGACTCGCTAGTGTTCCTCCGCCACGCGCAGGAACTGGCGGCGGAGCGCGGCTACCACATCGTCAACATAGATTCGACGGTGATCCTCGAGCGCCCGAAGCTGAAAGACTACCGCCTGCTGATCCGGGAGCGCCTTGCCGAAACGCTCGAACTCGACATCGATCGCGTCAGCGTGAAATTCAAGACCGCCGAAAGAGTCGGCCCCGTTGGCGAAGGCCGTTCCGCCGAAGCCCAAGCCCTCGTGACCATATCAGGGGACCGGCTTTAGCCGGTCCGCGCGCCCCTACAGCTTCATCTCCCACCCTTTGCGCACGACCGGTCTTACATACCTGTTCGCCTCCGCGTTGTTCGTAAACCGCAGCCCCTTGCTGTCCCAATCCAGCTTCCCCGGCACCCGGTAAGCGATCGGGATCAGGCTCAGCCACTCCGCATACGGCGCGGTGATCGCGAAGTCCGCGCATCCGGGGTCGCCGCCTTTGCAGGCCCGCACCCAATCCAGCATGTGTCCCGGCGAGCGCGTCAGTAGCTGCGGAGGCAGCCGGTACTCGGCCCAACGCGCGGCGGGCAGCAGCCACACGCCTTCGCCGCGGCTGGACGTCGCCATGATTCCCTTGGTTCCCACGAAGACGCTGCCGTTGCCGGTGAGGATCCCGGTCTGCGCCGCGCCCGGCCGTTCGCCGAACACGCGCACGCCCGGTCCGCCGGCGCCCTGCCGCGGAGCGTTCGGATCGGGAGTCCCGCGCCCCGCCGCCGCCGCGCCTCGTCCCGCGCCTCCGCCGCCGCCCGCGCCGCGCCCACCGCCCATGGGACGGCCCTTGTCGGCGAGATTGTTGACCGGCGGCAGGATGACCTCGTTCTCCATGCCCGGCACGTGGAAGGTTTCGGGATCGCCGGGCTGGCAGGAATCGTGGAAGAAGACCTTGACCGCGGACATCTCGCCGCGCGCCGGAAAGTCCAGCCGCACCACGCCGCGCACCGGGAACGTGTACTTGCTGGGCGTGACCTGGCTGACGCACTCCACACTC
>DATJYJ010000321.1:0-16338 GCA_035578025.1 Verrucomicrobiia bacterium
AGGACCTTGTTCAGCGCGAAGTAGCTCAGCACGTCCTGCTGGAAGCCGACCGGTCCCAGGGTCCAGACCAGGAATACGGCGGTGTTGCTGATCAGCAGCCACTTGATGCCGCGCGGGAAGTAGCTATAGAACGAGGACCGATACCTGTAACGGGCTTGAGGCATGGCGGGTCTCTAAAAATTAGATTAACAGATGAGTCCGTTTCACGACGCCGCGGTGTCGCCGCTTTTGCCGTAGCGGTTGAGAAGGCGCGCGCACAGTTGTAACAACACTGCCGCGCCCAACCAGACCTGCCAATGCGAGAAGATTCCGTTGGAAATGGCAAAGCTGCCGGTCCAATTGAGGTCGCTGGCGATGCGCCACAAGGCCAGGACGCCGGCGCAGAAGGCGGCGGGAGGCAACAGCGCGGCCACGGCGAGCGCAATCCGCTTGTTCTTTCGGCCTTTCCTGCTGACTTTCGGCCCAATGCGAAAACGGATACGTACTACCATGGCAAACGGGATCCGCGCCCGCGCGGCCGCGGGCTCGAAGATACCAATCTACCAGCTTTTGCGATAGATTATACGTTCGAAACCAAAGAGGCTCTCATGCGAAAATTCAAAACCGCTCTGTTCGGAACCGGCTTCGTCGGCCGGGTCCATCTGGAAGGCATCCGCCGGTTGGGCTATGTGCAGCTCTACGCCATCGGCGAGCCGCAAATCGAGAAGGCCAAGGCGCTGGCGGACGAATTCGGCGCCGAGAAAGTGGAGGCCGACTACCGCCGCGTGCTGGAAGACCCGGCGGTAGACGCGGTGCACGTCTGCACGCCGAACGCGCTGCATTTCCCGATCGCGCGGGACGCCATGCAGGCCGGCAAGCACGTGATCTGCGAGAAGCCGCTGGCCACCAGCGTGGCCGAGGCCAGGGACCTGGTGAAGATCGCCGCCGGCGCCAAACGCCGCAACTGCACCTTCCACAACCTGCGGTTCTACCCCATGGTGCAGCACATGCGCCGCATGCGGGAGGCCGGCGACCTGGGCGACATCCTGGTGGTGCAGGGCACTTACTCGCAGGACTGGCTGCTCTACGACACGGATTGGAACTGGCGCCTGGACAGCAAGTTCAACGGGCCGTCGCGGTGCTTGGCCGACATCGGCTCGCACTGGTGCGACATGGCGGAGCACGTGACCGGACAACGCATCGCGTCGGTGTGCGCCGACCTCAACACCGTGCACAAGACGCGCAAACAGCCGAAGGGGCCGATCGAGACCTTCGCGGGCAAGACGCTCAAGCCCGAGGACTACCTCGAAACGCCGATCGACACCGAGGATTTCGGCGCCGTGGTCTTCCGCATGAACGGGGGGGCGCGCGGAGCGTTCACCGCCAGCCAGGTATCGGCCGGATGCAAGAACCGGTTGAGCATCGAAATCTACGGCACTAAGAGCGGCGTGGCCTGGAGCCAGGAGCGGCCGGACGAGCTGTGGATCGGGAATCGCAATAGCAACAATCAGATCATCATCAAGGATCCGTCACTGCTCAAGCCGGAGGCGCGGTCGTACGCGGACCTGCCGGGCGGGCACAGCGAGGGATACGACGACACATTCAAGCAGGTGTTCCGGAGGTTCTACAAGTCGATCGAGGACCCGGACGCAACACCGGAGTATCCGCAATTCGCCGACGGGCTGCGCCAGCTTACCATTCTGGAGGCGGAGATGGAGAGCCACGCCAAGCGGGCGTGGATCGACGTCCCGCCGATGGCATAACGTGGGGCAGGTTCCCAACCTGCCCCGTAATTGGGTCTAACCCACCCTACATGCGTGAAAACCCCCGCCGCGGACGCCGGCAGGATGCCAAACTCCCCGAATTCTTCCACAAGTTGTGGAGTTTTAAGACATTCGGGTGTGGAAATCGGCGTGCATGTGTGTCGCCGAGTTCCAGGAGGTTGGCAACGCATGGATAATGAGACCCTTACGATAACTGACAATCGGACCAAACAAAGCTACACGGTCCCGATTTATCGCGGCACCATCCGCGCAATGGACCTGCGGCAGATCAAAACCAGCCCGGAGGATTTCGGGCTGATGACCTATGACCCGGCATTCATGAACACCGCGTCGTGCCAGAGCGCCATCACGTACCTGGACGGCGACAACGGCGTTCTGCGGTATCGCGGCTATCCCATCGAACAGTTGGCCGAAAAATGCAGCTTCCTGGAAGTTGCCTACCTCCTGCTGAATGGCCAACTGCCGACGGCCGATGAACTGGCCCGCTGGGAATGCGAAGTGATGGCGCACTCCATGACCCACGAAAACGTAAAGAAGTTCATGGACGGCTTCCACTACGACGCGCACCCGATGGGGATCCTGATCAGCACGGTGGCGGCGCTCTCCACGTTTTACCCGGACGCCAGGAACATCGCCGACGCCAAGTGCCGGCGCAAGCAGATCATCCGCCTGATCGGCAAGATGCCGACCCTGGCCGCGTACGCCTACCGGCACCGGCTGGGATTGCCGTACATCGCGCCCGACCCCGAGCTGGGCTACACCAAGAACTACATGCACATGCTGTGGAAACGGACCGAGCCCAAGTATGTCGCCAACCCGGTGCTGGCGCGCGCGCTCGATGTCCTCTTCATCCTGCATGCGGATCACGAGCAGAACTGCTCGACCAGCGCCATGCGCGCGGTGGGCAGCTCCAATGCCGACCCCTACATGACCACCGCCGCGGCCATTGCCGCCTTGTCCGGGCCGCTGCACGGCGGCGCGAACGAGGAAGTGCTGCGCATGCTGGACCAGATCGGCAGCAGGGAAAACGTCCCCGGGTTCGTCAACCAGGTGAAGGAAGGCAAGTGCAAGCTGATGGGCTTCGGCCATCGCGTCTACAAGAACTACGATCCGCGCGCCCGCATCATCAAGCAGGTGGCCGAAGAGGTGTTCGAGGTCACCGGCCGCAATCCGAAGCTGGATATCGCCATCGAGCTGGAACGGATCGCCCTCTCCGACGACTACTTCATCAAGCGCAAGCTGTACCCGAACGTGGATTTCTATAGCGGCATCATCTATCAGGCCATGGGCTTCAAACCGGACCAGTTCACCGTGCTGTTCGGCATTCCGCGCACGGTCGGCTGGCTGGCACAGTGGCAGGAGATGCTGCTCGACGGCGACAAGAAGATCGCACGCCCGCGCCAGATCTACATCGGCGAGGACAAGCGCGACTTCGTGCCGATCACGCTGCGGGGGCAGCAGGCGCTGGCCAAGGTGTAGCATCGCGGGGGCCGGCCTTCGGCCGCTTTTGCCTCGCTCGGCGCGGTGGAAGCTCGTGCAGCTCGCCGTCTCCACCGCGCTGATCGGCCTGTTCGCCGGAGGGCTGGCGGTGGTTTACGAGCGCAAAGAGCTCAAGTGAGCCGGCTGCGAACAAAATGGCGAAACTGACCTGGCATCCTGCTGCATGTGACGCGGCAGCCTGGGACCGATCCTGGAAACGGCCCAACGCATCGCGCGCCATGTCCAGGACGGCTTGTCCAAGTGCACCTCGATGGCCCGAACCGAGACGGCATACCGGGACAACGGGGGCGATACGCCCGCCCAAAACCAGAGCTCGCTGGTCCGCTGGCGAATCAGGTCTTCGATGAGAAATGCGCGCAGCACCAGGGACAGCGATTCGTTCGGGAAGTCCAGGTCGTCATTGAGCTGGAGAAACATCACCGCGGAACCCGGGCGGTGGCATCCGGCCGCTATGCTCAGCCATCGGCCGTCTCGATCGCGCAACCCGGCAGCGAACGGCCGGTGCGCCGCTGACAGCATGTTGAGAACGCGCCGCAAGTCGCACGGAGAAGTGGGCCGGCTGGATTTGGTCCTGATCTGCCACGCGGCAGACTCCAGTTCGCTGGCCGTCAGCGGGCTCACGTACTGGTTGCGTGCCGCTTCAAAGCGCTCGCGATAACGCCGGAAATTGTGCCTGCTGGAACCCCCCAGCGCGCGCAGGAAGTTCTCGTACGAGTCAGGCAGGGTCAGGCGGGCGTGGTCCCTGAAGCGCACGTAGTGGGTATCCACTTTCCTGGATCGAATCAGGCCATGGACTGCGCGCAATTCGGGACTGCCGGGCAGGACTCTCAAGCGGATTCCGCGCACTCCCCGTACGGCGAAGATCTTTTCCAGCGCGGCGCGGAAGACATCCTCCTGGCGCTCGCCGGCCGACATGGCGGTGAGGGTAGCATCTCCGAAGATCAATCCGGATGGGACCCCGCCGATCATGCGCTCCTTGGCGTAGACCACGCTGACGATTTCGCCCTGACGCTCGACGCTGACCACGCGCGGCTTCCACTGCTCCGAAATCGAAGCCAGATAAAATGCCGGCCGCAGCATGGGATCGGGCGCGCCGCCTCCGAGCCGGCAAACTGCCTGATCTAAAGCCAGAACCTCCTCAGGAGAGGACCACACCACAGCCGCACAAACGTCTGCGGACGACGCGCACACTGACTTGGTTGCTAACATCCCGGTTGACCCTGGTTCACGCCGTCGCGTAACGCACACACGCCCGACGTGGTCGTAGTGTAATTGAAGCCGGCTTCTCGTGAACGCTATCTTTCCGCCACAATGTCACTGAGCCGTAATGAGCTATCGGGTTGACACGTACGCAATCGGACTAGTACGTTCAGAACATCAGTTTGAGAACGCGGGCGGAGTGGGCCCTGGCGTTCCGATCCGGTGCCAGTGGCGATTGCCCCGCCCGCCACATTTACGTCATATGTGCTGCCTGGCACAAGTCCGGAAACCGCGGTGCGACGCTATCGGCTCTCTACAACATCCCAAGAGGCGTATCGTGATCCGGCGCCGGGAAGGCGCGATCGATGGCGAAGATATCATCCGCCTTCAGTTCCCAGCCGGTTCCACCGGCGTTCTCCCGGACCCGGTCGGGATGGGTGGTCTTTGGAATCGTAAAGACATTGGGGTAGCGGGTCAGGAAATTGAGCGCGACCTGGCGGGGCGTGCAGTAGTGGCGGGCGGCTATCTCGACCAGCACGCGGCCGCCCGAAGTGCGCGGCGCGGGAAAGCGATGCTGTGCAAACGGAGAGTACGCCACGACGGCGATTTCTCGCGAGGCGCAGTAGGGAATCAAACGCCTTTCGATGCCGCGGTCGCCGAGATGATACAGCACCTGGTTGCACGCCAGCCGGTTGTTCCTCAGCGCCGCTTCGGCCGCCTGCAGCTCGTGCACGTCGAAATTGCTCACCCCGATGAACCGGATCAGGCCATCGGAGACCAGTTTTTCCATGGCGCGCATGGTCTCGCCGATGGGATGGTTCCCGGCCCAATGCAGCATGTAGAGATCGAGCCGGGCCACCCCGAGCCGCTGCAGGCTATGCTCGCACGCCGCGAGTGTGCCCGCGTACGACGCATTCTGCGGCAGCACCTTGCTCGCTAGAAAGACCTTTTCCCGGCGGCCCGCGATGGCCTGCGCCACGAGGTCTTCCGCGCGGCCGTTGCCGTACATCTCGGCCGTATCGATGTGGGTCATTCCCAAATCGAGCCCCAGCCGCAGCGTTTCGATGGCGCGGCGCTCCTGTTCCCGCGAGCCCTCGATTTGCCAGGTGCCCTGCCCGATGACCGGAACCTCGACACCGGTCCAGCCGAATTTGCGAGTCTGCATCGGCCTACCCTTTTATCACGCCCATCGGCCGAAGGCGAGCGACTTTCCGGGCGAGCCCCGCCTGGTGCACCACCTCGATCACCTCGTCGACGTTCTTGTACGCCTCGGGCAGTTCTTCGAGGATGCCGTCGCGTGTCTCGCTGTGCACCAGGATGCCGCGGTCTTCGAGCCGTTGCTGTTCCTGCCGGGCGTCTTTGCCCTTGCGGACGGCGGTGCGGCTGAGCAGGCGTCCGGCGCCGTGGCAGACACTGCCGAAGGTTTCGGCCATGGAACCCGGCGCGCCCGCGAGCACCCAGGATGCGGTGCCCATGCTGCCCGGAACAAAGACCGGCTGGCCGGCGATGCGGTAGTCGGCGGGAATCTCGCGGTGCCCGGGCGGGAACGCGCGGGTGGCGCCCTTGCGATGCACCAACACCTCGCGCCTGCGTCCGCCGACGTCGTGCCGCTCGCGCTTGGCGATGTTGTGGCAGACGTCGTATACCAGGTCGAGCCGCGCGTCCGTGGAGAAGATGCGCCGGAAAGCGCCGCGCAGAAAGTGAAGGATGCCCTGCCGGTTGGCCCAGGCGAAGTTGGCGGCGGCGGCCATGGCGGCGAGATATTGGCGCCCTTCCTCCGACTCGATGGGTCCGCAGGCGAGCTGGCGGTCGGGCAGGCGGATGTTGTAGCGCGCCATGTTGCGGTTCATGAGGGCCACATAATCGGTGCACACCTGGTGGCCGAGCCCGCGCGACCCGGAGTGGATGAGCACCACGGCCTGTCCCTCGGCGAGTCCGTAGGCCCGCGCCGCCGCGGGCTCGTGAATCTCCTCCACGTACTGCACTTCCAGAAAGTGATTGCCGCTGCCGAGCGTGCCGAGCTGCGGCAGGCCGCGCTCGCGGGCGCGATCGGAGACCGCGGCCGGGTCCGCGCCGGGGAGCGCTCCGCCGGCCTCGGCAAACTCGGCATCGCGGGGTTCGCCGTAGCCGTTGGCGACCATCCAGCGGGCGCCCTCGGTCAGCACGCGCTCCAGATCACGCGGGCCAATCTTCACGCGCCCGGAGCCGCCGGTGCCGCACGGCACGTCGCGGAAGATCTCCTGGATGAGTTCGCGCAGGCGCGGGCGCACGTCAGCCTCGCCGAGCGAAGTACGCACCAGGCGGACGCCGCAGTTGATATCGAAGCCGACGCCCCCGGGCGAGACCACGCCATGTTCGCAGTCCATCGCCGCCACGCCTCCGATCGGGAAGCCGTAGCCCTGGTGAATGTCGGGCATGGCGAGCGCGGGGCCGGCGATTCCGGGAAGCGTGGCCACGTTGATGGCCTGCTCGAGCGAGAGGTCCTTGCGGATCTGCTGCATCATGGGCTCGCTGGCGTAGACGACGACGTCGGTACGCATGCCGCGCGATTCGTCGCGCGGAATCCGATGCCGTAGTCCGTCCTGGGTTTCGATACGCATCAGACATCCAGGTACACTTCGGCCATCCAGCAGCCGTCGCGCTCCTCGATCCGGAGCTGGTGATAGGTTGCGGCCTTCACGATGAGCTTCGCGGGATGGCGGACGGGATCGCGGGGCTCGCCCAGGGCGGTGGCGATGAGCGAGGTCTCGTCGAGGTGGTCGATCTGGAAGCTTTCGAGGGCGATGCGCTTGCCGTCGAACCAGTAGAGCACTTCGTTCAGCCAGTCGACCAGAAGAGACTCGCGGTCTCCGCTGGAAACCCACAGGCGATAGCGGTTGGCGGGCTGGACGGCGGAGAGATCGCAGGCGATGGAGAGGAGCGCGAGGGCGCAGTTAGCGAACAGGCCGGGCAGGCTCTCGTCGAAGGCGCGGAAGCCGATGTCGGCAGGATGCTCGAGCAGTTCGAAAGCCATGTCCGATTTTAGGCGCAGGCGGCCAGCGCGGGCGTCAACCCGAGCCGCCCGCCGGCATCGCCGGACAAACGGCTGGCCCGCCCGCGCTGCGCCGGTGCTTGCCAAGCCTCACGACATGTGCGAGATTCGGAACAAATCCAATGACCAGACTGGATCGCTTTTTGGCTTACGGCGAGTCTCACAGAATGCCGCTGGTAGGGGCGTCCGCAATTCTGGTGGCGATCATCGCGTGGTGGGACTGGGTGACCCCGGATGTCTCCGTCGGCTTTCTCTACCTGATTCCGGTGTTGCTCGCCGCGGCGGCGCTGAACGGATTTCAGATCCTGCTATTAGCGGTGATTTGCGGTTTTCTGCGCGAGGCATTCGACCCGCTGCAGTGGGTGCCCGGCGTCGCCGGCGGAGTCGATCTGACGAAGTGGGCTCCGGGCGCGATGGGACGCATGTTCGTGGCTACCGTAGGATTCGCGATGACCGGTTTTTTTGTGTCGGAGCTGAACCAGCGCCGGCGGCTCCTGACCGAGCACCTGGCGGAGCGGGAAGAGCAGATGCGCCTCCGCCGCCACGCCGAGATGCAGGTGCGGGTGCTGATCGAGACGACTCCGCTGGCGATCCTGATGTTGGACAGTGCGGGACGGGTGGAACTGGCCAATGAATCGGCCCGCCAGTTGCTTGGTTTCGAGGATGGAGAATTGATCGGGCAGCAGGTGGATTCGTATCTGCCGATTCTTTACCGCATCTTGCGGACCCAACGGCCAGGTTCGAACCTGCGCACCAACGTTGAATGCAAGGGCGTGCGCCGGAGCGGCGAGGTGTTCCTGGCGCATGTGTGGCTATCGACGTACTCGTTCGCGGGAGGGCAGGGGCTCGCAGCCGTGGTATGGGACTCGAGCGAGAACCTGCGGGACCGTGAGGGAGCCGGCTTCGATTCGATGATGGCTACCTCGCGCGTGCTGATCGGCGCGATCTCGCACGAGATCCGCAACCTGGCTTCGGCGGCCGCCGCCGCACACGCCGCGCTGGCGCCGGTTGCCGACAGCGAACAGTACCGGGTGCTAGGTACGCTGATCCAGGGGCTGGAAAAGATCGCCACATCCGGATTGAACGCGGCATCGGGGCGCGAGGCCAGCGCGGCGGACTTGGGTACGGTACTGGATGAGGCGCGCATCGTGATCGAGCCCAGCCTGCGCGAGGCGGACATCTCGGTGACCTGGAGCGTCGGTGAGAACCTCCCGCTGGTGCAGGCGGATCATCACAGCCTGCTGCAGGTGTTCGTGAACCTGGCGCGTAACAGCACCCAGGCGCTGCAAGGAGCCGCGGTCCGGGAACTGCGGATCAGCACCGCAGTCGAGAGCGACCTGGTGTTGGTCCGGTTCTTCGATTCGGGTCCCGGCGTGGCACGCCCGGACGAATTGTTCCAGCCGTTCCAATCCGGTTCTCACTCGTTCGGGTTGGGGCTGTACATCTCGCGCGCGATTCTCCGGTCGCACGGAGGTGGCTTGCGTTACGAACCCCAACCGGTTGGGAGCTGCTTTACAGTGGAACTGTGGCCGGTGGAAAATGCAGTAGAGGGGTGAATTGAATCCGGTGCAGGAATCCTCGATCGGCCGAGTGCAGGCCCTGTTGGTAGATGATCACGCGTTGTTCCGCCAGGCCGTGGCCGGCGTGTTGGGAGCCGACCCCGCGATGGCGATGGACCAGTGCGGCAGCATTCGGGAAGCACTGCAAATGCTGGCCGAGAGGAAGTACGATATCGTGCTGCTCGATCACGATCTGGGCTCGGAACGGGCCTCGCAGTTCCTGCCGGCAGCGCGGCAAATCGGGTTCGAAGGCCGGGTGCTGGTGGTCACCGCGTGGGTCAGCGAGATGGAGGCGCGGCGGCTGCTCCGGCAGGGCGTGAGCGGTATTTTTCTGAAGCACGGAGAACTGAGCGAGCTTGCCTTGAGCATACGCACCGTAGTAGCCGGGGGCACCTGGCTCGACCGATCGTTTTCGAGTATCGGAGAGGAAGCTTCGTCCGGGCCTCAACCGGCACCGACCTTTAACGAGCGGCAGCGCCGAGTACTGCGGTACGTGCTGGAGGGCCTTTCCAACAAAGAGATCGCGTGGCGGCTTCAAATCTCCGAAAGCTACGTAAAGGCTATCTTGCAGAGCCTGTTCCAGAAGACTGGCGTGCGGACGCGGGGGCAGCTTGTCCGGGTGGCGGTCGAACAATACGCCGACCAGCTCTGACGAAGGGGACTGGATTTCTCCGCACAGCACTGTACGAAAGATACCCTTCACCGAGGCTGCGAGAGGCGCTACTGTAATCGCATACTCTGGCCGGATCTCAGACCCGGCAACCGAGGCAAATAGGGGTGAGTGTCGCTGTCGCCGACGCCACTTTTTGTGCACGGGGATCGATACAAGGGTGACACGGGTGGTCATCCGGTCGTTGTGTGCCTGGGAAACACCGCTTTCCACTTCCATCCACCTTCCGCCTGGAACGGTGGTGTCCAATTAGAGGCGCGGCAGCGCGCCGGGCGGCCGCCGTCTCACTAAAATAGAGGCGTGGCCACCGCGAACTCCGTTGTTTCCGACCTTCTTCCAAATCTGAACATCCGAGACGTGAATCCGGGCGCATGTCACGGCGAGTGGATCGCCCCGGCGGAAGGCAGCCTGCTGGCATCGGTGTGCCCGGCAACCGGAGAGACGCTGGCGTCGGTGCGGATGGCGGGTCCGGAAGAATACGAGGCTGTCATGGCCCGCGCCGCGGCCACGTTCGAAAAGTGGCGCATGCTGCCGGCGCCGAAGCGCGGCCAGATCGTGCGCGAAATCGCGAACGAGCTTCGCGCGCACAAGCGCGGCCTGGGCGCGCTGGTCTCGCTCGAGATGGGCAAGATCCTGCCCGAAGGCTTGGGCGAAGTGCAGGAAATGATCGACATCGCCGATTTCGCCGTGGGCCTCTCGCGGCAGCTCTACGGCCTCACCATGCACAGCGAGCGGCCGGCCCACCGTATGTACGAGCAGTGGCATCCGCTGGGGATCGTGGGAGTGATCAGCGCGTTCAACTTTCCGGTGGCGGTGTGGTCGTGGAACGCCATGATCGCCGCGGTGTGCGGCGATTGCGTGGTGTGGCGGCCGTCGTCGGAGACGCCGCTGACCGCCATCGCGGTGCAGCACATCGCCAACCGCGTGTTCGAGCGTCATGGCTGGAAGGGCGTGTTCAACCTGGTGGTCGGCCCGAGCCGGACCGTGGGCGAGGCGCTGATCGCGGACCAGCGCGTGCCGCTGGTGAGCTTCACGGGGTCGACGGAAGTGGGGCGGCACGTGTCGGAGGTGGTGGCGCGCCGATTGGGGCGGACCATTCTGGAGCTGGGCGGAAACAACGGCATCATCGTGATGGACGATGCGGACGCCGGGATGGTGCTGCGCGCCGTGCTGTTCGGCGCGGTGGGAACCGCAGGACAGCGGTGCACGACGACCCGGCGGCTGTTTTTGCAGCGCGGAATCGCCCCGCGGATGACCGAGGCGCTGCTCGCGGCGTACCGGCAGGTGCGCATCGGGCACCCGCTGGAAGAGAGCACGATCATGGGGCCGCTGGTGAACCGGCGCGCGGTGGACGACATGATGGACGGCCTGCGCCGCGTGCGCGAGCAGGGCGGCGAGGTGATCTTCGGCGGCGAGGCATTGGAGGGTTGTTACGTGCGGCCGGCGCTGGTGCGGGCGCGGGCGGACATGCCGATCGTGCGCGAAGAGATCTTTGCGCCGATCCTCTACCTGATCGAGTTCGGCGAGCTGGACGAGGCGATCCGCTGGCACAACGACGTGCCGCAGGGGCTGTCGTCGGCAATGTTCACGACCAATCTGATTTCCGCCGAGACGTTTCTGAGCGCGCGGGGAAGCGATTGCGGGATCGCCAACGTGAACATCGGGACCAGCGGCGCGGAGATCGGCGGGGCGTTCGGCGGCGAGAAGGATACCGGCGGCGGGCGCGAATCCGGCAGCGACGCGTGGAAGGCCTATATGCGCCGGCAGACGAATACCATCAACTGGTCGAAAGAATTGCCGCTGGCCCAGGGGATCGAGTTCAAGGTGTGAATCCGCCCACACCCGGCGCTCGTCAGATCAACCCATCGCGCAACGCCCGGGCGACCGCCGCGGACCGCGAATGCACGTGCAGCTTTTCGTAAATGGAGCGCAAGTGAAAGTTCACGGTATGTGGACTGATTCCCAATTCCACGGCTGCGGTCTTGTTCTGATGGCCCTCCATCACGAGTTTCAGAAGCCGGAGTTCCTGCTGGGATAAGCCTGCCGCCGGCGCGGGAACTTGCGACCGGCGAAACAACTCCACCATCCGCTTGGCCACCTCCGGAGACATGACGGCGCCGCCTTCCGCAATCTCCTTCACCGCTTCCATCAGGCGGGCGGGAGACGTCGTCTTCAGCAGGTATCCGCAGGCGCCGGCGCAGATTCCCCGGAAGATCCGGTCGTCGTCCTTGAAAACGGTCAGAAGAACCGCCGCAATCGAAGGGTGCCGCTCCCGCAGAATGCGCACGCCGTCAATGCCGCTCATCCCCGGCAGCCCGATATCGATCAGCGCCACACGCGGCGGATCCGCTCCGATTCCCGCCAGCGCGTCTTCCATGGACCCATAGACGAGCTTGCACTGAAACGGAGGAGTGCTGTTGATGAGAAAGGACAGGCCTTCCCTCAGTTCCACTTGATCCTCGATGATCGCCACGCCGATCACATCGGGCGCAGGTTGGTGTTCCTTCACGCTGCCGCCTGCCGAGTCCCAGTGTAATGCACGCACGGCCCCCAGCCACCTGCTCAAACAAGTAGGCCTGCCTTCAGGCGCGATGTCCCGCAAACACGCTGCGGCGCAGCGGGAGTCTCATGAATACCTTGCAGCCTTCGCCGGGCTGCGAAACGAATTGGACGCTTCCGCCCAGAATCTCCGCGCGCCTGCGCATGCCCGGGATGCCGTTGCCGCCGCTGCCTGCCGGCGGCGCTTCGCGAGTCGTCAATCCTTTTCCGTTGTCCTCTACGGTGAGCAGGATCTCCCGATCCAGAACCTGAAGTTCGGCCCGTACTGCCGTGCATCCGGAATGACGCGAGATGTTGTGGATGCACTCCTTGAACATCAGAAGCAGATGCCGCCGCGCCTGCAGATCCAGATCCTGCACTTTTTGCCCCGCCTGGGGCGCTCGCAACTCAAAGTCGATGCCCTGGCCGGCGAGCAGGTCGAGCGCGAATTCGCGCATCCGGCTGACCAGCGAATCCAGGCCGTCCGGCACGGCGCGGATCGACCAGACGACATCGCTCAGGGAATCCACCAGTTCGCGGGCAAGCACCGCCACGCGCTCCAGGGACTCTTGCGTGCGCGGGTTGTCGCCGTTCACGCCCGCCCGCGCCACTTCGCTGAGCACCGCGATGCGCGAGAGGCTGGCGCCGATGTCGTCGTGCAGGTCCGTGGCAATGGTGGTCCGGATTCTCTCCAGGTTTACCATCTGGGTCATGCGGTAGCGGTGCGCGGCCATCACCAGCGCCGCCGCCAGCGCCACCGCGAGCGCCTCGAACCACCACCGCCTCCACAGTGGCGGCAGCACCGTGAATTCGATCTCCGCCGGCACTGCGCTCTCCACGTCCTCCGACGTCACGGCCTTCACCAGGAAGCGGTATTTCCCGCTGCCGAGAGCCCCGTAGTTGACCGTGAGCTGGCTGCGCGGCGGGCTCCAGGCCGAATCGGCGCCGTCCAGCTTGTACACGTAGCGCAGTACGTCCCCGGGTTCGTAATCCAGGCCCACGTACTCAATCTGAAGCTGATTCTGCGAGGGCTTGAGCTCCAGCCGCGAGATGCGCGTCTCCCCCAACTGCGACACCGGAAAGGGCACGGCGCCGATCCGCAGGTCGGTGATGAATACGGGAGGGCTTGCAGGCGGACGGTCTTTGTAGGGAATCAGCCTCGAAAGACCCTGTTTGGTCCCAAACCAGAGGGAACCCGCGCGGTCCCGCACCGCCGCCCAGCAATCCCCGCGCGCAAGGCCGCTGGAAAAGTGCCGGATGTGACCGGTCCTCGGATCCAGCCGGTCCACACCTTTGCTTGTGCCGGCGTAGATGCGGCCCTCGTTGTCTTCCACCAGGCAGGTTACGATGTCGCTGGCCATTCCCCTGTCGGCGTTGTAGATCTCGACTCGCGGGCGTTCGTCCCCCGTGTTCGTGACGTGGCCCAGCCCGCCTCCGTTCGATCCGACCCACAGCCCTCCCTCGCCGGCCAGCAGCGCATAGATTGTGCCGTCCGGCACACCATCCTTCTGTCTTAAGTACTGGAAGCGCGTGCCGTCGTAGCGATACAATCCGCCCCGATGCAGCCCCATCCAGATGTTTCCCGTCCCGTCCTCGGCAAATGACGTCACCAGGTCGTTCGTCGGTTCGCCGGGAACCCGCGGAGCGGGAAAATCGTGAACCGTACCCGTTAGCGGGTCCCATCGCATCAATTGGTCCCCGCGCCCGGACTGGGCCGAGGCCCAGATGCCGCCTTTGGAATCCTCGAAGACCTGGAAGACTTGATCCTCCTGGCAATAGCATGCCCGCGGATTGCGGCCGTCCAGTTCCGACGCCTTCATGGCGGGATACCGGCAAAGCCCTACCTTGGTTGCCGCCCACCAATCTCCCGTCCTGCTCTGCAGCACGGTGTGATTCCATCCCCAATTGGGTTGCTCTCCCAGAGGCTTGGGAGCAACCTTATGGAACCTGGCTCCATCGAAGATGTTGACCCACCGGCGGCGCGGCTCTCCCAGGGTCACGGCCAGCAACTCCCCGGCCCGGTCCTCAAAGACCGAAAACACGCGGTCGGTCGGCAGGCCGTCCTGCTCGCGATAGGTTGTGAATCCGAGGCGATCGATTCTCATCACCCCGGCGTTTTCCGTGCCCGCCCATATGTTCCCGAAGCGATCTTCGGCCAGCGCGATGATGCTGCGGTCGCTCAATCCCTGTGCGCGAGTCAGATTCTTGAGGACCACCGGTTCGGCGCCGCCCAGGCTCAGCCGGCTGATCCCCATGGTCGTGCCGACCCAGAGCGTTCCGTCCGAGGCCTCCGTCAACGCCTTCACGTCTGCGCCGGCGAGCCCGGATTGTTCGTTGAAGACTCTCGCTACGCTCCAGCTACCGCCGGGCCGCTGGGTGATCAGCGCCAGCCCCCCGCGAATCGCCGCCCATAGCCTGCCTTTGCTGTCCGTCAGCAGCTTTTCAACCCAGTTCCCCGGCAAACCGTCATTCACCGTGAGGCTCTGCCCGGTTCCGTCCTCTCCCAGCATGAAGATTCCTTCGGCGGTCGTGCCGATCCACAGGTTCCGCCCCGCGTCTTCCGCGATCGTGGTGATTGCCTCCCGTGGTTGGGGCGCTTGTCTGCGGCGAAACCCGCTCGCCACGCTCCATTCGAAGACCCTGGTGCCCATGGCGCACCAGATTTTGCCGCTCCTCGATTCCCGGAGTTCCGAGACGGAATTCCGGCCCGCCTCGCCCGCCGGAACATAGGTGGTAAACCGGGTGCCCTGGCCGGAAGGGTTAATGCGCGAGATTCCCCGCGCCGTTCCTACAAAGTACTCGCCGGTGCGCGTTTCTACGATCGCCGAGACGAAGCGATGCGCCAACCCCTCTTTCGCCCCGTAGTTGACAAAATGGTATCCGTCAAACCGCGACAGGCCCTCCGGCGTGCAGAGCCAGAGGAATCCGCGCGAGTCCGGCACGATGCATTGCACATGATCCGAGGCCAGCCCGTCGGCGGTCGTGTATCCCCGAACCGGCAGCAGCTCGCCGTGCAACACGGGGGCCAGAGCGCTCAGGAGCATCAGAATCCCCCGCCATCCCATAAGGCCTCCGGTATCCGTACATTCTGTACCCTCAGACACCCCGCCGCAAGTACGACGTACCTACTCGAATAGGTAGCTTGCCGCGATCCAGGGGAGAGGCTATGATCGCCCGCAATGCGAGGCCTTGCACGCCCTCGACACGCAGGCCGTCCGATATCGCGCTTGGAGGTTATTGTGAGGACCAGCAAACATCCACCACTCTTCCGGCTCACATGGCCGATTTTGGCTCTTGTGCTTGGCTACGTCACAACCGCTTCCGCCGATTCCGTCTCGCTCCCCTTCGACATTCCGGCGACGGGCTTTTCGGTGCCCCCGGGCTCGGGACCATGGGGGACCATCACGCTCACGCTCAACGCGGGCGGCACCATCGACATGAAGGTGCAAATGCCCGCGGGTTACATCACAGATTTCCTGTGTTTCGATATCCCAGGCAGCGTATCCGGCTTTGCGGTCAGCGGCATGCCCAGCGACTGGCATGCGGCCGCATTTACGAGTGTTGGTTGCGGTGATGCCCTGGGCGGATACAACGCGTACATCGCGTCTCAGACCGGCTATCTTAGCCCGAGCGCGGACGTCGTGTCGTCATTTGACGTTACCCTCAGCCGGAGCAGCGGCTTTGCTTCGGTGATGGATGTTGTGAGCACATCTGCGTACGGGACTTCGTCGCTGGTGGATTTCGCCGAGGAAGTAGGCACGGCGCGCCTGTGCCCCGGGCCCTCCTGCGACATTGGGATTGCCGGCGCGGCCATGTCCGCCCCCGAGCCCGTGGAAGCCCCTTGTTTGCTGGCTTCCGCAGCGCTGCTGTTGTTGATCGCAATTAGGCGTCTTCCGCGCCGCCTACTTCACTGCGATGGTGACGTTGAGCTGGCTAGACTGGCCGCCGACGAATAACATCAGCGGAACCGAGTTGCCGAAGTCGATCGTGGCTGGAACCTCCGCGTTCACTTGCAGCGCGCCGGAGATCAGTCCGGGAGCGGCGCCGGCATAGGTCACCTTGGCATCCGCGCCGCGG
>DATJYJ010000322.1:0-20624 GCA_035578025.1 Verrucomicrobiia bacterium
CTGGAACTGGGTGATCTTGCCGACGTGGGAGGGAAAGCCCAGCAGGAACTGCGCCCAGGAGTTGGATGGAGAACCGCTATTGACGGCGGCGCCGCCCTTGAGGGCGGTCAGCGTGCCATCGAACCCGAACGTGCCGCGCGCGGTTCCGAAAGTTCCGCCCTGTGGCTGGAAATGATTGAGGCCGAACTTATCCACTTCGAAACCGAAGCGGATATTGTGGGACCCTTTGATCTTGCTGCCGTTGATGGCGCCGACATATTGGTTGTCGCGGAACAGAAACGGGCTGCCGGTATTGGTGTTGCCGATGTTGGCGATACCGGCGACCTGGAAGCCGGGGATGCCCTTGTAGTTGTCACCCGTGCCATTGGTGCCCGGGATGTGAAGGACGTCCGTCCCGTAGTAGCCGTCCTGGGGATCGCCATCGGCGCCGATATTCTGGCGGGTATAGCCGACGTTGCCATCCAAGAGGAGGGTGGGGGAGACGGTGTAGTTGAACCCGGCGGCAGCGACCTGGACGCGCCCACCGGCGTTGATGGGATTGCCGCCGCCAAAGGCGTCGCCGGCGGCGGGGCCCAAAACAAAGGGCGCCACGATATCCATGGGCGAAAAGCTATACCTGCCCCAGACCATCGTTTTGGCGTTGGGATTGTAGTTGACCTTGAAATCCCAATTATTACGGTTGTACTGCGTTCCACCGTATGCATCGAAGTTTGTGAGGTACTGATTTGGCCGGGTCAGGGTGGGCAGAAGGGCCGTCAGGGTAGCGGAAGCCGAGGCGATCCGGTTGCTGGGGATCGCGTTCCCGAGGAACGGCGTGCGGCCGGTGCCATCGGCGTTGCCAGTCAGCGGATCGTAGATGGTCGTGCCCGTGGCGCTGAAATCGCCGGCGCGCATGGCCGCGGTGGGCAGCGTCAGGTTGGTAGTGGCAGCGTACTGGCGGCGTTTGGTGCCTTGAAAATCGGCGAAGAAGAACAGCTTGTTCTTGCCGTGCACGATTTTGGGAATCCAGATCGGGCCGCCGATGGCGAATCCGTACTGGTTGAAGATATTCTTGGAGAGCCGTCCCGGGTGGCTGAAATAGTTGTTGACCGCGGTTAAGGCGTTGTTGGTATTGCGCTCGAAGGCGACGCCGTGAAGATCGTTGGTGCCCGACTTGATGGTGACGTTGACGGCAGCGCCTCCGGCAGTACCCTGTTCGGCGTCGAAGTTGTTGGTGCTGACGCTGACGGTCTCGATGGCTTCCCCGGGCGGCACGTAGGCCACGTTTACCGGCAGCCAGGGATAGGAGACGCTGGTGCCGTCCAGCCTCGTGCTGTTGGCTTGGGAGGAAACGCCGTTCGCGAAGACGGTGATGGCGCGCTGCGGATTGCCGGCTTCGGAGTTGGCCTCGCCGCTGCCGGCGGTAGTAGCAGTGCCCGGTATCAACAATAACAGGCTCTGGAAGTTCTTACCTTCGCCGCCCTGGTAGGGGAGTTGCTGGACCTCCTGCTGCGTGACTTCGGAGTGGACGTCGGCTTTGTCAGTTTGCAGCACGACCGAGGCGGCTCTGATTTCGACGGTTTCGGTGGTCGCGGCAATCTGAAGCTGCATGTTGACACGGCGGACTTGGTTGGCTAATACCTCGACTTGGTCCACAACGAAAGTACGGAACGACTTGGAACTGACCGTAATCTTGTACACGCCGTTCTGCAAGTTGGTGAACAGGTATGCGCCGCGCTCGTCCGTAGTGGCGTTGTAGTTCACGCCAGTTCCGACGTTGGTGGCTTCGACCTTCGCGTCGGGGACGGCCGCCGAACTGGGATCGGTCACGTTTCCGGTGAGGGTCCCGTACAACACCTGGGCGTTGGCGCTGGAAATCGCCGCAGCCAGGGCTAGAAAACCGATGGCGCAGCGGAGCGCAAATTGACGTGGCATGGTCACTGAGCTAACCTCCTGATCAAAAACGTACACCTTGCCCTGAATTCGTTGCAGTCTCAAACTATATAATCGGTTTCACGGCCAAAGTCAAGGGGAGTACTGGCGAAAGAGACCCGAAGAGTCAGGATTTTGCTTTGGTTTCCGATTTCCAGGCCATATTATAGAGTTACTTATGGGTACTACCCGGAGACATTTTCTGGCGGCGGCTTCCGCCGGAGCCGCGCGCGCATGGCAGAGCTCACCGAATGACCGGATCCGCCTGGGGCAGATCGGCTGCGGCGGGCGCTCGCGCGATCATCTGGCGGAACTCGTGAAGGCCGATGAGAATGCCGCCATCGTCGCCGTCTGCGACGTCTGGAAGGTGAACCGCGAGGCCAGTTCCGGCGCGATCGGGCGGGCTTTCGGCACGCCGCCGAAGCAGACTACCCGATATCAGGACCTGCTGGCGATGAAAGACATCGACGCGGTGCTGATCGCAACGCCTGACATGACTCACCCGCGCATTCTTGCCGACGCCGTGGCTGCGGGCAAGGATGTCTACGTGGAGAAGCCGTTCGCTGTGGACTTCGCCGACGCCAAGATGGCGTGGCAGGCGGTCAAACGCAGCAAACAGGTGGTGCAGGTGGGTACGCAGCGCCGCAGCGATCCGCAGTTCATCGGAGCCGCGCAAGCCATGCACAGCGGCGTCATCGGCAAGATCACCCGCGTCGAAATGGCGGTGAATTTTCAGGAGCAGCGCTGGCACAAGCCGCTGGACAACGTGCGCAAAGAGGATGTCGACTGGGAGGCATTCCAGTTCGGAGGCCGAATTAAAGAAGGATTCGATGCCCGGCGCCTGCGCGAGTGGCAGCTTTTCCGCGAGACCACCAACGGGATCGCGGGTCTGTGGATGTGCCACCTCATCGACCTCGCGCCCTGGTACCTGCGCGATCCGTTCCCGAAGGCCGCCATGGCAATGGGTGGTGTTTACCTCTGGAAGGACGGCCGCGAGACTTCCGACGTGTTCCAGGCGACGGTGGAGTACAACGAGTGCCTGGTAACTTTCGCCATGAGCCTGACCAACGCCGCCGGAAATCGCAACCTGTGGTACGGCACCAAAGGCACGATGGATCTGGACAACTTGAAAATCACCGGGGAAGGAAGCCGCGATCCCAACCGCGTGAAGGACACCATCGCCATCGAACGGACACCCGTGGAATCGCACATGGCGAACTTCCTGCGCTGCGTGCGCAGCCGTCAGACACCGCGTGCCAGCGTGGACAACGGATTCCAGCACGCGGTGGCCGGCTGCATGGCGGCGGTATCGCTCGAGACGGGCAGGAGGGTGCGCTTCGATGCGGACAAGCTGGAACTTGTGTAACGCAAGCCTCCGGGCCTGCATGCTGATTTCCGTACCCTTCGCCGCAAGCGCACAGTTCACCTGGCAGGACCTCGGCGGACGTCTGGAACTCCGCGAAAGCGGCCGCCCGGTTCTCGTCTATAACTATGCGCCGCAACTGAAAGAGGGCGCGCCGGAGAATCGACGCCGCTGCTGCTACATCTTTCCTCTCTATACTCCGGCGGGTGTCTCGATGCTCGACGACTTTCCCAAGGACCACTGGCACCATCGCGGCCTGTTCTGGGCCTGGCCCGTGGTGGAAACGGGTGGCAAGACCTACGACCTTTGGATGAACCTCACGGTGCAGCCGCGGAGTACGAAACCACCGGTGACCAGCGGCGCAGCGCTTGAAGCGGCCAACGCCTGGCGCGCCGAAGGCGCCGACGTCGTGCGCGAGAATCTCCGATTAACCGCGCGCCCGGCGCGCGACGGAGCGCGCGAAATCGACGTCGAGCTGACCTGGGAGGCGCTCGGCGCCCCGGTCACCCTGCGCGGATCCCGCGAGGCGGGCAAGAGCTACGGCGGATTCAGCGCGCGTTTCGCCGAGCGTTCCGGTACGGTGTTGCGCGCCGATGGCGAGACGCTTTCGAAGGACGAGGACCTCACCCCGCGCCGCTGGGCCGAGCTCGAAGGCGTCTACGGCGGAAAACGCGCGATCCTGCGTATCACTCCCGATCCGAACGATACCGGCACGCCCTATCAATGGTGCCTGCGGAACTACGGATTTGCCGGGGCGTCGTTTCCGGGAAGGACCGCCAGCCAGGATGGCTACACGCTGCAGACCGGCAAACCGCTCACCTTGCGTTTCACCGTGCGGGTCGCGGATCTACAATAGGCCCGTGGCACTTTCCCGGCGTCATTTTCTGGCAACCCTCCCGGCGGCGGCGGCACTCGCCGAGACCCGGCCGCTCAAGATCTCCGCGATCGAAATCTGGGAGCTTCGCGGGCACCATCAGGCCCAGCGCGGCGTCGATCAGCAGTATCAGGTCAACCCGCTCTTTATCTATGACGAGCTGCGGCCGGCGCCGTATCGCGACAGTCCGAATTCCACGACGGCGAACGCGCCCGTCAGCGCCCTCTATCTGAAGATCAAGACCAGCGACGCCGAGGGGCTCTACGGTCCGATCGACAAAGAAGTCGCGATCGTCGTGGACGAGCAGCTTCGCCCGTTCCTGATGGGCAAAGACGCGCTGGCGGGCGAGAAGTTGTGGGACCAGATGTATCGCAGCAACCGCCACGCCCGGCGCGGCCACTACCTGATGGCCATCAGTGCCGTGGACAACACGCTGTGGGACCTCCGCGGACGCTACTTCAAAACGCCCGTCTACCGTTTGCTCGGCGGGCCGACTCGTCCCACTGTGGAAGCCTACGCCAGCGCGCTCGGATACTCGCTCGAGCCCGACAAAGTCCGTACGCGCGCGGCGCAGCTCAAGGAAGACGGCTACCGCTACCAGAAATGGTTCCTCGCCTACGGCCCTGGCGATGGCCCGGAGGGCATGCGCAAGAACGTGGAGATCGTGCGCATCCTTCGCGAAACCCTCGGCGACGATACTGAGCTGATGTTCGATGTCTACAGCGGTTGGGACATGAGCTATGCCCTTTCGTGGGCGCGCCAGGTCGAGAAATACCGGCCGCGTTGGATCGAGGAGGCCACGCAGGCGGAGAAGATCGACAGCTTCGCGGAGTTGCGAAAGGGCGCGGGTTTTCCGGTGGCGTCCGGCGAGCACATCCAGGGCCGCTGGGAGGTTTACGATTACCTCAAGGCCGGCGCGCTCGACGTGGTGCAATGCGACCCGGAGTGGTGTGGAGGCATCACGGAACTCGCCAAGATCTGCACGTTGGCGTCCGTCTTCGACGTACCGGTAATTCCGCACGGTCACAGCATCCACGCGGCGCTGCACGTGATCGCCAGCCAGTCGCCGGCGGTCTGTCCGCTCGCCGAGTACCTGGTGCTGAAGATGCGCTCGTATTATCACTTTGAAAAGGTGGTGCCGGCCCCGGTCCGGGCACATTTTGGGTTGCCGGAGACGCCGGGGTTCGGCATCGAATTCGACCCCGCGAAGGTGGAGTCGCAGGAAATGAAGCGTTGGAGTTGAGGTTCGGCGCCCGGCTTGCTATTCACGAATCACCCCGATATAGTTTGAATCGGAAACAATCCCGAAGATGACCGTTACAGCGAAGTGCCTCGCCGCCGCTGCCTTGCTCTCGGCAGCGATGCTTCTTTCGATTGCTCCGGCGCAGCGGGCGCCTCTCTACCTGGACCCGAACATGGCGCTGGACCGCCGCGTCGATGATCTCCTCTCCCGCATGACGATCGAGGAGAAGATTTCGCAGCTCACCAGCGATTCGCCTGGGATTCCGCGCCTCGACATTCCGGCCTACAACTGGTGGAACGAGTGCCTGCACGGCGTGGCGCGCGCCGGCCGCGCGACCGTCTTTCCGCAGACGATCGGGCTCGCCGCCACCTGGGACACCAGCCTCATCTTTCGCGTGGCTGCCGTGATCAGCGACGAAGCGCGAGCCAAGCATCACGAGTTCGTCCGCCGCGGGAAGCGAAAAATCTATCAAGGCCTGACGTTCTGGACGCCGAACATCAACCTGTTCCGCGACCCCCGCTGGGGGCGCGGCATGGAAACCTATGGCGAAGATCCGCTGCTCACCGGCAGCATGGCGACGCAATTCATCAAGGGCCTGCAGGGGGACGATCCGAAATATCTGAAGACCATCGCTACCGCCAAGCACTACGCGGTCCACAGCGGGCCGGAATCGCTGCGCCACACCTTCGACGCGGTCGTGGACGAGCAGGATCTTCGCGATTCTTACCTGCCGCAGTTTGAAATGGCGGTGAAAGACGGCCATGCCGAGTCGGTCATGTGCGTGTACAACCGAGTCGATGGCCTGCCCGGATGCGCCAATCCGCGCCTGCTGGACCAGATCCTGCGCAAGGAGTGGGGGTTTGCGGGCTATGTGGTCTCCGATTGCGGCGCGATTGGCGACATCTATCTCCACCACAAGACGTCTCCCAACGCCCAGGCCGGCGTCGCGGCGGCTGTCAAGGCAGGCACGGATCTGAATTGCGGCGTGGAATATACCAATCTGTTGCCGGCGGTGAAGGCCGGATTGGTGCAGGAATCGGAAATCAACCAGGCGGTGCGGCGTCTGCTGGCGGCTCGCTTCCGGCTGGGCATGTTCGATCCGCCCGCGATGGTGAAGTACGCGCAAATTCCTTACAGCGTGAACGACAGCCAGGAACACCGTGCCCTGGCGCTCGAGACAGCGCGCAAGACGGTGGTTCTTCTCAAGAACGAGAATCACGTGCTGCCGCTGAGTAAGTCCATCAGGACGCTTGCGGTGATCGGGCCCGATGCCAATGACGCCGGAGTCCTCCTGGGCAATTACAACGGTGAGCCGAGCGAGCCTATTACGCTGCTTGAGGGCCTGCGGCGCAAGACAGCCGGCCGCACGAGCATTCTCCACGCGCGAGGCAGCGATCTCGCGGCCAACATGCCGCTGATGGAGACGATCCCGGGCTCCGCGCTGTTCACGAGCGATGGCGCGGACCGCAAGAACGGCCTCACCGGGGAGTACTTTGCCTCCAGCAACTTCGACGGCAAGCGCCATCAGCCGCGGGAGCTTACTTACCCCAGTTCGGGGCAGCTCGTCGGCGACGTTCCGGCGAACCCAAAGCCCGCATTCGCGCGCGTCGATCCGCAGATCGATTTCAACTGGTGGGACGGCTCGCCCCGGCAGGATCTCAAGGACGACGATTTCGGCGTCCGCTGGACGGGTTTTCTGGGCGCGCCCGCCAGCGGCCGCTACCAGATTGGCGCGTTCGGCATGAACGCGTTCGAACTCTACCTGGACGGCAAGCGCATCGCCGACTTCAGTGACATTCACGAAGCCAGCCATCGCTACGCCGCCGTCTCGCTGGAGGCCGGAAAGCTGTATTCCATCCGCCTGGAGTTCCACGAGTTCGTCAATGATGCGCGGATTCGCCTGGAATGGTCGCGCCCCGATTCCGGCGCGGCCGCCGAAGACGCTCTGACCGCCGCGAAGCAGGCCGATGCCGTGGTACTGGCGCTGGGGCTCTCGCCGCGGCTCGAAGGCGAAGAGATGAGCGTGCCGGTGGAAGGCTTTTCGGGCGGCGACCGCGTCTCGCTCAACATGCCTCGCATTCAGGAAGAGCTGATGCAGAAGGTCGTCGCGCTCGGCAAACCTACCGTGCTGGTGCTCTTCAACGGCAGCGCGCTGGCGGTCAACTGGGCGCGCGACCATGTGCCGGCGATCGTCGAGGCGTGGTATCCCGGGCAGGCGGGAGGCCAGGCCATCGCCGACGTCCTTTTCGGCGACTACAATCCCGCCGGCCGCTTGCCGGTCACCTTCTACAAGTCCGCCGACCAACTGCCTGCGTTCACCGACTATCGGATGCAGGGACGCACCTACCGGTATTTCACTGGCGAGCCGCTATTTCCGTTCGGATATGGCCTGAGCTACACTACCTTTACGTATCGCAGCCTGAGGCTGCCGGCCCAGGCTCGCGCCGGGGATGAGGTGAGACTCAGCGTGGAAGTCGAGAATACAGGCAAATTGGCGGGAGAAGAAGTGGTAGAGGTGTACGTCACTCCCCCTGGCGGCACGCGCGCGGCCCCGGTTCGAGCGCTTGCCGCGTTCCAGCGCGTGTCGCTCGGGCCCGGCGAAAAGAAGACCGTTTCGTTCAATCTGCCGCCGCGCCGGTTTGCCATGACCTCGGCCGACGGAAGGCGGCGTATCAGCCCGGGCACTTTCGAAATCGCAGCGGGGGGCAAGCAGCCCGGATTCCGTGGACTTGCCGACGCGTCCACTACGGGTGTTGTCACCGGCCGTCTGTCAATTACCGGTTCCGTGAAGGAGATTCCCTGAGCCGAATCATGCCGGGTCTTGATCCAACCCGGGCGCAGACCGCGTCCAGCGAAGTCGTCCGCGATATCAACCGCCGCATCGTCCTGAACCTCGTACGCAAGCGGCATCCCATATCGCGAGCGGATTTGGCGCGGCTGTCCGGTTTGCAGCGCAGCACCATATCGCTGATCGTCGAGCAGTTGATCGAAGAAAACTGGGTGATCGAAGGCCCCACCGGGCGGCTGCCGCGCGGACGGCGTCCCACGTTCCTGCGGCTCAACGATGAGCGCGTGATTATCGGCGTGGACATCCGGCCTACGCAGACGACGGTCGCGCTGGCCGATGCCAACGGCAAATTCACGTCACAGGAGGTGATGCCGACTCCTGGCGATCCCAAGACTGCCACCGACGCGCTGATTGAAGCCATTCAGCGGATCATCGCCGGATGCCGCCGTAAGAAGATTGAAGGCATCGGCATCAGCCTTCCGGGACGCTTCAACCAGGGCGCCGGCCGCCTGGTGTTTGCGCCCAACCTGAATTGGTGCGAGTTCGATCTGCGCACGCCCATCGTGAAGGCGACGGGCCTCGAAGTCGAGCTGGAGAACGCCGCCAACGCCTGCGTGCTGGCTGCCATGTGGTTCGACCGCATGGAGGAGTGCCGCAATTTTGTGGTGGTCACGGTTTCCGAGGGAATCGGCACCGGTATCCTGGCCAACGGCCAATTAGTGCGCGGGCTCACCGGGATGGCGGGCGAATTCGGCCACGTGCCGCTCGATCACGAGGGGCCCGAGTGCGGCTGCGGCAGCCACGGCTGCTGGGAGGTGTACGCCTCCAACCGGGCGGCGCTCCGATACTACTTCGAATCCGGCCCCGCGCGCGACGACCTGTCGTTCGTCGATCTGCTCAACCGAGCCGATCATGGCGACACCCGTGCCGTGAAAGCGATCGAGTCCATGGCGCATTACCTGGGGCGCGGCATGCGGATGATTGTCGCCGGCCTCGCGCCCGAGCGTATCATCGTCGTCGGAGATCTGACCCGCGCCTGGCACCGCTTCGGTCCGGTGATCGAGGCAGAGGTTCAGGACCAGGTGCTTCCGGGCGGGTGCGCACCGCGCCTTGTGCCGGCGCACGAGGATGGGATGGCGCGCCTGCGCGGCACGATCGCGCTCGTGTTGCAGAAACACTTCAGCGTGTAGCCGCGGCTACTGTTCGCTGTAGTTCCACAGCAGGCCGCCGTCGACGAAGATGGTCGCGCCGGTGATGTAATCGGCGTCCGGCGAAGCCAGAAAGGCGACCACGCCGGCGACGTCGCCCGGTTGCCCGAGACGGTTGAGCGGAATGTTCGCCAGGAGCGGATTCAGCAGCGCGGGGTCGCTCAGCAGCTTCTTGTTGATCGGTGTCTCGATGGCACCGGGCGCCACATTGTTGACCGTGATGCCCAGCGGCGCCAGCTCGATGGCCAGGTTGCGCATCAGCATCTTCAGGCCGCCCTTGGCGGCGCAATAAGCGGCGAAGTTGGGGAACGGAAGCTCCTCGTGGACCGAGCTGTTGTTGATCACCTTGCCCGGCAGCTTCCGATCGCGCCGATGCCGCGCGAACGCCTGCGTGACAAAGAACGGTCCGGAGAGGTTCGTGTCCAGCACGGCATGATAGTCCTCCCCGGTGACGTCCAGGAACGCCGCGTTCTTCTCGATGCCGGCGTTGTTGACCAGGATATCGAGTGAGCCGAGCGCGGCCACGGCCTGCTCCACAAGCGCGCGCGCCTGGGCGACGACGCTGACATCGGCCTGAATCACCGCCGCTCGGCGGCGGAGCGACTCGATCCGCGCGCGCGTCTCTTCGGCGCCGTCGCGGCCCTTGCGATAGTTGATGGCCACATCCGCGCCTTCCTCGGCGAGGCGGATGGCGATCGCCTGTCCAATTCCCTGGTTGGCTCCGGTAACGAGAGCGTTTTTCCCCTCGAGTCGCATTCTCCCAGCGTATACCGGGAGGCCGCCCTACTGTTCCAGGACGAGTACGCTGGCGTACTCGCTGGTGGGCTTGGCGGGAAGCGTCACGGTGACCGTATCGCCGCTCTGCTTGATCTTCAGGCTTTTGTGGTCGGCCAGCATGTAAGCCTTCTTCACCTTGCCCTGAACCTTGCTCAGTTCAAAGCTGGCGCCCGGCCACTTGAAAAGGGAAATGTAGAGCTTGCCCGGCTTGGTAGTGCAGCGCCAGTCCTTGGCGATCTTGAATCCGGGATTGCCTCGCTTGTCGTGCGTGGTCGGGTCGGGCTCGCCCAGCTCGGGACCGAACGGGGTCGGGCCCGCGCCATAGATGGCCTCGCCATTCACCTTGAGCCATCGGCCCACGGCGCGCAGGTTGTCCTGGCTGGCCTGCGGGATGACGCCCTCGGAGGTTGGACCGACGTTCAGCAGGTAATTGCCGCCCTTGCTGACGATATCCACCAGTTTGAAGGTGAGGTCTTCCGGCGTCTTCCAGTTCGTGTCGTCCTTCTTGAAGCCCCAGGTATTGTTGAGGGTGGCGGGCACTTCCCAGTCCTCCTTCACCACCTGGTTGGGAATGGCATTGTCGCCCATGGAGCGGTAGTCGCCGGGCGCTCCCAGGCGTCCGTCGATCAGGCAGGCGGGCTGCAGCGAATGCACGATGTCGATGAAGCGCGTGCCGCGGTCGCCGGTCATCATGCGTGCGGTGTCGAACCAGACGAGGCAGATGGGGCCGTAGTTGGAAAGGATCTCCTTCACCTGCGGCTCGGCCTTGCCGCGAAGATACTGATCGTAGTCCTTTTTGTCGTCGGGGCCGAAATCCCAGGTGTTGCCCGCGCCGTTAGGCTCGTGCCAATCCTGCGATTGCGAATAATAAAAGCCGAACCGGATATTGCGCTTCGCGCAGGCTGCCGCCAGGTCCTTCATGGGATCGTGGTGCCAGGGCGTGGCGTCCACCACGTTATATGGGCTCACCTTCGACCCGAACATGGCGAAGCCGTCGTGATGCTTGCTGGTGATTACCAGGTATTTCATGCCCGCGTCCTGCGCGAGCTGTGCCCAGGCTTCGGCATCGAACTTCACGGGGTTGAACTGCTTGGCGAGCTGTTCGTACTCGGGGACCGGAATCTTGGCGCGATTCATGATCCACTCGCCGATGCCCGGCACAAACTGGCCCTTCCACTCGCCGGCCGGGATGGCATAGAGGCCCCAGTGAATGAAGAGGCCGAATTTGGCTTCCCGGAACCACTGCATCTTTTCGTCCTGCGATTTTGGAGCCGGCAGCGGCCTGGCCCCCGGTTGCGCGGACAGAGCGCCGACGCACGCCAGGGCGAGCGCCAGTTTTACCGATAAAAATTGGGCGTTTTTCATAGGGTTTATTGTATATCCGCTATTGGTCGCCTGCTTTGACCCAGTCTTCATTGAAGCGAACGTGCTTGATCGATTTGCCTTCCGGCACGAAATAGCTGTAGGTCACGTGGATGGCGCCGTCGCGGGCCTGGATCACGGACGGATAGTGATACTGGCTGTTGATGCGTGTCTGCGGATTGCCGTCCAGGTGGCGCCGCCATTTCCAGGTCGCGCCTTCGTCGTCGGAGATCGCTGCCACCAGCGAGTAGCGGCTGCTCTCCAGGTCGTTGTAGACCATGATCCAATCGCCGTTGCGCAGGCGGATGTTCTCCAAACTGGTGCCGGGGTTGAGAATCCCGGTATCGCGCGCGGGCGTCCAGCTCACGCCGTCGTCCTTCGACGTGCTGATGTGTGCCCGCTTCGGCGGGGGACCGTTGTCGCGCAGGTAGGCGACCAGCGTGCCGTCCTTCTTTCGAACCACCGAAGGCTGGATGCAGCCCGCGCCGACGATCGGCTCGCTCGCATTCCACGTGTAGCCGCCATCGTCGCTGATGGCCATGATGCCGA
Source organism: Verrucomicrobiia bacterium (assembly GCA_035578025.1). Classification (GTDB taxonomy): domain Bacteria; phylum Acidobacteriota; class Terriglobia; order Bryobacterales; family Bryobacteraceae; genus Solibacter. The sequence goes on from DATJYJ010000322.1 coordinate 12,076, forward strand.
ACGAGAAGCCGTCGGAGTACATCGGCACCAGGATGCGTCCCGAAGGCAGCTCCAGCGGATGCGTGCGCGTGAACCAGCCCATGCGCGAGAAGTACTCGTCGTCGGCGTGCTCGATGTTCTTGGCGCGCGCCGGGTCGCTGCCCGCCCAGGCACGGGTGAGCGCGCCGATATTCTTCGGGACGAGCACGATGTTGTCCTGGAACTGCCACTTCGGCGGGCCGTCAGGCTGCTGGTAGTCGGTGGAGATGCGGTATTTCATGAGCGCGGTCTCCCAGCGGTGCGCGACGATCAGAGGCCAGAAAAAGAAGAGCCGCTGGTGCGAGTCGAGAAACAGCACCGGGTTGGTCTCCGGGAAGCCGGGTGTGTCGGCCATGAGGAACGGCGCGGTCCATTTGCCGGTCGCGCGATTCCAGCGCGCGCCGCGGATCAGGACGTCGTCGGCCTCGCGCTCGCCGGAGCCGTGGAACCAGCAGACCAGCAGGTCGCCGTTGGGCAATTCGACCACGGAAGACGAGTGGTTGTGCCACTTCTCGAGCGGGAAGATGAGCTCACCGGAATATTCGGGCGCGGCGGCCATTGCGGTGGTTGCAGCGAGCAGAGTCAGGACGAGAGCACGCATTCGCCATCGAGTATATCGCCGGTCATCCACTCCGTGCCAAAATGTCCCAATGAGAGTTCCGCTATCGCAGATCGCTCACACCCGCTCGGGCGACAAGGGCGACACCTGCAACATCGGCGTGATCGCATTGGACGAGAAAGACTATCCGGTGCTGGTCCGCGAAGTCACCGCGGAGCGGGTAAAGCGCCACTTCGGCGGCCTGGTCCGCGGCGAAGTCCAGCGCTTCGAGCTTCCCAACCTGGGTGCCCTGAACTTCCTGCTGCATGGAGCCCTCGGCGGCGGTGGTACCGTCTCCCTCCGTACCGACGCGCAAGGCAAGACCTTTGGCGCGGCTCTGCTCTCCATGGAGATCGATCTCTAGAGCCATGCTCCGGTTCACCCTCCTTTTCTGGGCATGGTCCGGCTTCGGACAGACATTCTCGTTCACCGTCTCCAGGCCGCAGCCCGCGAATCACACCTTCCACGTCGCCATGCGATGCGAGGGGAAAGAATCGCCAAGAACGAGTGGCGTGACGAACCGGGCCTATGTGCGCCGTGAATCTCGGCAGCGAGTTCCTGAGAAGATATAAAGTTACTTCGATGTGCCAGGCTTGCGACTATTTCCTGAAGAGTGAACGCCGCGTTCCCAGGCTGTTTCTACTGCTACTGGCGGCGGCGTCCTGCGCGGGCCAGAATCCAATTCGCCCCGAGATAGTACGCCACGTCGCGCCCGATACCAAACGCGACCCGGAACTCGAACGCGCGATTCGAGAGGAGATTGGCAGCGCCTCGTATTCCTATGCCTGCAATCGCGTTCATTTGAGCAACGCCTCCGTCCCCGAGGTGTTGGTTTACCTGCCAGGACCTGATTTTTGCGGGTCGGGAGGTTGTACCGCCCTGGTCTTTGGGGCGAGCGGCGGGCGCTACAGGCTTGTGTCCAGAATCAGCCTGGTCAGAACGCCGATCGTAGTCAGTCAGCATCGCAATTATGGCTGGAAGGACCTCATCCTGTTTGTCTCCGGGGGCGGGATCCAACCGGGGTACCATGCGGTGCTGTCTTTCGACGGCAAGCAATATCCCGAGAATCCGACCATCGAGCCGGCCGCCCCCTTGCGCGAGAAAGTCAAAGGCACTGCATATTTGACTGGTGCAGACAAAGGCGAATCTGTTATCGTTGTCTCACCTTGAGGATCATATGGCGAACTGGACCGAAACTGACCTGACCAGGCAGTTGAACCACGCAACCTCCAGCGGCTGGATTTCCTTTTTCGAGGCAGCCGCCCAACAAAATAACTTCGATACCGAGTTTCTGCTGGCCATCGCGAGCCGCGAGACCAATCTCCAGAACATCAAGGGGGACTTTCACGACGGTGCCTATCACGGATTCGGGATCATGCAGGTGGATGTCGGCACGGACCCGGCTTTCTGCGCCGGTTGGACCCCGGATCAAGTCGAGGCGTCTGTCCAGCGCGGGACCCAAGTCCTCGCGGGGAAACGCGATTCACTGGCGGCCAAAGGCATCACAGACCCTAAGGCAATCGCGGCAGCCTACAACACGGGCCAAGGGAATGTGATTCGCTCTCTCGCCAGTGGAGCGGATCCCGACCGGACCACTACCGGGCACGATTACGGATCCGACGTGATTGCGCGGAGGGACGTATTCGTTAAACTCCGTTCGATGGCTGCTCAGTCGGGAGCCTGAGGCGCTATTGGCCCCTACCTCCGCGTCCGCCGCGGCCAGCCGTGCCTTCTCCTTCGCCTTCGGGGGGAGCGCTGGTATCGGTGCGGCGCCCGCCGCGCGCCGGGGGTTGCCAGCCATCGTTCGAAGGTCCGTTCTGAAAGAACTTCGCATCTTTGCTCAGCGGGTGGCCCTTGGCGTACATCGCGTTCGCCTGTCCGAAAATCTTGCCCGCGCGCAGTGTATCGTCGTGGATCTTGGTGACCATTGCCTGGTAGCGGTCGTCGTTCTGCGGGAACCCGGAGAATGAACTCAGGTCGTTGTTGCCGATAATCACCACATCCACGCCGGGCACCGACGCGATGTCGTACGCGTTCGCCACGCCGGTGGGCGTTTCGATCATGATCACCACCAGCATGTTGTCGTTGAACGTCTGGCGATAATTGATGCCGTTGATGCCCCAGATGCTGGGCGCCTGTCCCGCGCCGGCGCTGCGCCGCGCCACCGGTGGGTAGCGCGCCCATTTGACGGCTTCCCGCGCCCGGTCCACGTCGTCTACCGTGGGGATGATGACGCCCAGCGCGCCGATATCGGTGGCGTGCTGGATGTGCCACTCCTGCGCGTCCGGCAGCCGGACCATGGGAATCGCGCCGGCATGAGGGCAGGCCGCGATCATGGCCTCCACGTCTTTGAATTCGAGCGTGCTGTGCTGCATCTCGAACCACGTGTAGTCGTAGTGCTTGGCCGCCTCGCAATGTGCGGCGATATCGAACTTGGACTGTGTGTAGCTGAAGACCTGCTTGCCCTCGAGCAGCTTCTGCTTCGCCGTGTTGTAGAGCTTGGGTTGAGCTTGGGCCGCCGCGGTGCCGGACAGCACCATCGCCAGCATTACAGACGAGATCGCCAATCTCATGGGCACGCCTCCTGGAGGAATTCCGGCGGATACCGCCGCAGGCAGTATATCCTATCGAGGCCGCGATTTTCAGGCTCGCGCCGGCCGCGGCCGCCGCAACGAAGAGATCACCCCCGTATTGAGGCCAATGGTGTTCAATCCGCCGAAAAACCGCGCGTGTTCGATCTTCATGCACCGGTCCATCACCACCTCCAGCCCCGCGTCGCGCGCGCGCTGGGCCGCCTCTTCATGCACCACACCCAACTGCATCCAGACCACCTTCGCCCCTTTAGCGATCGCCTGTTCCACTATATCGGGCACGGCAGCCGGCTCGCGGAAGATATCCACCACTTCGATCGGACCGGGCACGTCGGCCACCGACGGATAACACGCGCGCCCCAGTACCTCCTTCTCCCGCGGATTCACCGGCGTCACGTCGTAGCCCTCCGCCATCAGGTACACCGCCGCAAAATGGCTCGGCCGGAAGGGATTCGACGACAGCCCCACCATGGCGATCTTCCGGTAGCGCTCCAGGATCCGGCGGCGATCCGTGGCCGTCTTCGCGAAGCGGCTGAGGTTTACCCGCGAGTTTCCACCCACGCCGTCCTGAAAAACTTCGCAGTAGCTCATGCACTCGCCTCCAGCGCCCGGTCCAGGTCCCACAGAATATCGTCGATCTCTTCCAGGCCCACCGACAACCGGATCAGATCGTCGGTGATGCCGCCGTCCTCGCGTTCTTCACGCGTCAATTGCTGATGCGTGGTGGATGCCGGGTGGATCACCAGGCTCTTGGCATCGCCGATATTCGCCAGGTGCGAAAAGACCTCCAGCCTTTCGATGAACCGCCGCCCGGCATCCAGGCCGCCCTTGATGCCAAAGGTCAGCACGCCTCCCGCGCCGCGCGGCAGATAGCGCTGCGCCAGGGCATGGTAACGGCTGCAAGCCAGGGCTGGAAAATTCACCCACGCCACGCGCTCGTGTCCGGCGAGGAACTCCGCCACGCGCAGCGCATTCGCCGAGTGGCATTCCATGCGCAGCTTCAGGGTCTCCAGTCCCTGCAGAAACAGGAAGGAGTTGAATGGGCTCAAGGCTGGTCCGAAATCGCGCAGGCCTTCCACGCGCGCCTTCATGATATAGGCGAAATCGCCGAACGTTTCGTAGAAGCGGATGCCGTGATAGCCCTTGCTCGGCTCCAGAAGCTGCGGGAATCGCCCGCGATCCCACGGAAAGCGCCCGCTGTCCACGATGATGCCGCCGATCGAAGTTCCGTGGCCTCCGATGAACTTGGTCGCCGAGTGCACCACGATATCCGCGCCGTGCTCGATCGGCCGGCACAGGTAGGGCGAAGCGAACGTGTTATCCACCACCAGCGGCAGATTGTGCTCGTGCGCGATGGCGGCCACCGCGGCGATATCGAGCACGTTCATCCGCGGATTGCCGATGGTCTCGCCGTACAGAACTCGCGTTTTTGGCGTGATCGCGCGGCGGAAGTTCTCGGGATCGTCTGGGTCCACGAAGGTGGTCTGAATGCCCAGGCGGCGGAAAGACACATCGAACTGCGTGTAGGTGCCGCCATAAAGCGTGTTGGCCGAAACGATCTCGTCACCCGCCTCCAGAAGGCTCGCCAGAGCGATGAACTGTGCCGCCTGCCCGCTGCCCACCGCCAGGGCGCCCACGCCGCGCTCCAGCGAGGCCATGCGCTCTTCGAACACCGCCGTGGTCGGATTCATGATCCGGGTGTAGATGTTGCCCAGCCGCTGCAGGTTGAACAGGGCGGCTGCGTGTGCTGTGTCCTCGAAGACGTACGAAGTGGTCTGATACACCGGGACGGCGCGCGCTCCGGTATCGGAATCCGGCTGCTGGCCTGCATGGAGCGCACGGGTGGCGAAACCGAAGCTATGGTCGGAATGAGAAGACATCAAGTACAAGGTAGCAGGGTCGCGACCCGCGGCCCCGTGGCATCATAGGGCGTAATGCAGGTCGAGGTCGATCATGTCTTCATTCTCACCTCGCGCGGCGCGCCGGCGGCGGACGAACTTGTAAAATTCGGTCTCACCGAGGGTTCGCCCAACGTCCATCCGGGGCAGGGAACGGCCTGCCGGCGATTCTTCTTCGAGAACGCCATGCTGGAACTGATCTGGATTGCGGAGGTGACGGAGGCGCAGAGTGCCGCGTCGCGTCCCACCCGGCTCTGGGAAAGATGGTCGGACCTTGGGCGCGGAGCGTCGCCTTTCGGCATCATTCTGCGTCCGCGCGCTGGGGCAGAGAAGGAGTACCCTTTCGAAGGCTGGGACTACCGTCCCGAAACCATGCCCGGTCTGGAACTTCGGATCGCCGCGCCGACGAGTCTCGTCGAGCCGATGTGGTGCTTCACGGAAAACGTCCGTCGCCTCCCGCAGCCCCGCGCGCACCAAGCCGGATTCCGCGAATTCACCCGCGTGAGGGTTGTCAGTCCCGGGCTTCCCGCGAAGTCCGTCACGGCGGCGATGGTTCGCGCGGGCGTGATCACGCTCGATTCCGACGACATGCACCTGATGGAATTGGAGTTCGATCGCGGCGCGCAGTGTCGGACGAAGGACTTCCGGCCCTCAGTCCCTCTGATCCTGCGCTGGTAAAGACAGGCCGCGGGAGTAAAGTTTCCGTCCATTCGGCCGATAGATACACATGATGAGACATCTTTTCGTAGTCGGGCTGGCCCTCGCCGCCACGGCCTTTGGCGACACCATCCAGTTCCAGAGCTTGCCGGCAAACACCCAGTACGGCACCTACAACGGCTTCCTCACCGCGGCTGTCAATGGTGTCGATAGCGAACTCGTCTGCGACGACTACCTGCACACCACCTACGTACCCTCGGGTCCGTTCACCTACGAGGTCTCGACGCTCACCGGCGCGAATCCGCTCCAGTATGCCCGGTTCGTGAACCCCAACGATTGGTCGCAGTCGGTGACGCAATATGAAGAGGCGGCATACCTGGTTCTGCAACTATCTCAGCAGTCTGCGCCGCACGATCTAACGGCGGACTACCAGTATGCCTTGTGGAGTCTGTTCACTCCTTCGACCCCGATCCAAAGCACCTCCGCTGCCGCGTTGATGAGCCAGGCGGCGGCCGCGGTCTCCACGGCCCAGATGGATCCGTTGCTCTACTCCCGGCTCCGCATCTACACTCCGGTGACGCCCTACACCTCTAATCAGGAGTTTCTGGGCCTGGCCGACCCATCCCCGGACTCGCCGGGCGATCTTGCATCGCAGGCGGCGCCGGAGCCTTCCACGGGCATCCTGCTGTGTGTGGGAGCGGCGATGGTCATGGCCAGCGCCTTGATGAAGAAGCTGGGGCGTCGCTCTGTGCGCTGAGACGCGGGCAGAGCAGCGCGCTAAAATCCCACGCAAGGATCCGAGATGCCCCGCGCAATCTTTCTGGCGCTTGCCCTGTCCTTGCCCGCCGCTGCCCAGGACCGGCTCTATCCGTTCGCCGCCGATCAGGATCACCTCACCGGCGCTCCCGATTTCAGCAACCTCAATCACCCGCTCACGCCGGCCGACCGTGTGATCGTGAAGAATGGCCATTTCTTCACCGCCGGCGGCCGGCGCATCCGCCTCTTCGGTGTAAACACAGCATTCGGCGCGAATTTCCCCGAACCCGAGGACGCCGCGCGCATCGCCAGGCGTCTGCGCCGTCTCGGCGTCAACCTGGTCCGCCTGCACCACATGGACTCTTCGCCCGATCGCAATCCGCAGGACGCGCGCAGCACTCTCACCACCGGCCCCTACCCGACTCTCAATCCGATATCCATCGCGCGCCTGCGCGGGTTCCTGGATGCGCTCCAGGCCGAAGGCATCTACGTCAATCTCAACCTCCACGTCGGCTATGAGTTCCGCCCGGCCGTCGACAACGTCCCGGCCATTCCCGGAGCCGACCGCCTGCCTACGCAAAGCAAACCGCTTCACATCTTCTATCCCCGCATGGTCGATCTCCAGGTGGAGTACGCCCGCAAGCTCATCGAAGCGCTCAAGCTCAAAGGCGATCCCGTGCTCGCCATGGTGGAGATCGACAACGAGACCTCCCTCATCGACGCCTGGCAGAAAAACGCGATCGACCGGCTGGTGACGGGCGAGTATCGCGACGAGTTGGAGCGGCAGAAGAAGGCATTCCTCGGGGACCGCCAGGATTCGACCGACCTTACCATCCAGTTTCTGGTGGACCGCGATCGCGCCTACCTGCGCCGTATGCTGACGGCGGTGCGCGAATCGACCGACGCTCTGGTGCCGGTGACCGGCACGCAGGTCGGCTTCGGCGGACTGCTGAACTACGATTCCCACCAGGATCTCGATTACCAGGACAACCACTTTTACATCGATCACTACAACTTCCCCAACCGGGCCTGGGACGGGCGCGACTGGCGCCAGCGCAATACCACGTCCAGCGGCACGGGCTTCGCCACCTTTCTCAACATGGCCGCGACACGCCAGGCGGGGCGCCCCTTCACGCTCAGCGAGTTCAACCAGCCCTTCCCCAACCAGTACGCAGCCGAAATCGACCCGGCCCTCGCCGCCTTCGCCGCATTCCAGGATTGGGACGCGCTCATGCACTTCGCCTGGGAACACGGACGCGACTGGGACCGCGGTGGCCCCTCCAGCTTCAACCTGAACGGCGATTGGACCAAGTGGCCCAACATCGGGCAGTCCGCATGGATCTTCCGCACGGGCGCGGTCGCCCCCGCGAAGCAGCAGATCAACATCCCCCTGCCGCTCGAAGCGCGCATGGAGTCCGCACGTCAGAAGAGCAACGGGAATGCCGTGCGTTTCCTGAAGGCATCGGCAGGCTACGACGCGAATGTCGCGTTCGTGCACCGGGTCGCCGTCGACACCAACGGCTCCGGCGCACTGCCCGAGGCCGCGAAATCCGTGTCCGCCCCGTTCCGCGCCGACACGGGCGAACTCACGTTCGACCCTGCCCGGAAACTGCTTCGCATTGAAGCACCGCAGGTGGCCGGCATCTTCGGCTTTATCGGAGACGCACCCGCCTCGGCAGGCCCGGTCCGGATCGAGTCGCATGGATTCATCGCATTCCTGCTCACCGCCCTCGACAACCAGCCCCTAGAGAAATCCACGCGCATGCTGCTCTCTCTACCCGGATATACGGTCCTGCGCGGGCAGAAACTCATCAACTATCCCGGCACGACAGACTGGTGGACGCTGAGCTCAAACGATGCCCGCCCATCCGGCGCGTATTCCGGAGCCGGCACGGTCCTCATGCAATCAGTGGATTGCGTGCTCGAGTTCCGCGGCGTGACCGCTTACCCGTTAGATGGCTCCGGCAGGCGGCTCCCGGCAGTCGAAGGCCGTGACCGCATGCGTCTGAACGCGGACTCTCCGTGGTATGA